>NZ_JACSLT010000003.1:0-349169 GCF_018618275.1 Exiguobacterium sp. s194 | reverse complement strand
TTCGTCCTGAGCCAGGATCAAACTCTCCAAAGAATTTGATATAGCTCTTTAAAAATGACGAAGCTTGCGCTTCATTCAAAAATTGTAAAACTTTTTTTGCCTCATCGTTCAGTTTTCAAAGTTCGTCTGCCGCTCTTAGCGACTCATTTATAATAGCACCTGCATTCTCTTTCGTCAACTATAAAAATAAAATATTTTAAAAGAATAAAAAAACAGTGTGCTCCTTCTTTGCACTATATAGAAGGAACACACTTTCTATTATTGAAATGCGATGATTCGTACTTCGTCTAAACGAGTTAAATCATACGTTTCTTGCGTCGGTTCTGATACGACAATCGGTTGTTCGACACTCGGTGTATAGTGATGAATCTTCCCACGAACCCCACTACTCAACAAAACGGTTCGACCCACTTCATAAAAGCCGAGTAACGTAGCTAACAGTGTGAGCGCCTCTCCATCGTACGCTTCATTTTGCCACATATAGAAGTAAGCTTCTTCCGGAGTGAGTGCAGCTCGGAATGTTCGCGGTGCCGTCAACTGACAAAAACGATCTGCCACGATAAACAGAGGAGAGGCCGGATGAAGCGCTCGCTCTTCAAGACGATTTGGGAAGCCCGATCCATCGAGCCGCTCATGATGTTCGGCCACTAATTTATCGACACGCTGCCGTAATGTCCGATCTTCAGGTAACATCGCCATCGATACGAGTGGATGTTGATACAGAAGCTCACGTTCCATTTTTGTAAAATAGCGCATATGTGACCATTTGCGAATTTTAGCGTAACTGGCATCGGCGAAATAAGATGCGATTCCATAGTCAAACTGAAGCCGATGTTCGTCCCCCCGATATTTCGATAACGTTTTTGCGACGAGCGCCCGATAAATCGCATGATGAATCACATGATTTTTACGTAACGGTTGGTTCGTGAAAAACTTGACGATTGCTGATAAAGGATAATCTTGGCGAAATAACTGATGAATAAATTCAAGAGCCTCATATGGATTCGGTGATATCCGTTCTTCCCATTGATTGTAGTGACGTTCATACTGAAGAATCTTTTCGCATAAGTCGCGTTCTTCCTCATGTGTAAAGGGACGGCGTTCTACCGGAGCAACTTCAATCGCATCAACTTTCAAAAAGCGGAGCAAACGTAAATGTTCGTTCGTCAGTCTAATCCCGGCCTCTAATGAAGAAACAGATGTTAAGAGCGTCATACCTACGTGCACGTTTGAAATAGCGAGTCGCATGCTCATCCCTCCTGATCGTATGAAAACAGGTCGAACGGAAGCTCCGCTCGACCTGTTTCGCCTTATTCGGTCACTTCAGACGATAGGTCGGTTTCTGGTGCTTCACCATCAAATCCATTCTCCATCTCATCTGCTGATTCCTCTTCTAGCTCATCTTTTTTCAATTTGGCAATTGTAGCCAAACGATCGCCGTCTTCGATGTTCATCACTTTCACACCGCGCGTACTGCGACCCATTTGCGAAATCGTCTGTGAATCGATCCGAATGGCGACACCGAGCTCGGTCATGAGCATGATATCGTCGTCCTCATCCACGACTCGCATACCGACGACGGTACCGCGGTCAGTCTTGATTCCGATAATTCCAGAACCGCCTCGACCTTGCGTGCGGAATTGCTCCATCGGCGTTCGTTTGCCATAGCCTTTTTCCGTGATAATCAATACGTCTTGCGTCGGGCGTACGATTTCCATCGAAACGACTTGATCGTCATCCTTCTTCAGACGAATCGCACGGACACCTCGGGCGGTACGGCCCATCGACCGTACTTCACTCGCAAGCGGGAAGCGAATCGACATCCCTTCACGCGTCACAATCAACATTTCGTCATCGCTCTTCGCAAGACGGACAGTAACCAATTCGTCCGTATCATTCAAGCTGATGGCACGAAGTCCGTTTTTATTGATGCGGGCGTAAGCCGAGAGCGGTGAACGTTTGACGAGTCCTTGCTTCGTGATAAACACGAGCGACAACTGCTCGTCTGCCACTTCAGCTTCCGAATCTTCACTTCCATCCTCAACGATGGCTTTGTCTGCCAAGTAACTATTGAAGTCGACCGGAATCATCGTCTCGACTTTTTCGCCTTTATCGACTTGTAGCAAGTTAATAATCGGCATCCCTTTCGCAGTCCGGCTCATCTCTGGGATTTCATACCCTTTCAAGCGGAAGACGCGACCGAAGTTCGTGAAGAACAGGATCGTATCATGCGTCGAAGCTGACAAGAGACGTAACACGAAGTCCTCGTCATTCGTACCCATCCCTTGCTTGCCTCGTCCGCCTCGTCGTTGTGTACGATACGAGTCGCTTGGGATTGATTTGATATAACCTTCGCTCGTGAGCGTGATCATCATGTCGCGAACTGGAATCAAGTCTTCATCTTCAAGCTCGATGATATCCGTACGGATGACTGTCCGACGTGCATCGCCATAACGCTCTTTGATTTCTGTCAACTCGTTGCGAATGATTTGAAGCAAGAGTTCTTCGTCGCCTAAGATGGCACGCAACTCTTCAATCAAGGCGCGAATCTCGCGATACTCGCCTTCGATTTTCTCACGCTCAAGTCCAGTCAAACGTTGAAGACGCATATCGAGAATCGCTTGCGTCTGCTCGGTCGACAACCCGAAACGGGCAATCAATTTCTCACGGGCCTCGTCACCGGTCCGCGTACTGCGGATGATGGCGATGACTTCATCCAAGTGATCGAGGGCAACGCGCAATCCTTCAAGGATGTGTGCACGGGCCTCGGCCTTGTCGAGATCGAACTGCGTCCGACGGCGGACAACTTCTTTTTGGTGCTCGATGTAGTAATAAATCGCTTGCTTCAAGTTGAGCGTCTTCGGTCGTCCCCCAACGAGGGCGAGCATGTTGACCCCAAACGTCGTTTGCATTGGCGTTTGTTTATACAAGTTGTTCAAAATGACACTGGCATTCGCATCGCGGCGTACTTCAATGACAACACGCATCCCGTTACGATCCGACTCGTCGCGAAGATCAGTGATGCCTTCGATTTTCTTGTCGCGTACCAAATCGGCAATCTTTTCGACGAGGCGCGCTTTGTTCACTTGATATGGGATTTCATGAACGAGAATCCGTTCACGACCATTTTTCAACACTTCGATTTCAGCTTTGGCCCGCATCGTGATTGATCCACGACCCGTCTCATAGGCGCGGCGAATTCCGCTACGTCCTAAAATTTCGCCGGCTGTCGGGAAGTCAGGCCCCGGGATATGCTGCATCAACTCGGAGATGGTGATATCCGGGTTATGCGTCAACGCAAGAACGCCGTCAATGACTTCGTTCAAGTTATGCGGCGGTACGTTCGTGGCCATCCCGACCGCGATTCCACTCGTCCCGTTGACCAAGAAGTTCGGGAACCGGGCTGGCATGACGACCGGTTCTTTCTCTTCTCCGTCAAAGTTCGGTTGGTAATCAATCGTGTTTTTGCCGATATCACGGACGAGTTCCATCGCGATTTTCGACATACGTGCTTCTGTATAACGCATCGCTGCGGCTGAGTCTCCATCGACCGATCCGAAGTTTCCGTGACCGTCGACGAGTTCATAACGATAACTGAAATCTTGCGCCATCCGAACCATCGTCTCGTAAACGGCAGAGTCACCGTGCGGGTGATACTTACCGATAACGTCACCGACCACACGGGCCGATTTCTTATGGGGCTTGTCAGCACGAATTCCAAGTTCGTTCATCGCATATAGAATACGACGGTGAACCGGTTTCAGACCGTCTCGTACGTCTGGGAGGGCACGTGACACGATAACGCTCATCGCATAGTCCATGAACGAGGTGCGCATCTCTTGGCTAATATTTATATCCTTGATATTTTCTTGTTCTGCCATTCGTTATTGCCTACCCTTCTTTTTAAATATCGAGGTTTTTCACGTAATGCGCATGTGATTGGATGAAATCACGTCGCGGCTCGACATTGTCACCCATGAGCGTCTCAAAGATCTCATCCGCCTCAATGGCGTCTTGAAGGTCGACACGAAGCATCGAGCGTGTCTCTGGATTCATCGTCGTGCTCCACAGCTGTTCAGGGTCCATCTCACCTAGACCTTTGTAACGCTGTACGCTGTAACGAGCATTCTCCGGAAGCTGTTTAATCGCTTCTTGCAATTCACGGTCATTCTGCACGTAAGTGACATCTTTTCCGTGCTTCAAGCCGTAAAGTGGTGGTTGCGCGATATAGACATACCCGCTCTCGACGAGCGGACGCATGTAGCGATAGAAGAACGTCAAGAGCAGTGTGCGAATGTGGGCTCCATCGACGTCGGCATCGGTCATGATAATCAACTTATGATAACGAGCCTTCCCGAGATCGAACTCTTCCGCAATCCCTGTCCCGAGCGCTGTAATAATCGTACGTACTTCTTGGTTGGCTAAAATCTTATCAAGTCTCGCTTTTTCGACGTTGATGATTTTACCTCGGATTGGCAAAATCGCTTGGAAGTGACGATCGCGACCTGATTTCGCTGAACCGCCGGCCGAGTCACCCTCAACGATGTACAGCTCAGACTTCGATGCATCTTTCGATGAACAGTCGGCTAGTTTCCCAGGCAATGAACTGACTTCAAGGATCCCTTTACGGCGTGTCATCTCACGAGCACGTTTCGCTGCGAGACGGGCACGGGCCGCCATCAAGCCTTTGTCGACGATCAATCGACCGACAGATGGATTTTCAAGCAAGAATTGCTCGAACGTGTCTGTGAAGAGCGAGTCTGTGGCTGTACGCGCATCGGCGTTACCAAGTTTCGTCTTCGTCTGCCCTTCGAACTGTGGCGACGGGTGTTTGACCGAGACAATCGCTGTCAATCCTTCACGTACGTCATCTCCTGACAGGCTACCGTCAGCCTCTTTCATGAGACCGAAGCGTTTTGCATAGTCGTTGATTGAACGCGTGAGCGCCGTTTTAAATCCAGTCTCGTGCGTTCCGCCCTCATGGGTCGGAATATTGTTCGTGAATGAATAGATGTTGCTCGCAAATCCTTCGTTGTACTGAAGCGCAATCTCGACTTCAATTCCATCCTTCGTGCCATGTACGTAGACAGGCTCGTCGTGGATTGAGGCTTTCGAGCGGTTCAAATGTTCAACGTATGACTTGATTCCACCCTCGTAGTGATAATTGCGTTCAATCGTCTCATCGCTGCGCTCGTCTTTGGCGACGATGCGGAGTCCTTTATTCAGGAAGGCAAGTTCGCGCAAACGTGTGGCGAGTAAATCAAAGTCATATTCGAGCGTCTCTTCGAAGATATCCCCATCCGGGAAGAAACGAACAGTTGTACCAGTCGTATCGGTCGTACCGACGATTTCAAGTTCGCCTTGTGGGACACCGCGTTTGAATGACTGATAGTAGACGTTGCCGTTACGACGGACGAACACTTCAAGCTTCGTCGACAACGCGTTGACGACCGAGGCCCCGACACCGTGCAGACCACCTGAAACTTTGTATCCGCCGCCGCCAAACTTACCTCCGGCGTGAAGGACGGTGAAGATGACTTCGACGGCAGGACGGCCCGTTTTCTTTTGAACATCGACTGGAATCCCGCGTCCGTTATCTTCGACAACAATCGAGTTGCCTGGTTCTACTGTCATCGTGATCGTGTCACAGTGTCCGGCGAGCGCTTCATCAATCGAGTTGTCGACGATTTCCCACACCAAGTGGTGGAGTCCTCGTGAGCTCGTTGAACCGATATACATCCCCGGGCGTTTACGAACGGCTTCTAACCCTTCAAGCACTTGAATCTGATCAGCACCATAATCTTGCATTTGTTTTTCGTTTTCGTTACTCATCGGTTTTGTTCACCTACTATACATGAATTGGTGTTCATATGGATTGGTCTTACGTTATACAGATTCCGTTTCAACTTCGCCTTGTTTCACGTGAAACACCTTCGCTTGTTGAATCGTTTCGTGAGCGATGCCATCAATGTTGGTCGTCGTGATAATGGTTTGGACTTTTTGGCCCATCGTGTCGAGCAGATGGGTTTGGCGATGGTCGTCTAATTCAGATAACACGTCATCTAACAAAAGCAATGGATATTCCCCGACCTCTTCGTGGATCAGTTCAATCTCCGCTAACTTTAAAGACAAAGCCGCTGTACGTTGCTGGCCTTGTGAACCGAACGTTTGGACGTTGCGATTGTTGACATACAATTCAAAGTCATCTCGATGCGGACCAAATAACGTCACGCCTCGTCTTCGTTCGTTCTCTCTTATTTTATCAAACTTTTGACGATACGTTTCAAACATCGTCTCTTTTGGGTAACGTTCTTTTTGGAATGTATCCGATACGTATTGAATCGTCAGTGTCTCCAAGTCACGTGTGATGCCGGAATGGATGGGTCCCGCCCATTTTTCAAGCTGATCGATAAAATGATGACGTCGCGAAACGATTTTCACGGCAAGCTCAATCATTTGATCGGTGAGCACCTCTAGTAGCGTCTCGTCTCCGCCTTTGATGGACAGTTGCTTCAACAAGGCGTTCCGTTGCTTCAGTGTCTTCAAATACTGATTCAATTCATGTAAATAGACAGGACTCACTTGCCCGATTTCCATATCTAAAAACCGTCGTCGTCCTTGCGGGCTACCTTTGACGATGGCAAGGTCTTCGGGTGCGAACAGCACGACGTTAAAAGCGCCGACATAGTCGCTGAGGCGGCGTTGTTCGAGATGGTTCAATTTCGCTTTCTTCCCTTTCGGTGAAAACGTGAGCGACTGGACCGTCTCCCCGGTCCGTTTATGAATCCGTCCCTCGACCATCGCTGCATCCGCCTCCCAGCCGATCAGTTCACGGTCTTGCGTCGTCCGATGTGACTTTGCGAGCGCAAGTACGTAAATCGATTCGAGCAGATTCGTTTTCCCTTGGGCATTCTCACCAATGAGAACGTTCGTCTGTTCTGAAAAATCTAGCTCGAGGGTTTCGTAGTTGCGGTAGTTTTGCAATCGGATCGACTTTAAATGCACGTTAGTTACCCTCGATTTGGAAGTCTCCGAAACCTTCGACCTCAATCGTGTCCCCATCGCGTAGTTTGCGTCCGCGACGTTGATCAATCTCACCGTTCACTTTCACTTGAATGTCCTCTAAGAAGAACTTCGCTTGGCCTCCGCTTGAAATGATATCAGCCAACTTCAAAAATTGTCCGAGCGTTACATACTCGGTTGTAATCGACACTTTTTTCATGTCGTCACTTCCTTTCTTTCATACTTAGTACAAAAAATCGCCATACTTATTAGTTTATCGAAAAACGTCGAATAAGGCAAAAATGGGGATGACAAGGTGAAACACCTCATCATCCCCGAATCTGCTCAGTCTGACTTAAGACGTGCGGACTGGCAAGATCAACTGTAGGACGCTATCTTGCTCGACCGGACGCAAGATGAACGGACGCATCGAACCCGTGAACTGGATTTCGATCTCTGAAGCATCAAGCGCACGAAGCGCATCCATGACAAATTTCGAGTTGAATGAAATTTTTAACTCTTCTCCTTCAAGCGACAGGATGCTGACGCGCTCTGACACTTTCCCGACTTCTGGAGAATGAGAGGAGACTTCGACCGTCGTCGCTTCTTCAGCGACAAACTTGATGACGTTATTGCGATCAGCGCGTGCAAGCAATGACGCACGATCGATAGCTTGGAGGAAGTCCTTCGCGTTCATGCGGACCGCTGTCCGGTATTCTTCCGGAATCAAGCGTGATGTATCTGGGTATGCACCGTCGAGTAGACGCGAGAAGAACGAGATGTTTTTCAAGCGGAACAAGATTTGTTGGTCCGTCAACACGATTTCGACTGGCAACTCTTCCCGATCAAGCAATTTTGCGAGTTCGTTCAATGAGCGGCCTGGGACGACGACATTTTGGAACGTCAAATCGTTGTCTGTCTCAAACCGTGCCCGGCGAAGTGCCAGACGGTGGCTATCCGTTGCGACACACGTCAAGAATCCTTTTTCGGCAGAGAAGTTGACCCCTGTCAACACAGGACGTGTCTCTTGTCCAGAAACAGCGAAGCTCGTTTGACGGATAATCGTCTTCAACAAATCGGCCGGCAAGTAGAAACGACGCTCGCTTGATAGTTCAGGCAGGCGCGGGTATTCATCTGGATCGAGTCCGTTCAAATGGAACTCGGCTTGTCCCGATTCAATTCGTGTCATAAAGTTCGGAGACACTTCGAGTGTCACTTCATTCGTCGGCAACTTTTTAACGATCTCACCGAGGAAACGTGCATTGAGCACGACGCTACCTGCTCGTTGAATTTGAATGAGTTCGATTCCGCCTTCTTCAATCGGGATTAAGCGTTCGATTGAAATTTCCGTATCGCTACCTGTGAGCGTCAACCCATCGGCATGGGCTTCAAGCTTTAATCCTGTGAGGATTGGAATCGTCGTTCGGGAAGCAACAGCTTTTGATACATCTTGTACGGCTTGCATGAATACATCTCGCTGAATCGTTAAATGCATGTGGATAATTCCTCCTAAGTGAACTGAGTCATATAGTTAATAATAATAGTATTATTTAAGTCATAATAGTAATAAGGGCTGTGGATACTGGGGATAAGTGACTTTAACCACTGGTGTTGAGCCATTCTGCCTGTGAATAACTTGTGGATAACTATGTGGTTTTATCCACAGGATATCCACAATGAAATTGAAGCGTTTTATGACAATGCTTTCTTTAACGTCTGAATCGTCTCTTGCATCTCCGGATCGTGCTTGAGCAACGTACTAATTTTCTCATGGGCGTGAATCACTGTCGTGTGATCGCGTCCACCGAACTCTTCCCCGATTTTAGGAAGCGAGCTTTCCGTCATCTCACGTGATAAGTACATCGCGATTTGACGAGGGAATGCGAGCGTCTTCGTCCGTTTCTTCGCCTTCAGTTCATCGACTTCAATATTAAAGTGACGGCCCACGATTTCTTGAATGTCCCGAATGACAATTTTCTTCGCTTCTTGGACCGGCATGATGTTGTGCAACGCTTCAGCAGCGACATCCGGGTCAATCGGACGACCGACGAGCTTGGCATAGGCCACGACGCGCGTCAACGCCCCTTCGAGTTCACGAATGTTCGTGTCGATTTGGTTGGCAATATACAGCATGACGTCGTTTGCGATATCCAGTCCTTCTGCCGTCGCTTTCTTGCGTAAGATGGCAATCCGTGTTTCAAGGTCAGGCGGTGTGATGTCTGTGATAAGACCCCATTCGAACCGCGAACGAAGACGATCTTCGAGCGTCGGAATCTCTTTAGGCGGTCGATCACTCGAAATCACAATCTGTTTCTGATCGTTATGAAGCGCATTGAACGTGTGGAAAAACTCTTCCTGTGTCTGTTCTTTCCCGGCTAGGAACTGAATGTCATCGATTAAGAGAACATCAATGTTCCGATAGCGGTTGCGGAATTCTTCGGTCTTATTGTCACGAATCGAGTTGATAAACTCATTCGTGAACTTTTCAGATGATACGTAAGCGATTCGTGCGCCAGGCTTCTGCCCTTTCACGTAATGACCAATCGCATGCATCAAATGCGTCTTGCCGAGCCCGACTCCTCCATAAATGAAGAGCGGATTATAGGCGCGCGCCGGCGCTTCTGCGACAGCGAGCGAGGCAGCGTGAGCAAATCGGTTACCCGACCCGATGACAAACGTCTCAAAAATGTACTTGTCATTCAGCTGTCCGAGGTTCCCTTCCTCTTTTGGTAGTACTGGAAGTGGCTGTTCTTTCATTTCTGTGGCAGCAATCGTCTCTTTCGATCCATCCGCAGGTGCATACTTGTGTGCTTGTGATTCCTCGATAAAATGAATCTCAAGCTTGTTGTTCGTTACTTCTTCAATCGTATCTTGTAACAATGACAAGTATTGACGCTCAAGCCAAGTCACAATGAAACTGGCTGGCGCGGACACGACGAGTGTCGTCCCCATCAACGAAATTCCTTCTGTTGATTTCAACCACATATCAAAGCTGGCTTTTGGTGTTCGTTCCTCTTCCTCAATCAGAGATAAAACATTTCTCCAAATCTCGCGAGCATTCTTCAATGAAAGACCTCCTTTACTCACATGTTGGCGAAACTTATTCACACGATATACACATACACTATTCTATAGTAGATAATAGGGTTATCCCCAGAGAACAAAAACTGTGGATAACGTTATCCACATGGTGTTGATGTTGGGGATAACAGTTATCCACAGCCTGTGTATATCTTGGAATTGCTAAAAGTTCATCCACAAGTTTGTGCACATTCAGTTTATCAAAATAAAATAGACGTGGCAACGGTTTTTGATATTTATCCACAGACTGCAAAAAGAATCCACAGGTAGTTATCCACATGCTGTGTATAGTGTGGATAAACTGTGGATATGTTGTGGATAATCTGAAGTGAGGTAAGATAGCGACAGAAAAGTTATACACAAAAGAGGAAGAAGGAATTGTGGAGAATATTTTTTTCAAGAGAAGAAAATGAAAAATTAAAAAATGGAATCGTAAAATTGTTGAAAGAAGAGGAGTTATTCACATATAAGTGTGGATAACTCTTGGGATATGTGGATAAAATGGCTTTAGACAGCTATTTGTAAAAAAGTCACTGGCGGATTGTCAATTCTCCATGTGATTCATTGCTTCCGTTTCTTCTAGATCATGCCATCATGAGGTGATTGTCCCCTTCCCGTCCGAAGGATTTCATCCTAATTGAAAACCTGGCGAAAACTCATTGACAATCTAGACAACAGTTTATATAATCTTAAAGACTGCCTTAAATGAAACTATAACTTGCTAATAGAGCGTTAACCTTGAGGAGGTGCTTTAACAATGAAACCAACTTTCAATCCTAACAACCGTAAGCGTAAGAAAGTCCACGGATTCCGTGCACGCATGGCGACTAAAAACGGCCGCAACATTCTTGCAGCTCGCCGTCGTAAAGGCCGCAAAGCCTTGACTGTCTAATACAGATCATGAGATTGCCCGAGGAATCCTCCTTGGGCAATCTTTTTTTGTATCGTCACAGAACTCACACAAACGGACGGAAAAAGCTGATTCACTCTCGTTGAAACGAATGGGATATGGTATGATGTTAGTTGACGATTTTTGAAGCGAAGGATGGAGTGAGAATTTTGAAAAAAGAATACCGCCTGCAAAAGAATGAAGAGTTCCAAGCGGTGTTTCGTGAAGGACGCTCCGTGGCCAATCGTCAGTTTGTCGTCTACACGCAAAAAGCGGATCAAGCGCACTTCCGGGTCGGACTTTCGGTCAGCAAAAAGCTGGGAAATGCCGTGGAACGGAACCGGATGAAACGATTGATGCGTGAATCGCTTCGCTTGCTCGAACCGAACGTGGCTCCGCACAATTATGTCATCATTGCGCGCAAACCAGCGACGTCGCTTACGCAAGATGAAGTGACGGAAAGCTTGAAACACGCATTCAAACGGGCTAAAGTTTGGAAGCAGAGACAAGTCGATCGATCATAACAATCCGAGCTCGTTCTTTCATATATAACGCGAACTAATTAGGATTGACCGATAGACGTGTGATGAAACAAAAGAATCGATAAAGAAAGCGTAGGAGGAACTATGAGCAAAAAGCTAAAATTAGGATTGTTGGCCGTCATGACCGGCGTCATCATGTTGATGGCTGGATGTGTCGACCCATCGACGATCCAAGGAGAGCCGATTACGGCTGAGACGGAAGGCTTCTGGTCGCAATACTTTGTTTGGCCACTAGCATGGTTGTTGAAAGAAGCGGCTTACTTAATTGGTGGGACGTGGCAGTACGGTTACTCGATCATCGTCGCGACGATTATCGTCCGCCTCTTGATTTTACCGCTTATGATCAAGCAGACGAAGAGTATGGGTGCGATGCAAGTCTTGCAGCCAGAGATGCTCAAGCTGCGTGAGAAGTACAGCTCGAAAGACCAAGAGACGCAACGTAAACTGCAAGAAGAAATGATGAAAATGTATCAAGAGTACCAAATCAACCCGCTCGCGGGCTGCTTGCCAATCTTGATTCAAATGCCGATTTTGTTCGCGTTCTATGATGCGATCCGTCGGACACCTGAAATCTTTGAAGCGCAGTTCCTCTGGTTCGACCTCGGGGCACCAGATCCAACGTTCATCTTGCCGATTCTGGCAGCGATTTTGACGTTTGTACAGCAAAAAATTTCAATGGCGGGCCAAGAACAAAACCCACAATTGAAAATGATGCTCTACATCTTCCCAGTGATGATCTTCGTCATGTCGATCACGCTTCCAGCCGCCCTTTCGATGTACTGGGTCGTCGGTTACATCATCTCGATTATCGTGACGATGGCAATCATGCTCCCGATGCGTGAGAAGATGAAAGTTCAAGCTGAAGCGAAAATCGCGGCGAAAGAAGCAGAACGTGCCGTACTCGCAGAAGAAGAAAAAAAGGCAAAAAAGAAAAAACGTAAATAAACGCTAAGGCTGTGGATAACCAATCCACAGCCTTTTTTGTCGTTCGGGATAGATCAACCTTAAATCCGGGAATAAACAAAGCAGTGGTAGAAATCGTCGAATCAGAAAGGGGTCTTTCATATGGAGACGCTCATCAAACGGTTGGAACGGTCGACGTTCATTCAAGCGGCGCTTTACGTGGTAATCGGGTTACTCATCATCTTGTATCCGCGCATCTTTTTTGATGCGATCGTCTATTTGGTTGCGGCTTACTTTGCCATCATCGGTCTCGTCGCCATCATTCAAGGGTTGCGGCACAAACGGGACGGGCTCCCAGCCGGTTTTTTTATGGGAATCATCTATTTATTGATCGCTTTAATCGTCTTTTTCTTCGCTGAAACGTTGGCAAGTCTGCTCCCGATTTTTATCGGCGCCTTATTCTTGTTTGGTGGCATCATCCGGTTGATTCAAGCCGTCGGATTTCGCCGGACCATCGCCAATCGGTGGATGTACTTCATGCTCAGCAGTCTATTGTGGATTGGGATTGGCCTACTCATGTTGGCGAACCCGTTTGACAGCCTGCTCGTTTTGTTCCAATTGTTCGGCGGTTTTCTCATCGCCGTCGGGGTGATCGAATGGGTGCTCTATTTCACACTCCGCTCCTCGAGACGCCAGCAAGCATAAACGAAAGCCGCTCACATTAGGAGCGGCTTTTTTCACGGATGACGAGTCGGTCGAAAAACGGACGAATCACTTCGAACGCAACGGTCGTCTCGAAGAAGGGACGCTCGACTTCGAGACGGGAGATATACCATCGAGCGGCTGTCGCATGATGGTCGGGTGTCAACGCTTCATAAAAGGTCCGGATTTCAATCCGCTGTCGGGCGGCCACGTCTTTCAACCCGAGTGCGGCCCGTTCGGGTTCGTAATGAGCGGCGAGCACATAGGCGAAATGACTCATGCCTTGCCGAAGCATCTCGACGGCCCAGACATCGTTGCCGCGGTCACGGGCTTTCGTATATTGGAAAAAGAACCAAATCGCATCAAACACGTGTCCGCTTAAGTCTTCATCCGACAAGGTGAGCGAACTCGAGTGATGTTGCAGTCGATGTTCCGGATCATACAGCACCGTGATTGTGTCTTGATGGTTCAACGTGTCCGCCGTCACCGTGAAGAAGTCGAGATGCAAGAAATCATCATAGACGACGATCAGTTGCGGGGCTACGATATCGATTTCGTCCTCGAGCAGAATCGGGCGATATGTGGCCAGATGGTCGCGGCGGCGCGACAAGAACTCATTCAGGCTGTCAGGGGCGACCATGACGTACAAGTCGACATCGGAATGTTCGTCCGCTTCACCACGCCCGAACGATCCTTTCAAGAAAATGGCCTGCACGTCCGTATCGGAGATGAGGCTGTCGGTCAATGTGGCGATGGCATCTTGCTGTCGCATTTCATCACGTCCTCCATGGAAATATATTCCTTTATTGTACTAAAGTAATTCACTGAAATGCAACCGTTGCTCGAGAGGTCGGACTCTTTCGTTCGAGACAAATATCGTGTATAGTAGGTGCGTTATGCATAAGATAGAGGAAGTAGTAAGAAGTATGGGAGGGAAAGATGATGCTAGAGTTTGACACGATTACGGCGATTTCGACGCCGATGGGTGAAGGGGCAATCGGAATCGTCCGCTTGTCCGGTGACCGCGCTGTCGAGACGGTGGGCCGTGTGTTTTCTGGAAAGGATTTGACGAAAGTGGAGTCACATACGATCCATTACGGAAAATTGAAACGTCCTGGCACGGACGAGGTCGTCGATGAAGTCATGGTGAGCATCATGCGCGCACCGAAGACGTTCACGCGAGAAGACGTCGTTGAAATCAATTGCCATGGAGGAATCGTCGCGGTCAATCGTGTCCTCGAACTGATTCTTGAACAACCGGACATCCGCTTGGCAGAACCGGGCGAGTTCACGAAACGCGCCTTTTTGAATGGACGGATTGATTTGTCGCAAGCCGAGGCCGTCATGGATTTGATTCGTGCCAAAACGGATCGGGCTATGAACGTCGCCATGTCACAAATGGAAGGACGCTTGTCACGGCTCGTCCGCGAGTTGCGTCAACTGTTGCTTGAGACGATTGCGGCGGTCGAGGTCAATATCGACTATCCGGAATACGACGCCGAAGAGATGACCCAGGCCATCGTCGAAGACAAGGCGGGCGAAGTGAAGCGTGTGCTCGAGCAACTGCTCGAGACGGCGCGACAAGGCAAGATTTTACGAGAAGGGCTCGCGACAGCGATTATCGGTCGACCGAACGTCGGCAAATCATCGCTCATGAACACGCTCGTACAAGAGACGAAAGCGATCGTCACGGAAATCGCAGGAACGACGCGCGATACGATTGAAGAGTATGTGAACGTCAAAGGCGTTCCGCTCAAATTGATTGATACGGCAGGGATTCGGGAGACGGAAGATATCGTCGAGCGGATCGGTGTCGAGAAATCGCGCAAGGCGCTCGCCGGGGCGGACTTGATTTTGCTCGTCTTGAACGGGCACGAAGGTCTGACTGTCGAGGATGAGGCCTTGTTTGAGGCGATTGCTGGTATGAATGCCATCATCATCATCAATAAGACGGACTTGCCACAAAGTATGGATTCTTCTAAGCTGGAGAAACTAGCGGCAGGTCGCCCGATTGTGGCGACGTCTCTCTTATTAGAAGAGGGAATCGATGCATTGGAGAAGGCGATCTCGAACTTGTTCTTCGCCAAAGGCGTCGAATCACAGGATATGACATATATCTCGAACGCACGACACATTCAGCTCATCAAACGGACGATCGAACAAATCGATGAGGCGCTCGGAAGCGCCGCCATGAATTTGCCGATTGATATGGTCCAAATCGATTTACGGCGAGCGTGGGATACGCTCGGCGAAATCAACGGGGACACCGTTCAAGAAAGTTTGATTGATCAACTCTTTTCACAGTTTTGTCTTGGGAAATAATAAGGAGGAACAACTATGGCTTACACGGCAGGCGAGTTTGATGTCATCGTCATCGGAGCCGGTCATGCGGGAATCGAGGCAGCACTGGCTTCGGCGCGCATGGGCGCGAAAACGGCGATGCTCACGATGAATCCGGATATGGTCGGATTCATGTACTGCAACCCATCGATCGGTGGTCCAGCGAAAGGGATTGTCGTTCGCGAAATCGATGCCCTTGGTGGCGAAATGGCGAAGGCGATCGATGCGACGTACATTCAAATGAAGATGCTCAACACATCAAAAGGTCCAGCAGTGCGCGCATTACGGGCGCAAGCGGACAAATTCCAATACCAAAATCATATGAAGAAAGTGCTTGAAGACGAACCGAACCTATTGCTTCGTCAAGCGCTCGTCGAACGACTTCTCATCGAAGACGGGAAAGTCGCCGGCGTCGTCACGAATACTGGTTCGGAGTACCGCTCGAAAGCGGTCATCGTCACAACGGGTACGTTCATGCGCGGTCAAATCATCATCGGCGAATTGTCGTATGAGAGCGGTCCGAACAACCAGATGCCTTCGGTCGAATTGTCGAAGCATTTAGAAGAGCTCGGGCTCGAACTCGTTCGTTTCAAAACGGGGACACCTCCACGCATCGACGGCAAGACGATCGATTACTCGAAGACGGAGATTCAACCAGGGGACGACAATCCGTCGCTCTTCTCCTACACGTCGAAAGACCTCGACCCGATCGAGCAAATCCCGTGCTGGCTCACCTACACGAGCGAGCGGACGCACCAGTTGATTGACGAGAACTTGCATCGTTCGCCAATGTACTCAGGTGCCATCAAAGGGACGGGCCCACGTTACTGCCCATCGATTGAAGATAAAGTCGTCCGGTTCAACGATAAACCGCGTCACCAAATCTTCCTCGAGCCAGAAGGTCGCGACACGGAAGAAATTTACGTGCAAGGCTTCTCGACGAGTATGCCGGAAGACGTTCAGCATCAAATGCTCCGGACGATTCCAGGGCTTGAGAACTCAGAGATGATGCGCCCTGGATACGCGATTGAGTACGATGCAGTCGTACCGACGCAACTTTGGCCGACACTCGAGACGAAGACGGTTGGCGGATTGTTCACGGCAGGTCAAATCAATGGGACGAGCGGCTATGAAGAAGCGGCCGGACAAGGCATCATGGCCGGAATCAACGCCGCATGCCAAGTTCTCGGCAAAGAGCCAGTCATCTTGGACCGCTCACAGGCGTATATCGGCGTCCTGATTGATGATCTCGTGACGAAAGGGACGAACGAGCCATACCGTCTGCTCACATCCCGCGCCGAGTATCGGTTGCTTTTGCGCCACGACAATGCGGACCTTCGTTTGAGCGACATCGGCCACGAGGTCGGTCTATTGTCACCAGAGCGTCATGCCCACCTTGAAGACAAACGAGTCGCTATCGCGGCAGAAGTGAAGCGTCTCAACGGACTCGTCATCAAACCGTCCGCTGACGTGAACGCCGTGCTCGAAGAAGTTGGCGCGAATCCGCTCAAAGAAGCGACGCATGCCAGCATTTTGTTGAAGCGGCCAGAAGTGACGTACGCGACGCTCATGCGCTTTGCACCGGCACCGATCGAAGTGCCGTTTGAAGTGGCGGAGCAAGTCGAGATTCAAGTGAAATACGAAGGCTACATCTCGAAGCAGCTCGAGCAAGTCGAGAAGATGCGTCGGATGGAAGAAAAACGGATTCCGGAGAAACTCGATTACGATGCAATCGGTGGTCTTGCGACGGAAGCGAAACAAAAACTAAAACAAGTTCGTCCGCTCTCGATTGGACAAGCGTCACGTATTTCCGGGGTAAACCCGGCGGACGTTTCGATTCTTCTTGTCTATATCGAGCAAGGACAATACGCGACAGTGGAGTGAAACGATGAACCAATCCCAATTTATTGAGGCGCTGCAGGCAGAAGGGTTTGAATTGAGCGAGAAACAACTCGCTCAGTTCGAATTGTATTTCGAGATGCTCGTCGAGTGGAATGAGAAGATGAATTTGACGGCGATCACGGACAAGGAAGAAGTGTATTTGAAGCATTTCTATGACTCGCTCAGTGCGGCGTTCCATTTCGACTTCGCAAACGTGGATACCGTATGTGATGTCGGTGCCGGGGCTGGATTCCCGAGTTTGCCGCTCAAAATTCTATTCCCGCACCTTCACGTGACGATTATCGACTCGCTTAACAAGCGAATCACGTTCTTGAACGAACTCGCGCTCGCGCTCGGGTTAGAAGGTGTCGCGTTCCATCACGGACGCGCCGAAGAGTTTGGAAAAAATAAAAAATTTCGTGAGCAATTTGATGTCGTAACCGCCCGTGCGGTTGCCCGGATGACGGTGCTCGCCGAGTACTGTTTACCGCTCGCAAAAGTCGGCGGAACGTTCGTAGCGCTCAAAGCAGCGAAGGTTTCCGACGAGCTGGTCGATGCGAAAAACGCCTTGGCCGTGCTCGGTGGGAAAGTAAAAACGACACACCAGTTCCTATTGCCAGGAGAGATGAGTGAGCGTAATATCGTAATTGTAGATAAATTACGAAAAACGCCTGGGAAATATCCACGTAAAGCGGGTACCCCAGCGAAAGAGCCGCTAATCTGAGCAATAGTGTTTCACGTGAAACTAAAAGCAGATTCCGGTAGTGGAATCTGCTTATTTTTTACATAGAGGGGTGCCGACGTTGAAGAAAACATTTGCTAAACTGTTCGGAAGTCGTCCAGAAGTGGCGGTTACAGAAATCGCAGAAGTCAAACCGAATGACGCGGTTCAAGACATCGCGTTATCGTTGCTTCTCCCGAACCGTTATCAACCGCGTAAAGTATTCGAGCCGGCTAAAATCGAAGAGCTCGCTGTCACAATCGATGAACATGGTCTCCTGCAGCCAATCGTCGTCCGAAAAGCAGAAGAGGGACGCTACGAGATTATCGCTGGGGAACGCCGCTTCCGCGCCGTTAAATCGCTCGGCTGGTCGGTCATTCCGGCCATCGTCCGGGAGATGGATGACGATACGACTGCCGCTCTGGCATTGATTGAGAACTTGCAGCGCGAACAGCTAAGTCCGATTGAAGAAGCGGAGGCGTACGATCGTCTGCTCGCCATGAAAGGTCTGACACAAGACGCGCTCGCGAAGAGTCTCGGCAAGAGTCAGTCGACGATTGCCAATAAACTACGCCTGTTGAAATTGCCGAACGACGTCAAGCAATGTTTGCGCGACCGCCAAATCAATGAACGTCACGCTCGGGCGCTCTTGCCGCTCAAAGAGGAAGGACTCCAGCTCCAAGTGCTCATGGAGATTATAGAGCAGGACTTTAACGTCAAAGAGACGGAAGAACGCGTCGCCTTCTTGACGACACCGATTGAAGAAGAGAAGCGGAAACCGAAAAAGCAACGCCGTCGGACGAAAAGTTTCGCACGTGACACGCGAATCGCCCTCAATACGATCCGGGACTCGGTCAGTTTGATCGGAAAGACCGGGATTGAAGTCCAGACCGAGGAAGTCGAAGAAGACGAATTTGTTGAAATTCGAATTCGAATCCCGAAAGCACGGCCACAAAAGTGAGCCTGTGCTTTTTTTATAGCTATCAGTCAGAAGGAATGGAGGAATCATGATGGAACGGTTACCGATTAAACACATTCGTCCCAACCCGAACCAGCCCCGCAAGCAGTTCGAACCAGAAAAGTTAGACGAGCTCAGGCAATCGATTGAACGTTATGGGGTGTTGCAACCAATCGTCGTCCGTAAAGCGAGTGGGTTTTATGAAATCATCGCCGGCGAGCGTCGGTTTCAGGCTGCTCAATTGGCCGGCAAGACGGATATCCCGGCATTGATTGTCACGGCCGACTCGGACCGCGTCATGGAACTCGCCTTGATTGAGAATATTCAACGTGCCGACTTGAACGCGATCGAAGAGGCGCTCGCCTACGAACAGTTGATGCAAACGCTCGGATTGACCCAGCAACAACTGGCCGAACGCGTCGGCAAGAGTCGGAGCCATGTGACGAACAGCCTGAGACTGCTTCGGTTACCGAGTGCGGTCCAGCATGCGGTCATGGTCGGTGAGTTGACGATGGGCCACGCCCGGGCCATCACCGGCATGAAATCGGTTCAGGCGATGGAACAGATTGCCCGTCGCGTCATCGCCGAGCAATGGACGGTCCGCCGACTCGAGCGCTATTTACAAAAAGAGCGCATTGAAAAAAAGACGCTCAAACGCTCGGACGCCGACGTGGAAGCCGTCGAGGCGGTGCTAGCGGAACGTCTTCAAATGGATGTATCGATTCGCCCGCGTCGAAAAGGGGGCGTCCTCGAGCTGAAGTATTTCTCGCAAGACGATTTGGAACATCTATTGACGTTGTTATCGCCTCAAGATTTCGATTCGTCACGAGACTGACGAAGTCGGGTGATGGCCGCCTCTTCTTGATGAAGCCGCCCGATGCGTGAGTCGAACTCGACGAACCCGTCGGTGATGAAACGGGCCAGCTCATAGACGAGGTGGAGGCGCGTGTTTTGCAAAATCATCATTTCCATGAAGCCACTTACGTTGACGACGGCTTTAATGTTGTATTCGCCGACCGAAGGGAGTTCTTTTTGAACACCGGCACCGGGGGCGAGCGGTCCTTCTGAGAAGAAGATATAACCGACACTCGACAAGCGACCGAGGCAAGCGTCGATGGCGATGATGAGGGGGCGATGGAACCGTGTCTGAATCTCATGGAGCGTCTCGACAAGGTTCAGCGCATGGACCGGTTTTGTCAACGTGCCGTACACATGGATATTGCGGACAAAGCGCTCCTCAAGGAACGTGCCGACGAGCGGTCCGAGCGAGTCACCGGTGGAACGGTCGGAGCCGATACAAACGAGGACGATTGGACGATGCGTCTCCTTTGCCAACTGATCATGCAGTTGATCGGCAAAGAGCTTGGATCCACTCCGTTCGGTATGTTCGATGAAGAAAGAGTATGGTTTATGAGGTTTTAGGCGAAACGGCATGAATCTCATCCTCTCTTCTAAGCTGCCTGCGTCTAGTTGCAATTGCGGAATGAAACCGTATTATCCCATTCCCGGAACACCGAAACTTATAACGTCCGGATGTAGGGTTTGAGAAAAGTCGTTAATTATGGTTTGATGGGTTAGAATCTATAACGCTAGAGGTGACAACATGGCTTCACAAAATACAGATACAAACTTAAGCACGGTAGCCGACGAAACGATGGATAGTGTCAATCGGTTCGTCGCCTATTTTCAAGACACGGAGATGTGGATCGGTCTCGGTATCAAATTGACCGGTGTCGCACTCATCATCTTGGCACTTTACGTGGCGTCACGCATTTTGACGTCGATGGTCCAACGCGTGTTCGCACTGCGTAAAATTAAAGAGCACGATATTGTGACGCAACGGCAAAATGAGACGCTATCGAAATTGGCCCAAAACACGATTCGCTATGTGCTCGGCCTGATCATGATTTTGACGGTGCTCGGGCAGTTCGGCGTCAATATCGCCGGTTTAATCGCATCGGCCGGGGTCGCCGGTCTGGCCATCTCGTTCGGTGCGCAAAACTTGGTGAAGGACGTCATCACAGGTGCGTTCATCATCTTCGAGAACCAGTATAAGAACGGGGATTACGTCAATTTAAATCAACAAGTCGACGGCACCGTCATCGAAGTCGGGATTCGGACGACGAAGTTGAAAGGGTTGAACGGACAAGTGACGATTATCCCGAACGGACAAATCATGCAAGTGACGAATTATTCACTCGAAAACAGTGTCGCAGTCGTCGATATCGGTGTCGCGTATGAAGAAGACACGGATAAAGTGGAGAAGGCGTTGAAAGAAATCGCCCATACGGTCGAGGAGAAGTATCACGACTTGTTCATCGAACCAATTACGCTCGCTGGTGTGCAGTCGCTCGGACCGTCGGAAGTCGTCTATCGTCTCATGGCCGAAGTTCCACCGACACAACACTTCGCGGCCGGTCGGATTTTGCATAAAGAGTTGAAGGCCGGGCTAGATGAGCGCGGAATCGAAATCCCGTATCCGCGTACCGTCATGATGCCGCCAACCACAACGACTAAAGGAGCGCCGGAAAATGCAGGCTAAATCGTATGAGTTGAACGATTTTGTAGAAATGAAGAAACCGCATGCGTGTCAGACGAATCGCTGGCAGGTGACTCGGGTCGGAATGGATATTCGCATCAAGTGTCAAGGATGCGGGGCGAGCGTGCTCATGCCGCGTCGCGACTTTGATAAGCGATTGAAAAAAGTGCTTAAACAAGAGAACGCCGCTGAATAAGTGGCGTTCTTCTCTATGTTGCAACCGTGAGTTGCGGTTTAATCGAGGACTAACTATAATTGTGAAGGATGTGACGGTGTGGTGTACTGAACGTACCCACTCCACAGACGGATCAACATTTCCCGGGAAAGCCGGATGAGGAGGACATACAAGTGGGATTAACAGCAGGAATCGTCGGATTACCGAACGTCGGGAAATCGACATTATTTAACGCCATCACGCAAGCCGGTGTAGAAGCAGCAAACTATCCGTTCGCGACAATCGACCCGAACGTAGGGGTCGTCGAAGTGCCGGACGCACGTCTCGATCGGTTGACGGAACTCGTCAAACCGAAGAAGACCGTACCGACCGCATTTGAGTTTACAGATATCGCCGGAATCGTGAAAGGTGCGTCAAAAGGAGAAGGGCTCGGAAACAAATTCCTCGCCAACATCCGTGAAGTCGACGCGATTTGCCAAGTCGTCCGTTGCTTTGAAGACGACAACATCACGCACGTGGCAGGAAAAGTCTCGCCGATTGATGACATCACGACCATCAACCTCGAATTGATTTTGGCCGACCTTGAGTTGGTCGAGAAACGCATCACGCGCGTTCAAAAAATGGTCAAGTCGAAAGATAAGGGTGCACCTCAAGAACTCGAGGCACTTGAAATCGTTCAAGCCGTCCTCGAATCGGAGCGCCCGGCTCGCGTTGCCGAGTTGACAGAAGACCAGCTTGCGATCGTCAAACACTTCCAATTGCTCACGATGAAGCCGATGCTTTACGTCGCGAACGTCAGTGAAGACGAAGTGGCGGATGCCGATCAAAACCCATACGTCCAAGCAGTTCGTGAACACGCGGCGACAGAAGATGCGAAAGTAATCGTCATCTGTGCCCGCATCGAAGAAGAAATCTCAGAGCTCGAACCAGAAGAGCGCCTTGAGTTCTTGCAAGACCTCGGCATCGAAGAATCAGGTCTCGATCAATTGATTCGTGCCGCTTACTCGACGCTCGGTCTCGCGACTTACTTCACGGCCGGTGAGAAAGAAGTACGCGCCTGGACGTTCAAGCAAGGCATGAAAGCCCCACAATGTGCGGGCGTCATCCACTCGGACTTCGAGCGTGGATTCATCCGGGCAGAAGTCGTCTCGTATGAAGACTTGTCAGCTGCCGGCAATATGACGACGGTCAAAGAACAAGGGAAACTTCGCTCAGAAGGAAAAGAATATGTCTTCCAAGATGGCGACGTCGTCACGTTCCGTTTCAACGTTTAAGCCATTTTACGGAAACGTATTGTAAAACGAACAGAAGTTTGATAGTATATTATGACGTGAGTAAAACATTTGTTTGCTCCTTGCTCCTACAACCGGTAGGAGCCGTTAGTCCAAGAGGAGGTGAAAGATAATGCGTAAATACGAACTTCTTTACATTATCCGTCCATCAGTTGATGAGGAAGCTAAGAAAGCTTTAATCGAACGCTTCAACAACGTCATCACTGAAAACGGTGGTACTGTTGATAAAACAACAGACATGGGTAAACGTCGTCTCGCTTACGAAATCAACAAGATGCGCGAAGGACACTACGTTCTTCTCAACATCACTGCTGAGCCTAAAGCGATTCAAGAAACAGAGCGTCTCATGAAGATCTCTGATGACGTTGTCCGTCAAATGACAACTAAAGACGAGCGTTAATTCTTAACGCTTCATATTGCGAAAGGGGAGCTTTGAGATGATTAACCGAGTTGTGTTAGTTGGTCGATTGACACGCGATCCAGAAATGCGTTACACGCAGAGCGGGATTGCCGTAACTCGCTTTACTCTCGCTTGCGATCGTCCATTCACTGGACAAGATGGGAAGCGCGAGGCGGACTTTATTGATTGTGTCGTTTGGCGCAAACAAGCAGAGAACGTGGCACAATATTTGAAAAAAGGCAGCATGGCCGGCGTAGACGGTCGCCTTCAAATCAGTAGTTACGAAGGTCAAGATGGCCAACGTCGTTACCGGGCAGAAGTCGTAGCCGATAGCGTACGCTTCCTTGAACCACGCGGTGCCTCAGGGCAACGTGATACAGCACCGGCTGGAGATGTCTTCGGTGGTGGTGAGTCAAGTGGGTCAGGATGGGGCGCAGCCGCTTCTTCGACTTCATCTCAGTCCTCGAACTCAAACAAAGGTTTTGAAGCTGACCCGTTCTCGGGTGGCGGAAAAATCGACTTATCGGATGACGATCTGCCATTTTGATCGCGTCGATTCGAAAACTAAACTAAAAAGGAGGTCTTCACATGGCACGTCGTCCAGGAGGTCGTCGTCGTCGTAAAGTATGTTTCTTTACGTCGAACAACATCACCCATATCGATTATAAAGACGTAGAATTGCTCAAACGCTTCGTTTCGGAGCGTGGTAAAATTCTTCCACGTCGTGTGACTGGTACTTCAGCGAAATACCAACGTCCACTTACTGTCGCTATCAAGCGCTCACGTCAAATGGCTTTGCTTCCATACGTTGCAGAGTAATTTTTGACACACGGCTTATCCCTCGGGATAGGTCGTTTTTTGTTTTCTGAGCCGATGTAGGAGTGTAAGTGAAACGGGCGGATATGGTATGATAGAGCAGAAACCATTTAGACATCATGGGTGGAACACCACTCATTTTAGGAGGCACACATGCACAGTGGTGAAGCAATAACATCAGTGAAGAACCAGTACGCGCGTCACGCCGTTCCATATGTGATTGGAATGTTGGTCGCGTTAGGATTGGCGTTCTACAGCATTGTGGCGGCAATCACCCTGTTCGTGGGCACGCTGATTTTTTTCATCTATCAGCAAGTGACGATTCGACGAGAGCGCAAGGCATGGGAACAATACGTTCATTCCTTGTCGCATCGGATTGAAGATGTTGGGAAAGAAGCGCTCACCGGCATGCCGATCGGGATTCTCGTCTTCGACGAAGCGCGTCGCATCAGCTGGTTCAATGAACAGTCTCGGCTCATCTTTGAGCTTGAGATGGAACTCGGCATCCCGCTCGACTCGATTCACTCGGCGTTTACCGAGTTGGTCGAGGAAGAAGAGGACGAGGCGACCATCGAAGTCGGGGATCGCGTGTATCGCGTCCTCTACAATAAGGAATATCAGACACTGTACTTGTTTGATATGACGGATGAGGCAGAGATTGAACAAAAATACTCGGAAACGCAGACCGTGATTGGCGTCTTGTATTTAGATAACTATGATGAGATGTCGACCGCCGTCGATGAGCAGGTTCGCAGTGAAATCAATCGACGCGTGACGGTCCTATTGAACCAATGGGCTCAAAAATATCACATCTATATGCGCCGGACGGCAGCTGACCGCTTCTTTCTCGTCATGAACGAACGGACGCTCTCTGAACTCGAGAACAATCGTTTCTCGATTCTCGATGAGGTCCGCGAGGCGACGAAAGAGCATAAAATTCCGCTCACACTCTCCATCGGCATCGGTTGCGGAGAGACGACGTTGACGGAGCTCGGCAACTTGTCGCAATCGAGTCTCGATTTAGGGCTCGGGCGCGGCGGTGACCAGGTCGTCGTCAAACGTCATAATGGAAAAGTCCGCTTTTTCGGTGGCAAGACGAACCCGACCGAGAAACGGACCCGGGTTCGTGCCCGCGTCATCTCGAACTCGATGCGCGATTTGATTCGGGAGTCGAGCCGTGTCCTGATCATGGGTCATAAAAACCCGGATATGGACTCGCTCGGCGCCTCAATCGGCATCATGAAACTGGCTGAATTCGTCGGACGCGAAGCGTACGTCGTCATTCCGGCCGGTGAGACGAGTGTCGGCATTCAACGACTCGTCCATGAAGTCGAAAACGACGAAGACCTATATAGCCGTTTTTTGACAGAGTTCGAGGCTCAACCGCTCATCGACGAACAGACGCTCCTCGTCGTCGTCGATACGCACCGACCGTCGCTCGTCATCTCACGGGACATTTTGGACCGGGCGGAACGGGTCGTCGTTATCGATCACCATCGCCGCGGCGAAGAGTTCATCGAGGATCCGGTCCTCGTCTATATGGAGCCGTACGCGTCATCGACGTGCGAACTCGTGACGGAGTTGATCGAGTATCAGGCCGGGACGCGCAAGCTATCGATTTTAGAGGCGACGTCGCTCCTCGCAGGTATGGTGGTCGACACGAAAGGATTTACCTTGCGGACGGGGTCGCGGACGTTCGACGCCGCTTCCTTCCTTCGGATTCAAGGGGCAGACACCGTGCTTGTCCAACACTTCATGCGTCAAGACCTTGAATCGTATATCGAACAGTCCCATATACTCGAAAACACGGATATTTATTCCGATGGTATGGCGATCGCCGTCGCTTCGGATGATGAAGTGCATCATCAAGTGTTGATTGCCCAATCCGCTGACCAACTCCTCAATATGGAGGGCGTTAAAGCGTCGTTCGTCATCGCCATCTTGCCAGACGGCCGGACCGGCATCAGTGCTCGTTCGCTCGGCGACGTCAACGTCCAAGTCATCATGGAGATGCTGGACGGGGGCGGCCATTTGACGAACGCGGCGACGCAATTGAACGTGAGCCGGGAACAGGCGAAGACGTTATTACAAGAAGCGATTGATCATTATATGACAGATGAAACAGAGGGAGAGGATTCTGAATGAAAGTCATTTTAAAAGTAGATGTTAAAGGTCAAGGTAAAGCTGGTGACGTCAAAGACGTCGCGGACGCTTACGCGAAGAACGTACTCTTTAAAAAGAACTTGGCGGTCGAAGCGACACCGGGTAACTTGAAGGCGTTCGCCGCGAAAGAGCGACGCGCTGAAGAAGCGGCCGAAGAAGAATTGAAGCAAGCCCAACAGTTGAAGGACAAGCTCGAAAAAGAGACGATCGTCGTCAAGACGAAGTCAGGTGAAGGCGGTCGCGTCTTCGGATCGGTCACGAGCAAACAAATCGGTGAGGCGTTGAAAGGAATGGGCTACAAGATCGACAAGCGTAAAATCGAGCTTGAACACCCAATCAAAGCGCTCGGGTTCACGAAAGTGCCGGTGAAGTTGCATCATGACGTCACGGCTTCGTTAAACGTTCATGTTCAAGAAGCGTGAAGGTGAGGTAGACAACGTATGAGTGATGCGATTCAAGTCAACACCCCGCCACATAGCGTCGAAGCGGAACAAGCTGTCCTTGGGGCCGTCATCCTCGATTCTGATCGGCTGATTACGGCCTCGGAACGGGTCGACCCGGACGACTTTTATCGTGTCAGCCATCAACGGATTTTTGAGGCGATGCTGAAGATTAACGACCGCGGCGAACTCGTCGATTTGGTCACGCTCAGTTCGGAGCTTCAAGCCCAAGGCATTCTCGATGAAATCGGTGGGTTGAACTATTTGGCGGAAATCGCCGAAGCGGTTCCGGCCATCGGCAACATCGGTTATTATTTGAACGTCGTCGACCAAAAGGCGGCGCTTCGCCGCTTGATTCGGACTGCGACGAATATCGTCTCGGACGGCTATGAACGCCAAGATGAGGTCGATGCCGTCCTGTCAGACGCCGAGCGGAACATTTTAAAAGTCTCGCAACGTAAAGGGCAGTCAAGCTTCCATCCGATCGGCTCGGTCTTATCGGACGCCTACTCGACGATTGAAAAACTGCACCAATCGAGCGGCGAAATCACCGGTATCGCGACCGGGTTCAGCGATCTCGACAAGATGACGGCCGGTTTCCAACGCAACGACCTCATCATCGTCGCGGCCCGTCCTTCCGTCGGGAAGACGGCCTTCGCCTTGAACATCTCGCAAAACGTGGCCGTCCGTACCGGCGAGAACGTCGCCATCTTCAGTTTGGAGATGGGTGCCGAGCAGCTCGTCATGCGGATGCTCTGTGCGGAAGGCAATATCGATGCCCAGCGTCTACGGACGGGACGGCTCGAGGCCGAGGACTGGGGGCGACTCTCGCTCGCCATGTCATCACTGTCACAAGCCGGTATCTATATCGATGATACGCCGGGTCTTCGCGTCAACGAGATTCGGGCGAAGTGCCGCCGCTTGAAACAAGAGCACGGCCTCGGCATGATCATGATTGACTACTTGCAGCTCATCGTCGGGAACGGCAAGCCGGGCGAGAACCGGCAACAAGAAGTCTCGGAAATCTCGCGTACGCTCAAAGCAATCGCGCGTGAGCTTCAAGTGCCGGTCATCGCCTTGTCACAGCTCTCACGTGGTGTTGAGAGCCGTCAAGACAAGCGGCCGATGATGTCGGATATCCGGGAATCCGGGGCGATTGAGCAAGATGCCGATATCGTCGCGTTCTTGTACCGGGATGACTATTACGACAAAGAGAGTGAAGACGCCAACACGATCGAGATCATCATCGCCAAGCAGCGTAACGGTCCGACGGGGACGGTCAAACTCTCGTTCCGAAAAGAATATAACAAGTTCGTCAACATGGAGACGCAAGCCTTTGCGCCACCGATGTAGGACGAATGATTCTGCCAGGCGACGTCTCATGACGTCGCCTTTTTGGTCGGTCTTTAGACCTAAACGTATCTTGATTTTGAAGAATTCCATCATTGAACGAGAAATGACACGTCAATAACGAACGAAAGGTTACAACTTAAAAATATCGTTCGGTATTAGGTTGACTTTCAACAAGAGCAAGTGTACACTTACGGATGGTTTGAATAGAACGTTTATCTACAAGGAGGATTCATTATGTCATCAGTAGTCGTAGTGGGAACGCAGTGGGGCGATGAAGGTAAAGGGAAAATCACGGACTTCTTATCGAAGCAGGCCGAGGTCGTCGCGCGTTATCAAGGGGGAGACAACGCTGGTCATACAATCGTCTTCAACGATACGAAGTATAAACTTCACTTGATTCCATCGGGGATCTTCTACTCGGACAAAACATGTGTCATCGGGAACGGGATGGTCGTCAATCCGAAATCGCTCGTCACGGAGCTCGCGTATTTGCATGAGCGCGGTGTGAGCACGGATAACCTCCGCATCTCGAACCGGGCCCACGTCATTTTGCCGTATCACCAGTTGCAAGACAAGCTCGAAGAGGACGCGAAAGGCGACGCCAAAGTCGGGACGACACTCAAAGGGATCGGTCCTTGCTACATGGACAAAGCGGCGCGCATCGGGATTCGCATCGCCGACCTGCTCGACAAAGAAGTGTTCGCCGAGAAGCTCAAGACGGTCCTCGCGATTAAAAACCGCATGTTCGTGAAGATGTACGAAGTCGATGCGATCGAATTCGATGATATCTTTGAAGAATACTATGCGTACGGCCAACAGTTCGCCAAGTACGTGTGTGATACATCGGTCGTGTTGAACAACGCGCTCGACGAAGAACAGAAAGTGCTCTTCGAAGGCGCGCAAGGTGTGTTGCTAGACATCGACCACGGGACGTACCCGTTCGTCACATCATCGAACGCGGCTTCAGGCGGCGTATCGAGCGGTGCCGGTATCGGTCCATCGAAGATCCATCACGTCGTCGGCGTCTGTAAGGCGTACACGTCACGCGTCGGAGACGGCCCGTTCCCGACCCAACTTGACGATGAGATCGGTCACACGATCCGTGAAGTCGGAAAAGAGTACGGTACGACGACAGGACGTCCGCGTCGCGTCGGTTGGTTCGACTCGGTTGTCGTCCGCCACTCGCGCCGCGTCAGCGGCATCACAGACCTTTGCCTCAACTCGATTGACGTGTTGACAGGTCTTGAGACACTCAAGATTTGTACGGCATATGAGTTCGAAGGCAAGCTCCTCGACGAGTACCCACCGAACTTCCGCGTGCTCGAACAGTGCAAGCCGGTGTTCGAAGAGCTCCCAGGCTGGACAGAAGACATCACAGGCATCCGCAAGTTCGAAGACTTGCCGGTGAACGCGCAGAACTACGTCAAGCGCATCGAAGCGTTGACAGGTATCGAATTGTTGACGTTCTCGGTCGGACCGGCACGTGAGCAGACGGTCATCTTGCGTGATATTTACGAAGCATAAGATAGAGAGCCCTCGTGGCTCTCTTTTCATTTCCACGGAAATGGACCACGCTTTCTAACCTATAGAAAAAGAGTTACAATGTAGACATGTACGTTTAACGATAAGAGGAGGACTCACTGAATGGATCGTACGATTTTAGTGGTAGATGACGAACAACCAATCGCAGATATATTGAAGTTTAAGCTTGAAAAAGAAGGATACCAAGTCCACGTCGCGTATGACGGGGAAGAGGCGCTCGTGAAAGTCGAAGAAGTCAAACCGGATTTGATTTTGCTCGACATCATGTTGCCGCTCAAAGACGGCATGGAAGTGTGCCGGGAAGTCCGTAAGAAGTACGACATGCCAATCATCATGTTGACGGCGAAAGACTCTGAGATCGATAAAGTGCTCGGACTTGAGCTCGGTGCCGACGATTACGTCACAAAGCCGTTCAGCTCACGCGAGCTTTTGGCCCGCGTCAAGGCGAACATGCGCCGTCACGCAACGGCTCCGGCCCCAGAGACGAAAGGTGCCAATGACAACGATATCGTGATCGGTGATTTGACGATTCATCCGGATTCGTACATGGTCACGAAACGGGAAGAGAAAATCGAATTGACACACCGTGAGTTCGAGCTCATCCATTACCTCGCCCAAAACATCGGGCAAGTCATGACGCGGGAGCATTTGCTCCAGACGGTATGGGGCTATGACTACTTTGGCGATGTCCGTACGGTCGACGTGACAGTCCGCCGGTTGCGTGAGAAAGTCGAAGACAATCCATCGACGCCGACGTATATCATCACGCGCCGTGGTGTCGGGTACTATTTAAAAGCAGGAGAAGAAGACTAAACGATGAAACGGACGAACTTCTTTAAATCTATCCAGTGGAAGCTCGTCGTCATCTATGCGCTGCTCATTCTTGTTGCGATGCAAGTCATCGGAGTGTACTTCGTACGCTCCCTCGAACGACAATACATCAACAACTTCTCGCAGTCGCTCGTCGATCGAGCCAACCTTCTGAGCTATAACGTCAGTGAAGGGATCGCATCGAACGGTGGTGACTCGACCTCGGACCAGCAGTTGAACCAGGTACTGGATCAACTGCTGTCTGAGTTTACGGAGAGCACGACGCTAGCTGACGACATTCGCGAAGTCCAGATTATCGACACGAACAGTGTCGTCCGGGCGACGTCGAACCCGAACAACCAGAGTCTCGTCGGACAACGGACGGCGAACTCGTTCATTCAAAAATCATTTGCGACGAGCGGGGCGCAAGAGACGCTCGTCTATGAAGACTCGAACGAACGCATGCGCGTCGTCGCCGTTCCGGTCAAATCAGAAGTCGATGGGACGACGACCGGTATGATTTATATCGAGGCGTCGATGCAGTCCATCTACAATCAGATGGAACAAGTGACCCGGATCCTCGCGACCGGGACGCTCATCGCCCTCATCATCACGTCGATTCTTGGGATTTTGCTGTCACGGACGATTACGCGACCGATTGCGGATATGCGTCGTCAAGCCGTCGAGATGCGAAAAGGGAACTTCTCGCGAAAAGTTAAAGTCTATTCCGACGACGAGGTCGGCCAACTCGCCTATTCGTTCAACGAATTGACCGATGAGCTGATGGAGGCGAATGCCACGACCGAGGCTGAGCGACGCCGCTTGACGAGCGTCCTCGAGAACATGTCAGATGGGGTCGTCGCGACGGACCGCTCGCTTCGGGTCATCTTGATGAACGACCAGGCCCGTGACATGATTGGGCTCGCGGAAGAAGAGGCGATGGGTGCGAACCTACAGAACCTGCTCGAGTTTGACGATGAGATCGTCATCCCGGAAGACGGGACGATGCCGCCGAAACTGATCGACCTCAGTACGGACGAAGAGCTGTTCCTCGTCCGCGCCTACTTCTCGCCGATTCAAAAGCATAGCGGACCGATCACCGGTCTGATCGTCGTCTTGCACGACGTGACCGAGCAAGAACAAGTCGAGCAAGACCGCCGTGAGTTCGTCGCGAACGTCAGCCACGAGCTGCGGACGCCGCTCACGACGATGCGGAGTTACCTCGAAGTGCTCGCGGAAGGCGCATATAAGGACGACGAGCTCGCCCCGCGCTTCCTCGAGACGACACAAAACGAGACGGAGCGGATGATTCGCCTCGTCAACGACTTGTTGCAACTGTCGAAGATGGACAGCAAAGAGTATACGATGCAAAAAGTGAAATTCGATTTTATCCAGTTCTTCAACGATATCATCGAGCGACATGAGATGACGAAAGGCGAGACGATTCAGTTCCGCCGTAAGCTCATGAAGCGTCGCGTGTACGTCCATGCCGATCAAGACAAGATGACGCAGGTCATCGATAACATCATCACGAACGCCGTCAAGTTCTCGCCGGAAGGCGGGACGATCACGTTCCGGACGATGCTACGTGCCAAGCGGCTCGTCATCGGCATTAAAGATGAAGGAGTCGGTATCCCGAAATCGAACTTGAAAAAAATCTTTGAACGGTTCTATCGGGTCGACAAGGCCCGGGCCCGCAATATCGGCGGGACCGGACTCGGTCTATCAATCGCCAAAGAAGTCGTTTCTGCCCATGGCGGCGACATCTGGGCCGAGAGTGAGTTCGGACGTGGGACGACGATTTACTTCACCATCCCGTTCGATACGATCGTGGAGGTGAATGACTGATGGAACGACCACGCTTCTTGGCGAAGCCAGAACTAGTGAAATCGCTCGTCTTGCTCACCTTGATCGTCACGTCCATCGTCCAAACGGTCATCCTCTGGGATTACCATCCGAAGTATCAGTCGGTCCAATCGGAGACGCAAGTCGCGACGGTGGATGAGTCGTTGCAGCGCCAGGCGCGTCAAGTCATCGTGCCGGCCCAAACGGTCGTCCATGAGAACAACGCCGTCTTTGCCACGAAGAACACGCCGAAGCAGATCATGCGCGTCATCCGGGAATCGTTCGAAGCGAGCGAGTTCAAACCACTCGCCGTCAAGAACGTCCCGAGTTTGTATGCGGGTGTCGACGAGGCCGTCGAACTGATTTTACCGGAAGCGTATTATGCGGACACGCTCAGCTACATGCTCCCGGGCTCATACAGCCTGTCCGGGAAAGTGCCGCAGCGCGCCCTCATCTTCATGAAGGACGACACGTGGCGCATCCGTACCATCATGAGCGACCAGTCTCTCTGGGAAGGCCGCTTGTCGAAAGTCGGCCAAGGGGACGTCAACAGCCTGTTCTTGAAAGATTCGGACCGGGCGATGCGACGTGTCACGTACACGGATGAACGCGTTAACTATATCCCGGTCGTCGGACCAGAGATGAATGAGCTGTTCGCCTATGACGTATCTCAAATTCAAATCTCGGCGCGCCTCGACTGGATGCGCGATACGTTCTTCCCGGGTGACCCGAACGTGCAGGAAGTCGATCCGGCCAGCTCTGTCGGCGCCCTCACGAACGGGATTAGCGTCGCCGAGTACGATGCGAACCTGAACGCGAGCCGCTACCGTAACTTGTCGCGCAATAGCACGGAACAAGAGTCGGTCATCGGGCTCGACACGATCGTCGAGTTCGTCAACTTCCACGGAGGTTGGGTCGATGAGACGTCGGAGAGCCAAGGGTTGTCGCTTCGCTTCGATGCGATTACCCCGGCCAATCAAGGGTTTGAGACGACCGTGTTCCGGTTTCACGTGAACGGTTTCCCGGTGTTCAGTCAACGGGAGGCGTTCATCAACAACGACGCCGTCGATTTGTCGACGCTGCGTGTCGAGAACGACGGGACGCAAGTCCGGTCGATCACCCGGCACCATCTCGAAATCGATCGTTTGATCTCGGTCGGGACGACGCAGCTCGCGGATGGACAAGATGTGGTTGATACGCTCGTCAACGCAGGACGATTTGAAAACGTGACCGAGATTCGTCTCGGCTATGAGATTGAATACAATGAAGACACGAGCCGTTACGTCACGTTCTCCCCGAACTGGTTCGTTCGGGAAGCCGGAAGATGGATTCCATTCGATCAACCGGAGGACTGGACAGAAAGGATGATGTATCGTGGACTGGAGTAAAGCGAAAACGATTCTCCTCTTCGCCTTCCTCGCGCTGAACATCTACCTGTTGTTCCAGCTCTTGACGGAAACGTGGGCGACGGAGGTCGTGACGAACGACAATACATCCATCGCGCAAATCTTGGACCAGCGCAACGTCGATGCGTCGAAGTTGCCACGGATGGGTCGGGATATCGGCTATTTGACGGGATCGTCGGAACAGATGTCGGCCTCGATGATTACACAGAATCGGGAAGCCCAACTGGCGACGACAGTCGACAACATGCAGCTCGAAGTTGAGCTCAAGCAACCTGTCCCGCTCGATCAAAACGATTTGCGGACGACCGGGGCGACGTTTGTCTCGGAGTACGTCCCATTCGGTTCCGAATATGCGTATTGGCGATATGACGCCGAGACGCGTCAAGTCGCTTTCGTGCAGACGTATGAGAACAATAAGATTTTCTCGAACCCGGAAATCGACGGGGAAACCGAGAAGTACATCGGTCCGTCACTGCTATTGCTTCAATTGAACGAAGCGTTCGAAGTGACCGACTATAAACAACGTCATTTGACGAACTTGACCTCGAAGTCGCAAGACGACCTCGTCTTGACGGCGAGTGAGGCCATCTCGCAACTCGCGGCCCGGAAATACTTCCAGCCGAATCAAGAGATGCGGGCCATCAATACAGGCTTCTATAGCCTGCCGCTCGACAGTACCGGCAGTTTGATTATCATGCCGCCGCTCTGGTCGATCACGATTGACGAGTCTGTCTATTTCGTCAATGCGATTGATGGGACTGTCGAACGGGTCGAATTTGATTCAGAAGAATGAAAGGAGTGATCGAGTGACTTTACGCTATAGTGTGCTTGCGAGCGGTTCGACCGGGAACGCCCTCTACATTGAGACGGAACGGGCGAAATTGCTCGTCGATGCCGGATTGACCGGGAAGGCGATGCAACAACGCATCACCGAAATCGGCCGGTCGTTTGACGGAATCGATGCACTGCTCGTCACGCATGAGCACTCCGACCATATTAAAGGTGTCGGGATTCTCGCTCGAAAATATAATTTACCGATTTACGCGAACGCGAAGACGTGGGACGCGATGGAATCCTTGATTGGAAAAGTCGACCCGGCTTTGAAGTTTCACTTCGAGGTGGGGGAGATTAAACAGTTCGGGGATATCGAGATTGAGTCGTTCAACGTCAGCCATGACGCAGCCGACCCGATGTTCTACCAGTTCGCGCATGACGGCAGACGCCTCGCCCATATCACCGACACGGGCTATGTGTCTGATCGGATGAAAGGCGTCATCCGCGGGGCAGACGATTTTATTTTCGAATCGAACCACGACGTTTCGATGCTCCAGATGGGTCGTTACCCGTGGAGCGTCAAGCGCCGGATTCTCGGGGATTACGGTCACGTCTCGAACGAAGACGCGGCCATCGCGATGAGCGAGGTCATCGGGGACCAGACGAAACGGATTTATTTGGCTCACCTCAGTAAAGATAACAATATGAAAGAACTCGCTCAAATGAGCGTCTCGCAAACACTCGGGACGCGCGATGTCGACCTCGGTCGCATCAAATTGTGCGATACCGACCCATCGACCCCCACTTCGCTCGTTTCTTTATAAGCGAACTTGGGAAAAGACAGATAACACACTGTCTTGAAGGGGGGACGCGTCGTGAATGAAGAGAGACACCATGAGTATGAACCTCAAGACGTCGAACCTTTAGAGCACGAAGCAGATACAATGAACGATGTAAAACCGACGTACCCATCTCGTAGCGAGTGGCGCCCGAAGCAAGAAGAACATGTGCGCCATAAGCCGCGAGTGAATTTAAAACCGTTGTTACTCGGAGGGGTTGGCGGATTCTTAGGAGCGGCTTTGTTCTTTTTGGCGATGATGCTCTGGGATTCCCCAACCTCTCGTTTTGTGACGAATGAACTGATTCGGACGGAACAAGCCGTAACCGTCACGGAATCCGACATCACGAGCGCTGTGACGGGCGCTAAGACGTCCGTCGTCAGTATTACGAACATCCAGCGGGCGTTCACCTCGGACTCGCAGTGGGAGGCCGGAGCGGGCTCTGGTGTCATCTATAAGGTCGACGGCGACACGGCGTATATCGTCACGAACTTCCACGTCATCGAAGAAGCGGATGAGATCAACGTCGCGTTTTCTGACGGACAAGTCGCGTCGGCGACGATTCTCGGAGAAGACCCGCTCAACGATTTGGCCGTCGCATCGGTCAAACTGCCGGCCAATATCGACGTCGCCCCGATTGCACTCGGGGACTCGACCGTGCTCCAGGCAGGCGAGACCGTCATGGCGATTGGGAATCCGCTCGGCGTCTTTTCAAACTCGGTCACCCGTGGTATCGTCAGTGGTGTCGAACGCACCGTGCCGGTCGATACGAACAGTGACGGCCTCATGGATTATAACGCCGAGGTCATCCAGACCGATGCAGCCATCAATCCGGGTAACTCCGGCGGGGCACTCATCAACATCCGCGGCGAGCTCGTCGGCATCAACTCGATGAAAATCGCCGAGGCGAGCGTCGAAGGGGTCGGCTTCTCGATTCCCGTCAACGTCGCGTTGCCGGTCATCGATATGCTCGAGCGTGATGGGGAAGTGACGCGGGCCCAGCTCGGTGTCACGATTCAAGAAGTCATCGCCGTACCGGGTAACGTCAGGGAAGAGTATGGGATTAGTTTTGATAACGAAGACGGGGTGTTCGTCGAGGCAATTACGCCCGGCAGTCCAGCCGAAGAGGCGGGCCTCCGCGTCGGTGACGTCATCGTCAAAATCGGCGACCGCGACATCAAACGTTACGTCGATTTGCGAGACGCCCTGTACCGAGACGCCACGGTTGGGGATAAGGTCACGATTGAATATACGCGACGCGGCAAGGCAAGCAAGACCGAGGCCACATTAACTGAAGCAACCTAAAGGAGCGGCGACGCTTCTTTTTTAAGGAGGAAACATTGTGGAAAAAAAAGTATGCAAGGAACATGTTGAAATCGCTTTAGATATTATTGTCGATGAGACGGGGGAATACCCGTTGCTCGAAGAACTATCCACAAGTGGACAAGTGACATGTGAGTTCTGCGATGCCGACGCAACATATGTTGTGTCAAGCAAAAAATGATTATCAACATGTGGATTTGTGGATAACTCTGTGGATAACCCTATGGATAACTCCAAAAAAACTGTGGAAAAAGGAAGAATTGGATGAATATTTCAATTATCACGGTCGGCAAACTAAAAGAGAAGTATTTGAAACTAGGGATTGCCGAGTACACAAAACGTTTGTCGGCCTATGCGAAAGTGCAGGAAATCGAGGTCGCAGACGAGAAAGCACCCGAGCATTTGAGTGAAGCGGACATGATTCTAGTAAAACAAAAAGAAGGCGAGCGGATTTTGGCGAAAATCAGTCCGGACACGCATGTGATTGCCTTGGCCATCGACGCCAAACAACGAACGAGCGAAGAGTTCGCCCGTGAGCTCGATCAACTCGCAACGTACGGCAAGAGCAAAATCGCCTTCGTCATCGGTGGCTCGCTCGGCTTATCGGATGACGTCATGAAACGCTCAGATGATACAATCTCATTCTCGAAGATGACGTTCCCGCATCAATTGATGAAGCTCGTCTTGTGTGAGCAGATTTATCGGGCGTACCGGATCAACCGGAATGAGCCTTATCATAAGTAACCACATATATATTTGTTTAGCGTCAAAGGCAGCTTCTGTCTTTGACGCTTTTTGTGCAGGTAAATGTTTTCGGCTACCGAATGCTAATCATATTGAAAAAGTTTAAGAGCATTGAAAATCAAGTACCTACTTTGATTAAAACTCGCATGAATTGAATGATTGGAAGGAGAGTTAACTTTGAAAAAAACAGTTTTAATCAATGCATCTTTTTTGGTGGAAGTAGACGAAACGGAAGTACGTAAAGATTTTGGGATGATTGATCAAATTGCGAATGAGCTGTGTCATGATCAAAAAATCAGAATAGGTACGAATGAAGTGAATGTGGAATGGGAAAGTTCCTCCACGGTTGTCTTAGATTCAGTTTCAATGAATTGTGGAAAATGCTCAACTTGTGGACGTTGGATAACAGATAGAGAAAAAAGTGATCCATTGTTACAGTTGTGTAATGGAGCAACTTTCGAAGGGAAACTGCTGTGCGATGACTGTTTACCAGAAGATCACAGGTGGTCTTTTTAGTATGGAGGTAATTTAATAATCTATTTTAATTTATCGAAATTTATATTATTAAATAAAAGATAAAAACGTATAATAAATCCAAGGATAAAAATTACATATTTTTTAAGGGGATGCGACTGTGAAAAAGCTGATGATATCAAGTCTGATTCTAGTATTAGGAACTGTGATGGTTGGCGCAATTATTTTATTTCAATTCAAACCGTTTGAATTCACAACTAATAAGAGTTCAGATACAGCTTTAGTTCAAGATAGGATTGTAGAGTTGTCAGAGCTAGCAACATTGAAATATGAATATAGCCATGTCATTGTGAGTCGCACTAATAGAGAGGTCTCTTTAATAGGATTATCGGACATCAAATTCGCTGAAGCAATCAAACTAATCGAGTATTCCGGATATTTGAAAGCCGGAACTGACTTTAGCAATATTAAATTATCTTACGATGACAAAGATGAAAGTATGTTGGTGCAAGTGCCAAAGTCTAAAATTCTCGATAACGTTGCTGAAACGGAGAATACTAAAGTAACAGACATCAAAGGAAACATTTTTTCTGACTACCCTTCCCAAACGATTATGGACGAGATTACAAAGGATAAAGAAAAAGTTGAAGAGAAGAAAGTAAGTCAAGGCTTTTTAAAAGAAGCAGACAAAGCAACGGAAAAATTGTTGATTTCATTTTTGAACTCTAATGGATATGAGAATGTTACCATCGAATTTTATTGAATAGATCAAAGAATTGAGTCATCGATTATTGATGACTCAATTCTTTTTAAAATTCGCTGATGTACTCAAAATCTAGCCTCATATTTTTAGAATTGAGTAAATTAGTTAGAAAAATGAATGATCCGATGTCGTATTGCCGTCAAAAAACCGATGTGATAAAATCACATAGCAAATGATTATCATTATCAATTATCTAAAATGGGGGAGAATTCATCCAATGAACAATATCGAATTATATAAAACAGCCTTTATCAACGGACTCGATGTCGAGCCAGACGCGTCATTCGAAGAAATGAAGCTCGGTGTCACGAAAGAGTGGGATTCGATTGGCCACATGACATTGATTGCGGAGCTCGAGGACGCTTTTGACGTCGATCTCGATTCCGATGTGATCACAGATTTCAACACGTATCAGTCTGGCATCGACTTATTGAAACGCTTGGGTGTGGACTTCGGTTAATGAAACGCTTCGATACGATTGGTCAGTATGGAGAACGCACCGCCATTTATGCGAATCGTGCGTATTCCTACGAAGAGATGATTGAGGCGGCCGACGCGATTGCGCGTGAGGTCGGCGATCGAACGCTCGTCTTTTGTTTGTGTGCTAACAATAAAGAGTCACTCTTCGGCTACGTCGGGTTCCTGCGCGGACGCATCGTGCCATTCCTGTTGGATGCAGCGATTCATTCGGAACAGCTGCAGAACTTAATTGACCGCTATCGACCGACGCACATTTGGGCGAATCGGGAGCATGAGCAATTAATGCAGGAGATGGACACGACTTACGAATATGGGGACTATGCGCTATTTGAATGTCCTCATGTGATTGAGCATGAACTTCATGACGAGCTCGCGCTCCTGTTGACGACGTCCGGCAGTACGGGCAGTCCGAAGCTGGTACGGCTCAGCTACGACAACCTGTTCCACAACGCAGCATCGATCGTGTCGTACTTAAATATCAATGAAGACGACCGTCCAATCACGACGTTGCCGATGAACTATTCGTACGGCCTATCGATTATCAACAGCCACCTCGTGTCCGGGGCGACCATCGTGGTGACGGAAGCGTCCGTCATGCAGAAAGAATTTTGGCAGTTATGCCGCAATCAGCATGTGACGACGTTCGGCGGTGTGCCGTTCGTCTACGAGATGCTGCACCGGCTCAAGTTCGAGACGATGGAGCTACCGAGTTTGACGAAACTGACGCAAGCCGGAGGAAAATTGAGTCCGGATTTAGCGAGTGCGTTTACCGACATCTGCGAACGAAAAGGCATTCAGTTTTTCATGATGTATGGTCAAACGGAAGCGACGGCACGCATGTCGTATTTGCCTCCTGACCAGAATCGGGAGAAGGCGGGTAGCATCGGTATCACCATCCCAGGCGGTGAATTGACACTTCGAAATGAAGCAGGTGAACGTATTTCTTCCCCGAACATCGTCGGAGAGTTGATGTATCAGGGAGTAAACGTGTCGCTCGGGTATGCCGAGGCGTTATCCGATCTCGCGAGCGGAGATGAGAACGAGGGCGTCCTGCAGACGGGTGATTTGGCGTATATGGATGAAGACGGCTATTTCTTTATCGTCGGCCGCATCAAGCGGATGATTAAGATGCATGGGAACCGGATTAGCCTCGATGAAGTGGAGGACCTGTTACGAGCACACGGACATGAGTGTGTCTGTACGGGAACGGATGATGAGCTGTACGTGTACACGTTGCACGATGACCGTCCCGCCATCAAACAAGTCATCAAGGACATGATGCATACAAGAGGGGTCACGATTCTACAAATCGATGCCATTCCCCGGAACGAATCTGGAAAAATTCTGTATGCCGCATTACCGAAACGAGAGCTCGTCACCACCTGAACCAATAAGCGGGTGCAAGTGAAGCCTTTGTTGAAAGCTGTATAAGTTTAGAATAATCAGGTGAAGATATGACGTTTATTTCAATCGAGTTTTTACTGTTTCTCGCCATTTTAGTGGCGGTATATTATGTGGTGCCGCATCACTTCCGCTGGGTATTGTTACTGGCGGCCAGTTATTTGTTTTATGCGACGCTCAGTATCCAGTTCATCCCGTTGTTGCTCGTGAGTACAGCCTTTACGTTCGTCACGGGAATCCTGATTGAACGACAAGACGAGAAGCGACAGAAGAAACGCCTCATGATGATTGGTGTCTCCACGCTGGTATTGTTCCTCGGCTGGTTCAAATATTTTAACTTCGTGAACGACTCGTTGCGCACGGTGGCGACATCGATGGGGTGGAACTATGACATCCCGTATCGAGATGTCGTCTTGCCGCTGGCGATATCGTTTTATACGTTCCAGGCCATCAGTTATCTCGTTGATTTGTATCGAGGGAAGCTGAAGGCCGAGCGCCATTACGGCTATTTCTCGATTTACTTCGCTTTCTTCCCGCAGCTCGTGGCGGGACCGATTGAGCGGGCCAAGAAGTTGCTACCTCAATTCAAAGCGGAACAACGGTTCGACTATGAGCATGTCAGTTATGGAATGAAGCGGATTGCCTGGGGCTTCTTCAAGAAGACGCTCATCGCCGACCGGTTGGCGCCGATGGTCGCGAGCGTGTTCAGTCAGCCAGACCCGACCGGCTCCGAAATCGTGCTCGGGACGATGCTGTTCTCGCTTCAATTGTATGCCGACTTTTCAGCCTGCAGCGATATCGCCATCGGGACAGCGAGACTATTTGGCATCAAGTTGACGGAGAACTTCCGACAGCCTCATTTCGCGGTATCAATTGCCGACTTTTGGAACCGATGGCACATCTCGCTGTCGACGTGGCTCCGGGATTATATCTTTATCCCGCTCTGCAAAGGGAAAAAGAAACGACATCAAATCTATGTCGCTATCGTCATCACGTTCTTGGTGAGCGGCATCTGGCACGGGGCCGCCTGGAGTTTCGTCTTATGGGGTCTGATTCATGGCCTGTACCGCGTGTTCGGGGATGCGACGAAACATCAGCGGGAACAGATGGCGTCCTTCGTTCGATTGGACCGGACGCCCGAGCTTCATAAATGGCTGAAGATTGCGGTCACGTTCCAGTTGGTTTGTTTCTCCCGCGTCTTTTTCGTATCTGACTCGGTCGCCCAAGCGTTTCACCATGCCCAGTTGTATGTGACACCTTCGTCATGGGCACCGGTCGACATGCTGCAGGCACTTGAATTATTTTCGTTACTCGATTTACTCGTGTTCCTCTTCTTCTTTACGACCGTTCAGGTGTTTCAGTATATCGAACGGACGAAAGGTTCGGCTTGGGACTGGCTGGCCGAGCGTTCGGCTCTCACGAACGTGGCAATTCAACTGTTCGTGATTGTGTCGGTCTTGGTGTTCGGCGTGTCGAGTGAAGGGTTCATTTATGGTGGGTTCTAAGTGAAAGGAATGGCTATGAGAAGTGTATGGATGAAAATTTCAGTGGTGTTGATTATCGTTGCGCTCTTATTGATTCCGCTCAACGACTTTGTCAAACAGTCGTGGGCGTACAATAACAACCGCGGTGTGTTGGCGTTCCAAGATGACCCGTCCGAGCTAGACATTATCAACTTGGGGACATCGCACGCGATGTTCGGCTATGCGTTCAAACCGCTCGGTCTGTCGCATCTCGATTTAGCGTTGCCGAGCCAAACGATTGAATACGACTTGAAGATGTTGAAGCAGTATGATGATCATCTGCGTCCGGGTGGGGTCGTCATCGTCTCGCTCTCGCAAATCACGTTTAGTAATGCGGAGATTGGCCGGAAAGAAAACTATTATCAGGTGTTGGACCGGGAAGACATCGAACCGGTCAGTACGTTTGATTATTATACGTACACGTCGATTCCTGCATTGAACAGTGGGAGCGTGTATACGGCGCTGTCGCGAGAAATTCGCGATTTCAGATGGGAGTCTCATAAACCGTGGGTGAACAATGGCCAGAATTATTCGGAACGAAAATACGAGATGGTCGAAGCGCAGTATAAACAGGCTGTGGAAAATCGTGACATCGAGCAGAATATGGAACGATTGAAAGACATCATCGAGTATTGTCAGGCGAAAGACTATCGCGTCGTGTTGGCGATGGAGCCGGTCCACGCATCCTACAACGCCTATTTTGATCAAGCGGTCATGGACCGACTCGTTTATCAACATCTGGCCGTGCTCGAGTTGGACGTCCCGTTCTTAAACTATATGGATGACGAACGGTTCATCCATCAGCGCGAGTACTTTCACAATCCAGACCATTTGAACGGGAAGGGGAGAACGCTCCTATCTTCTCTCGTCTATGAGGATTTGAAACGACTTGGCTATCTATAAGAAAAGGAAATCTACAGCAGCGTAGATTTCCTTTTTCGTATTGCTCCTATTACGAAACAATCTCGTTCATCAACGCATGCGTGTTACCCTCGGAGTCTTTGAAAAAAGCCATCCATGTCTCGAGGTTCTCCATTTTCGCGACGAGGTGCGGCTGGTCGATAAACTGAACATCTTTCGCCAAAAGCTGTTCATACGCCTCAGTGATGTTGTTCACTTGGAGATATAGCACGGAGCTCGCTTTTGCAAAATCTTCATTCTCGGGACGCGACAACATGAGCCGAACGCCGTTGCATTCTAGAAAGGCGAGACTGCCTGTTTGGAATAAGAGCGGAAGTTGAAGCGTGTCCCGGTAGAAACGTACCGCGCGATCCAAGTCGTGCACCGGTACGTAGATTTGTCTGATTTGCTGAATAAGATTCAAACGATATCCCTCCTAAAGTGGCATCTGTAACCGTGTAACGCATGTATTCTTGGTTAACGCGTTTTGCGAATTCGTTGAACGGTGAACATCCCGAGCGCCAGAACGATGGCTAGGCCAATCCATGTGAAGACGTAAATCAATGGCGACCCAGTCGTCCCGATGGTCACCTCGTTTTGAAGCATGGTGACGTTATCCGCTTCGGCGATGATGTCGGGTGTATAATTGAGCGTGCGGATGAAGCCGATTCCGAACGTGGCGACAACATAAATCACATGGAGTGCTGCGGATAGAAGAAGAGCGAGTCTGATTGTTTTCAAAATGGTGCTCCTTTTTGGATATAATCATGTATAACGATAGTATAACTAGAATTGCCTAAACCTGACAGACAAGGAGTGAGACTGATCGAAACCGTTTATTTAGCAGGTGGCTGCCTCTGGGGCGTCCAAGCGTTCATCAAGACGTTACCCGGTGTCATCGAAACAGAGGCCGGACGGGCGAACGGAGCGACGGATACGCTTGACGGAGCATATGACGGCTACGCCGAATGCGTCAAAACGACGTTCGATCCGAGCGTCGTCACGATGAAGGAGTTGATGAATTACTTATTTGAAATCATCGACCCGTATAGCGTCAATCGCCAAGGCGAAGATGTCGGCGAAAAGTATCGGACCGGCGTCTATAGTGCAGACCCACGCCATTTGGAAGTCGCACGCACATTGATCGACAACCGAAGCGATGCGGACCGAATCGCGGTCGAGGTATTGCCGCTCACGAACTACGTCCGAAGCGCGGACGAGCATCAAGACCGGCTTGAGCGATGTCCGGACGATTACTGCCATATCCCGAAGACATTATTAGAGAAGTACAAACAATGAGCCGACACGATGCCGTGTCGGCTCATTTGTTATGCCCGCTCGAGGACGTTCACGAGCAAGCGATGCACGACCTCGTGGTCGCTCACGTCATGCAGTTTGTAGTCTTTCCCGGGCAATGTGTACCACTCGGCCGCACCGACGTACGTGATGGCGAGCTCGAGCGTGCCGTCTTCCTGGCATGTCGTCCGTAATTCAAGATCTCCACTGATGACGCCGACTTCCTCGGTCATGACGCCGTGAGTGGCTTTAAATACTGAAGATTGCTGGTTCATCGTAGACTCCTTTCTGAATCAATAGACGCAAGCATTGATGGCCGTTTGAAGGGCCGTCTTTTCTGTCGATTGGAGGCTGAGACCCCAGCGGCTCTTCGTCTCGACCCACATCTTCGCATAAGCGCAACGTGCACCGGTGCGTGTCGGTTGCCATGTTGACGGGTCTTGGTCCCCTTTTGAACGGTTCGAGCTGGCCGAGACGGCAATCAGCTGTGGTCCGGTCAAATCGTTGGCGAAGCTTTGACGTTTCGTCGTCGTCCAGCTGTTGGCACCTGAACGCCACGCTTCGGCCAACGGTACGACGTGGTCGATATCCAAATCAGATGGTGACGTGAACGTGATGCCGTCATAGTAACTGTACCATGACCCTGATGTGACCGGACAGTCACCGACGTACGAATCGGCGTCACGTTTCAAGACAACTTGACGCGTGTCGCAGCCGTTCCCTTGTCCGCTCCAGTGCGGGAACAGGTCACGGCTATAGCCGGTCATCGTTCCTTCAGTTTTAACGGTCAATGCGTTCAACTTCGTGAGCGCACTCGATTTCGATGGAATATTGGGCGGAAGTGCCGAGGCGGTCGGCGTCGTGAAGTGGAGCGACGTGGCGACCAAGATGATGGCGAATAACGAACTGATGCATTTTTTAAGCATGTTTGTGCCTCCTATTATGTATGACGACTGAACGACGCGCATCGTAAACGCACGATGCACATCGACTATACATGGCAAGGAAGTGAGAAATACGCAAATTTACAAAAAATGAATCCAAAGATTATAAAAGTTGAGGTCAGGGACATGATACATGACATCAGACGTCCCGGCTTTAGCACTACCGGCATACGCGCAGGCACCAACTATTGGTATAATGAAGGCGGTTTGTAGTAAAGGACGAAGGAGTTGGGATGAATGAATCAAAAAGACATCGCGGCGATTCGCAAGCATTTCAAGTTGAATGCGGAAGCGGTCAAAATCGCTGACATTTATAATATTTATATTCGCCAAGACAGCAACGAGATTTTTTACGAGGAGTTACGCTCGTTCCCGTTTGTCGAACAGGAGCACCAAGAGCTGTTTCTCGCCAACTTCAAGAAAGTGCTCGGCGGCAAAATCGACGAGAAGTTGTTCGAAGTGAAGTTTCAACATCCGGAGCCGGGCCAGACCGACCATACGCAGACGTTGTTGTATGAGGCACTTCGGACCGACGATATCGAAGAATGGGCCGGTATGATGCAGCGGATCGCGCTCAAGATGGTCCAGGAGGCACCGTTTGAGAAAGATATGGTCGTCACGTTCATTCGCTTCAAATACAATAAGCCGACACGTCGTCATTCTGAGGAGACAGAAATCGATATGCGCGACGAGGTGTGGACGTCACGATTCATCCTATGCAGCATCAATCAGACCGAGCTCCCGAAACAGTCGCTCGTGTTCGACTATATCGAGCGGGAGTTCAAGTCGAATATCTTCATCAATCCCGTCATCAAACTCGATGCCCCGATTGGTGGTTTCATGTTCCCGTGCTTCACGGACAACGCGGCCGACGTCAACCATATCTTGTACGCCGCGCAAAAGGCTCATCAACCGGACTTTGGCTTTATCGAGAACGTCTTGAACGGGACCGAGATTGTGACGGCGGTCGAGGAGAAGGCGATGTTCGAGGAAGTCGTCAAAACCGTCATCGGCGAAGAAGTGAACGTGGGGACGCTCGCTACCGTTTACGATGAAATCAACCAAATGATCCTCGCCGAAGCGGAGCGTGAGGACGAGGAAGAGAGCGTGCCGATGATTGACGCCCGCACTGTCGAAATCGTCTTGAAAGCGAGCGGTGTCGAGGACGTGACGACGGAGAAGGTCGAGCAGGCGTTCCAACAAGTCGTCGACGACCGCCAATATGAGATGAAGGCGAGCAGCGTCGTCCCGAAATACACGTCGAAATCGATTAAAATCAATACGAAAGTCGCCAATATCTCAATCAGCCCGCAAGACTTGAAGTACGTGAGACAAGTGAACGTGAAAGGGAAACGTTGCCTGTTGATTGAACTAGAAGAAGACACGGAAATCGAAGGATTCAAGTTGATCTCGGAAGAACTGCTCGACTGACGCTAAGCGGACGGAGGCGAGCGGGTTCACCCGTTAGAAATCGTTGAGCGGATGACCGCCCTTGCTGTCCTCCTGTAGAGACATCGTTCGATTCGAGAGGACAAGATTGATTTTCTTCATTTGGAAGACTGAGGTTCAGACAATCGTCTGAGCCTTTTTTTGTCAATCACGTGAGGATAGTTGAATTTCGGAACGGTTATCGGTATGATGCTCTTGAAAGCGTTCTCTCGATAAGTTTTATTTTTTTAAAGTTTATCGAAAGCGCTTTCGGTAATGTTGGTTAAACACAAAAAAGGCCCGGAGAGATCTTCCTCTCCGAAACCTGGATTGTTTATTTATGGGCTTTACTAACTTTTAGCTTTTTACCTTTAATCGGTGTCGATTCCATCGCCTGAAGGACGAGTGAGCCTTTGCCGTTCAAAATGTCGACGTACGTCATCTGGTCGTTGATCGTGATGATGCCGATATCGTCAGCCGACACGCCAGGAATTTTGGCGATTGTACCGACGAAGTCGACGGCGCGGAGTTTTTTCTTCTTCCCGCCGCTGAAGTGAAGCTTCATGATGTCTTGGTTGATCCGGGCCGTCTTGTTGTTGCGAACGACACGTCGACCGCTCAACTTCTCTTCGAATGCGGCTTGGTTGCGCGCGACTTCTCTTTCAGTCGGTGCATCCATCTCCGGGATATCGAACTTGATGAACGCTTCGATGGCGCGAACGAACTTGCCTTCATGCGGCGTCGCGAGCGTGATCGCTTTTCCGGCGTTGCCGGCACGGCCTGTGCGTCCGGTCCGGTGCACGTAGCTCTCTTTTTCCATCGGCACGTCATAGTTGATGACGAGGTTGACGTTATCGACGTCGATTCCACGTGCTGCGACGTCGGTCGCGACGAGATAACGGAAGTTGCCCATCTTGAACCCTTCCATGACGGCGAAACGGTCTTCTTGCTCAAGGCCACCGTGGAGGCGTTCGCACGAGTAACCGGCCTGATCGAGCTCGGTGTAAACCGTGTCGACATGTTCTTTCGTCCGACAGAAGATGAGGCAGCTGTCCGGATTCTCGACGACCGTCACATCTTTCAGCACAGCGAGCTTGTCTTCTCGGCGCACTTCAATCAAGCCGTGTTCGATCGTCGAAGCGGTGACACCGCTCGATTCTATGGCGACACGGATTGGTTCGTTCATGTGTTTCTGGCACAGGCGCTCGATATCGTTCGGGAACGTCGCCGAGAACACCATCGTCACACGGTCGCGTGGCAATTCTTGGAGGATCGCCTCGACGTCAGCGAGGAAGCCACGGTTCAACATCTCGTCGGCCTCATCGATAATCAAGTAATCGATTTTATCGAGAACGAGTGTCTCACGTTCGATGTGGTCCATGACGCGTCCCGGTGTCCCGACGACGATGTGCGTCTTCTGCTTCAATTCTTCACGTTGCTTCGAGAACGGTTCTTTCCCGTAGACGGCGGTCGCCTTGATGCGTTTGAAACGACCGATGTTTGTCATATCCTCACGGACTTGGACGGCAAGTTCGCGCGTCGGTGTGAGAATCAGCACTTGCGGCTTGTTCTCTTCCCATTCGATGAGTTCTGTGACCGGGATGCCGAACGCTGCGGTCTTCCCGCTTCCGGTTTGGGCTTTGACGACCAAGTCTTGGCGCTCGAGGGCGAGCGGGATGACTTTCTGTTGGACTTCGGTCGGTGATTCGTATTTCATGATGCCGAGCGCGCGTTGGATGTCTTCGCTCAGGCGATAGTCTGAAAAGCGTGGTTGATTCATAGGTTTACCTCTTTTTCGTGTAAGAAACTTCTATTCGAGAAATTTTCATTAGCAATTTGGATTACGCTTCATTATACACGAAACGAAGCGGTTCGTCGTTCATGCACGAAAACGGTCAAGACGAAAGCGACTCAAATCGAACGGTGTCTGTCCGTCTAGCGTGAGTTGGCTCAACACTTCGCCCATGACACTGCCGAACTTGAAACCGTGACCGGAGAAGCCACAGGCGATGAGAACATTGGGATGCTCGGGATGAAAATCGACGATGAAATCATGATCATCCGACATCGTGTACAGGCACGTTTTGCCTTGATTCAAGTGGCCGTTCGCCTCTGGCATATAGGTCGAGAGAAACTGGCGCAAGTCGCCTTCATCTGACTCGAAGTGTCCAAAGTTTTGCGTATGTAGGTTCGGGTCGATGGCCTGACCGCCGTCAGTCCGTCCGACTTTGAGTCCAGCCCCGTCAAGACTTGGAAATCCATAGAACATCCGGTCACTGTCCTCGACGAAGAACGACGGGAACGTCGCATCCGAATAAAGTGTCTCGTCCGCGTCGAACCAGCCGACGACTTTCCGGGTCGGTTGAAGCGGGAGCGATAGGTCGGGGAGCAGTTGTTTCGCCCAGGCTCCGACTGTGACAATCACTTTCTTAGCGTAAAACGTCGCCTCGGACGTGACGAGGGTGACCCCGTCCGAATTGAAGGAAAGCGACTTGACGGGCGTGTTCATCACGAGCTCGGCGCCATTTGCGGAGGCCCGCTCGCGATACGCTCGAATCGCATTCTCGCTGTAGAGCAGTCCCGACTCGGTCTCATAACAACCGATATAGTCGTCTGGAATCGAGAGTCCGGGCCAACGTGTCTCGATGTCTCGTTTAGACAAAAGCTGGAGCGGCAAGTTATACTTTTCGGCCGAGGCAATCGTCTCATCGAGAAACGCCGAATCGCGTGGCCCGATACCGAGGACACCCGTTTTCTTGAAAATCGGATACTGCGACGTACGGTCGAGATCTTCCCATAATTTTTGGGCCCGTTTGACGAGTGAGACATACGCACGACCTTCCCCGTAGGCATGGCGGATCATCCGGGTGTCTCCGTGATGGCTGCCTTTGTTATGAGGCGGGTCGAACGCATCGATGACAAGCGTATGGGCACCGCGTTCCGTTAAAAACGAGGCAGCTGACATGCCCATCGTGCCGGCGCCGATGACAGCGACGTCATATCGTACTGGTTGTGACATATGGACATCGATCCTTTCTACTGGAGTATTAGTAGAATGGTATGGAAAAGCTGGATAATTGTCAATTTTTTCTTGTTGAGTAGGGCGAAACAGTAAGGAATCAGGGAATTGAATCTACGTGTCAATTTTGCCTATGAAAAGGGGACTACATATCATGTTGAATCCACGTGAGACGTATCGTGTATTGGTAGCAAAGCTTGAGACAGCTCGACAAGCCCACACAATAGACGGTGTCGAGACCATCATCAAACCTATCCCAGACACTGATGTGACCGGAGACCTCGATCCACGGGTGTTAGCCGTCATCAAAGGCTATGCCGCATCCGAGCCGGAAACGTCATTCGACTTGGCGTCTGCCCGTGCCAGCATGGGTTGGCCCAACCGTGACGTGACGACGATGGACATCACGACAGACCACGTTATGATTCCGAGCGCTGACGGTGACATCCCGGCGCGCCTGTATCGACCGCGCACGGATGAGACGTTACCGGCCATTCTGTTCTTTCACGGCGGCGGCTTCTTCGGAGGGACGCTCGATACGGTCGAGAACCCGTGTAAACTGCTCGCCGAGACAGCGAACGCCCTCGTCGTCTCGGTCGATTATCGGCTCGCGCCGGAGCATCCGTTTCCGGCCGGGCTGAACGACTGTTTCCGAGCGGTTGAATGGGTATACGATCAGGCTGAAGAGTTGAACGTGCGGCAGTATCGCATCGCCGTCGCCGGCGACAGTGCCGGCGGCAACTTGGCGACCGCTTGTTGCTTACTCGACCGATCAAACAAGACGAGCATGATTCGTTTCCAGGCGCTCGTTTATCCGGTCGTCAATCTGGGATCGATTCCGACAGATGATTACGCATGGACACTCGACCACTATGAGATCAAACATCATCATGACTTGATACGTGGCGTCGTGAGGGCACTCGGAGATTCAGAAGACTTGTTGAACCAAATCTATCTACAAGGCAAGGCCGAACTGACCGACCCGCTCGTGTCGCCGTTGTTCGCGGATGATGTGACTGGCTTACCGCCCGCTTTGATCATCACGGCCGAATACGATTATCTTCGTCTCGAAGGTGAGGCGTACGCGCGGAAACTCGCACGCGACGGCGTACCGACGCGACTGATTCAATACCGCGGGATGGACCACGCTTTTATGGACAAGCTCGGTGACTACCCGCAAGCCGAAGACTGCATGATTGAAATCGCAAATGGAATGAAGGAGATGACACGATGAAGACTTACACATTGAACTGGGATACATATAAACAATTGGCGCGGACAGCCGTCGCAGAAGGGGCCGTCCTCTTGAAGAACGAGCACGCGACGCTTCCGATTCAAGCAGAGACGACCGTTTCTGTGTTCGGACGCAGCCAATTCAACTACTACAAGAGCGGCACGGGGTCAGGCGGGATGGTCAACGTCTCGCATGTGACGAGTCCGCTCGAGGCGCTTCAGGCGACCGAAGGGGTTCAATTGAATGCATCGCTTCTTGAGACGTATGAGACGTGGGTCGAGGCGAACCCGTTCGACCAAGGTGTCGGCTGGGCCGGAGAACCGTGGTCGCAGCCGGAGATGGAAGTGACGGACGAGCTCGTCGCGGAAGCGGCCGGGGCTTCTGATTTGGCGCTCATCTTCATCGGACGCACGGCCGGTGAGGACCGGGACAACACGGCCGACCCGGGCAGCTATTTGTTGACGGACATCGAGCAGGCATTGATTGAGAAGGTATCAAAAACATTCACGAAGACGGCTGTCGTCTTGAACGTCGGCAATATCATCGACATGGACTGGGCACACCAACCGAGCGCAATCCTTTATACGTGGCAGGGTGGAATGGAAGGGGGGACCGGACTCGTCGACGTCTTGACGGGTGCTGTCACGCCATCTGGTAAGTTGACCGATACGATCGCCAAATCGATTGAGGGCTACCCATCGACGAAAAACTTCGGACATGCGGACAAGGGCATCTATCAAGAAGACATCTATGTCGGGTACCGCTATTTCGAGACGTTCGCTAAGGATTCAGTGCTCTATCCGTTCGGGTTCGGCTTGTCGTATACGACGTTCACGACCGACGTCGCGACGGCGAGCGAACAGGACGGCGTGATCACGGTGACCGTTGATGTGACGAACACAGGCGCTGTTGAAGGAAAAGAAGTTGTCCAGCTGTACGTCGAAAAGCCACAAGGCGCGCTAGGGAATCCAGCGCGTTCGCTCGTCGCTTTCGATAAGACGGACAGACTCGCACCGGGGGAACGGACGACGCTCACACTCAGCGTCCCGGTCACGGACTTCGCGAGCTATGACGACAACGGCGCGACTGGGCACGCGTCAAGCTTCGTTCTCGAGGCCGGCACATACGAGCTTCACCTCGGGACCGACGTGCGCTCGGCACGACCGGTGTTCACGTATGAAGTGGATTCTCAACAAGTCGTCGAGACACTCAGCGAGAACATGGCCCCGGTCACTCCGTTCGACCGACTCAAACCAGTCCTCGGCGAGCATGGCTATTTGGTCGAGTACGTACCGACGCCGCTCCGTGCGCTCGATGTCGAGGCACGTTACCTCGCCGAACGTCCGGTCACGCGCGACTACGCCGGTGACAACGGCATCACACTGAAGGACGTTTACGCCGGCAAGGTCGAGCTCGATGAGTTCCTCGATCAATTGACGGATGAGGATCTCGCCTGCATCGTCCGGGGACAAGGCATGAACTCGCCGCGCGTGACACCGGGGACAGCCGCCGCGTTCGGTGGCGTGTCGGACCGTTTGACCGACCTCGGTATCCCGGCCGCATGCTGTGCGGACGGCCCGTCCGGCATCCGGATGGACATCGGGACGAAGGCGTTCGCGCTTCCGAACGGGACACTCCTCGCGTCGACGTTCAACGTTCAATTGGTGGAAGACTTGTTCGAGATGACGGGGCTCGAGATGCGCAAGAATCGCGTCGATACGCTCCTCGGACCTGGGATGAACATCCACCGCAACCCGCTGAACGGCCGGAACTTCGAGTACTTCTCGGAAGACCCGCACGTGACCGGCAAGATGGCGATCGCTCAATTGAACGGGATGCATCGCGTCGGCGTGACGGGAACGCTCAAACACTTCAGCGCCAATAACCAAGAGGCGCACCGTCACGATATCGATTCAATCGTCTCGGAGCGGGCGCTACGCGAGATTTACTTGAAAGGGTTCGAGATGGCCGTCAAAGAAGGCAAGGCGAAGTCAATCATGACGACGTACGGCGCCGTCAACGGCGTCTGGACGGCCGGGCTTTATGATCAGAACACACGCGTCCTCCGCGACGAGTGGGGCTTTGACGGTATCGTCATGACCGACTGGTGGGCGAAAGTGAATCACCATGAAAACGAGCCGGCGAACCGTCAGAACACGGCGGCGATGGTCCAGTCGCAGAACGACTTGTATATGGTCGTCGACCGTCCGGACACGAACTCGTTCGACGATAACACGGGCGCGGCGCTCGCGGCCGGGTCGCTCACGCGCGGTGAACTGCTCCGTAGTGCGGCGAACATCTGTCGTTTCGTCTTGCAGTCACCGGCGATGGAACGTCTCGTCGGTGTCCACGACGGTTCGGTCGACGTGATCGGGCTCGACGAGGAAGCCGGACAGGCTATCGACTTTGATGTGATGTATTGCCACCTGGAGAGCGGTGAGGCCGTCAGCTTGAGTGATGCGGACACATCGACGGGAAACACGCACGTCTTTGCCGTCTCGGTCGATGAGACAGGCACGTACGACGTGACGATCACGGCGAAATCGGACGCGGGCGAACTTGCCCAGATGCCGGTGACGTTGTTCGCCAACAACATCCCGGGCCCGACGTTCACGTTCAACGGAACGGACGGCGAATGGGTGACGCAGACGAAGCAAGTATTCTTCCTGAATCAACATAACTACTTGCAACTCTATTTCGCACTCGGCGGTCTCGACGTGAAAGACATCACGTTTACGCTCGCGGACTCGTTCAGCATGAAAAACGGCTGATGAACTTGATTGCTTCATTGTATACGGCTGGCCGCCTTTCACACATCACGTGCTATTTTGTATAATGGAGTCAACATCTTGTGATTGGAAAGGGGGGCGCATATACGTGGAAAATCGTTTGAGATTTTCTAAGTCTTCAATCACTCATGCAAAGCCAGTTGTCACAAGGGCGATCGTTTGCATGGGGCAGAACGTTTCATTTGATCGCTAAATCGTGTGACAACGATGGCTTTGCTTCCTTATTGTCGGATTCTTAATAAGGAGCGAGCAGAAATGAAGTATGTAAATGCGCAACAGATTCTTCCGGAGAAATTGCTTCAGGAAGTTCAACGATACGTCCAAGGGGAGACGCTTTACGTCCCACGGACTGGTCAAGACAAGAAGCGCTGGGGAACAGTCAGTGGTGGGAAACAGCTGCTTGAAAAACGGAATGAAGCGATTCGAACATCCTTTGAGAAGGGGACTCGGGTCGAGCAGTTGGCCGCTGACTATCATTTAGCGGTCACGACCATTCGGAAAATCGTCTACTCTTCACAGTAACTAGCGGTACAGCGCATTTTTTGCGACTGTACCGTTTTTGTATAGAACAGTTCTAATTCAAAGTCGGTACAATCGGGTCGTCCGAAATCCTTTACACTGAAGGGAGTCAGGATTGAGAAAGGATGACTGAATATGCAAGAGCGTTTTATTGAGAACCACCAATTTAATTTCATTCGAGAGCAAGTCGAGATGATTCGAGATAGTCGAAAGAAAAGCTTACCACCTTCCGTGTTAAAAGCCGTCATCGATTTGGCCAATGCCAAAATTGCTTTTCTGTTTCCTGAAGCGACACCAGCTCGGCTTTCTATGTTGGACGTATCAAAGTTACAAACCGACGAAGCCTATGATGGGTTTATAGATGAGTTAAGACCTCACGTCCGGTCGTTTCCGCAAGTGTCGGAACAGCAAGTGAAAAAAATGTTTCCAAAACAGAAAAAACTGAGGCTTCCAGACGAAGCGAATCTTAATATGAATCGAATCTCCTATCTGAGCTGGAACGACTTGCGTTCCAATCGGAAATATATCCTTTGCGAGAAAAATCATCAGCTGATTGGAATTGAATGCAAGGCAAGCGCGAATACGAAGCGAAATATTTGCGCCTTCTGTAATCAGTTAGCAGAAGTCTCGTATTGCGTCACCGTCACAAAGGCGAAACAAGCTAAAAATCCTGACTATTATAAAGCGATTGGGACGTATATCTGTACAGACAATGCCTCATGCAACGAGAACATGACGAATCTTGACGCCTTGATGACGTTCGTCGAAACGGCGTTGAAAGAGTAAACGGAGAATCGACCATGCGTCGATTCTTTTTTGTGGAGCTTAAAACCAAGCGCACTTTGTTGTCTTTACAAAACATATACAGGATTGACTCGGTGTTGAAAAAGCTTCTTAACAAATTTCCTTTAGTCTACAAAAGTCTAGAAACGCAGTACATATTCGGGAGGGACTAAGGAAATGAAGAAATCGATGAAAAAAGTGATTCCATTGGCGGTCGTGTCGACACTTGCATTTGGTGGGTTGATTGGGATGCAACAAAACGAGGCCGAAGTACAGGCGAAAGAAGGAAAGAACGGCAAGGCGAAAAACGTCATCTTCATGATTGGTGACGGGATGGGCGTACCATATACGACGGCACTCCGCTATATGAACGATACAGAAGGGGCAGATATGCCACAGACGGCATTCGACCCTCACTTGGTCGGATTACAGTCGACATATCCTGAAGATGAAGAAGAGAACGTGACGGACTCAGCGGCAGCGGCCACGGCGATGAGCGCCGGGGTGAAGACGTATAACAATGCCATCGCAGTCGATAACGATAAGACGGATGTGAAAACCGTCCTCGAGCAGGCAAAAGAGAACGGCATGTCGACGGGAATCGTCGCAACGTCTGAAATCACGCATGCGACACCGGCATCGTACGGTGCCCACGAAGAAGAGCGCAAGAGTGAGAACGCCATCGCTAACGATTATTATGATGAGTTGATTAATGGGGAACATAAAATCGACGTCATGTTGGGCGGCGGGACCGACTTCTTCGAACGCTCGGACCGCAATATCGCGAAACAGTTCCAACAAGATGGATATAGCTATGTGAAATCGGCGGAAGAGATGAAGCAGGACAAGAATCCACAAGTACTCGGTCTATTCGCCGAGGTCGGACTCGATAAGATGATCGACCGGGACGACAGCCAACCGAGCCTGGCCGATATGACGACGTCGGCGCTCGACCGCTTACAGGACGACGAAGATGGATTCTTCTTGATGGTCGAAGGCAGTCAAATCGACTGGGCCGGTCATGACAACGATGTTGTCGGCGCGATGAGTGAGATGAAAGACTTCGAGAATGCGTTCAAGAAAGTCGAGGAGTTCGCGAAAGAGAACGGAGAGACGTTGGTCATCGTCACGGCCGATCACTCGACAGGTGGCTTCTCGATTGGCTCGGACGGCAACTATAACTGGGATGCGGCTCCAATCCAAGCCGCGAAACGCACGCCGGACTTCATGGCGAAACAAATCGAGTCAGGAAAAGACGTCGAAGCCGTCTTGAACGAATGGATCGACCTCGACTTGACGGATGCGGAAATCAAATCGGTCCAGCAAGCTGCCGAGACAAAAGACGTGACGAAGATTGACAATGCGATTGAAAAAATCTTCGACGTCCGCTCAGGGACTGGTTGGACGACGGACGGTCACACTGGGGACGACGTGCCGGTCTATGCGTACGGTCCTCAAAAAGAGCAGTTCACGGGCATGATCGATAACACGGATCAAGCCGCTCGCATTTTTGAGCTGTTAGAAAATCGTGGGAAAATCAAATAATAAAATTGGATTTATAGACGACGCGGACAGTTGCCGCGTCGTCTTTTTAGTTGGATTTAGCTTGTATGTAGCACTTTGATTGTGTGTCGCAACGTCTCGACGTCCTCGTTTCTCCAGCCGAGTCGATCCACGGTATTGATGAACTGACGTGTCGCTTTGATGAGGGCATCTTTCAATTCCTCAAGCGATACAGTCCCCATAGGCGTCTTAGCATGACCATCTTCTACAAAGGTGAGCTCAACTTCTGTGGCGGTCACCTTTTTAGTGGCTATCCGAATCGGGCCGTCCATGAATTGAAACGAGTATGTCTCATGCAATGGGGCGAATAAGAGGGCGCGGGCATTAGCAATCCACCAGTTCAAGACGACGGCGACGAAATCAGACCATCCTTGTCCCGGGAAATAAGCATAAGCATCGATGACGAAGGCAATATTGCCGATGATATGTGTCTCATAAATTAAAGAGTCGAGATCCACTTCGATTGAAACTTGACTGTTCATAAAAACTCCTCTCAACGATCAGTACAGAAAAATACAATGAACTGAACCATAGTTGGGTAAATACTCGTATACATGGTATCACGACCAAATCGGAGGGATGACGATGAACACGCTCTACATGAAACAAAAGGTTTTCAGCCTGCGCGGACGTTTCACGATCAAAGATGCGGATGAGAACAATCGGTACTTCGTCGAAGGGAGCTTCATGAAGCTGCCGAAGTCGTTCACGATCTCAGACAAAGAAGGGCATGAGATTACGACAATCACGAAAAAAACGTTCAGTTTCTTGCCGAAGTTCTATGTCGACGTCGAAGGCCAAGAGACGGTCACGATTTCGAAAGAGTTTACGTTATTCAAACCGCGTTATACGATTGATGCGGCCGGAATCGATGTGCAAGGCAACTGGTGGGACATGGACTTCCAAGTGATGCAGAACGGCCAAGTCATCGGCAGCGTCCAAAAGAAATGGTTGTCATGGGGCGATAGTTACGAGATTCAAGTGATGGACGAGACGATGGAGCACATGCTCATCTCAATCGTCGTCGCCATCGATTGTGCGAAGTCAGACCAAGCCGCAGGTGCTAGCGCGGCGACATAAAGGGGATGGAACGATGGAGTTTTGGGATGTGTATGATGTGGACCGCAAAAAGACAGGGCGGACGTGGCAGCGGGGCAACCGTCTCGAGAACGGCGATTATCATCTCGTCATCCACGTCTGCATTTTTAACAAGGACGGACAGATGTTGATTCAGCAGCGCCAACCGTTCAAAGACGGTTGGGCGAACATGTGGGACATCACGGTCGGTGGTAGCGCCACGGTCGGCGATACGAGCCAACAGGCGGCGATGCGCGAGCTTGAAGAAGAGATTGGGCTGAAGCTCGACTTAACCCAAACACGACCACATTTGACGGTCAATTTTGACGAGGGGTTCGATGATATCTATCTTGTCGAGGCAGAAGTCGATTTGGATAGCCTGACGCTTCAGGAATCGGAAGTGCAGGCCGTGCAGTGGGCGGATGAGGCGACGATTCTCGACATGATCCGTTCAGGTGAATTCATCCCGTATCACGAGGGGATGATTCCATTATTGTTCGCAATGCGAGGACAGTGGGGAGGAATCAATCATGTGGCAGCCGTACACGTGGATCAATGAACCAGACGAAGTAAATGCAAGTGAACACCTGACGTTCCAGACAGCACCCGACACCGACTTTTGGCGGAACACTCATTACGGATTCAACCGGATGACCGCACATGCTTTGGTGAAGAGCGTGTCGGCCGAGCGGTTCACGTGCCGGGCGACGATTGAAATGGAGCCGAGCCATACATATGACCAGGCCGGAATCCTGCTATACGTTAACGACGACCATTGGCTCAAGACGTCCGTCGAGTATATCCCGGACGGACCATCACACCTCGGGGCCGTCGTCACATCCTTTGGCTACTCGGATTGGTCGACGCGGGACTTTTCGAACGAAGAAGTGAGCGGACCGTTGACGTTCGAGCTCGTCTACACGAACGGTGATGTCGAGGTGTTCTTCGAATATGGGGACGGCAGGCGTGAACAACTACGAATCGCCCATCTCCATGACGTGTCGACGTTACGTGTCGGACCGTACGCCTGTAGTCCGGATACAGAGGCGCCTGGATTCAAAGTCACGATTTCAGATTGGACCGTTACGGAAGCATCGACTTGATTCATCGTCGATGCTTTTTTATGTCATTTTCATTTCACTTCAAGAAAATGGTTGAATCGAGGCATGGAAAAAATTTATAATAACATTACCGAAAGCGCTTTCGGAAAGCGGTTTCAATTTGTACGTCACTTAATAAAGGCAAGGTCGATTGTGTCGTCCCTGCCTTCATTCATGCCAAGGGAGGAAATGTAATGAAGAAATGGGTCGCACTTGCACTCGGGACCGGTCTTGTCTTGTCAGCCGCACAAGGCGCATCTGCCGAGAAGCCGGAGAAAAAAGACAACACGAAATGGAAACTCGTCTGGTCGGATGAGTTCAACAAATCAGAAATCGACCAGACCAAATGGAACTTCGACACGGGCAACTGGTTGAAAGACGCCGAAGGCACGCCGGTCACACCGGGTTGGGGAAACAATGAGAAGCAATTTTACACGGACAAAAACGAAAACGCTTTCGTAGAAGACGGGAACCTCGTCATCCGTGCCAAAAAAGAACAAGTGACAGACGAACTCGGGTCATACGATTTCACATCGGCGAAGTTGACGACCAAAGGCAAGTTCAGTCAAACGTACGGTCGTTATGAGATGCGCGCGAAGCTCCCGACCGGCAAAGGGCTATGGCCGGCGTTCTGGATGTTGCCGGAACAGGACCGCTACGGCGCCTGGGCCGCGTCTGGTGAAATCGACATCATGGAAGCATGGGGCAGCCAGCCTGACAAGGTCGCCGGAACAATCCATTACGGCGAGAACTGGCCGAACAACAAATATACAGGTAAAGACTACCACTTCGAAGAAGGCGACGGCATCGACAAATGGCATACATATGCGGTCGAGTGGGAGCCAGGCGAGTTGCGTTGGTATGTTGACGGGAAATTGTATCAGACTCAAAACGATTGGTACTCGAAAGGGTTGAACCAAGCGACGAAATATAGCTATCCGGCACCGTTCGATCAAAACTTCTATTTGATTATGAACTTGGCCGTCGGCGGCTGGTTTGATGGAGACGTCGATGCGACGACACCATTCCCGGCTGATATGAAAGTCGATTACGTTCGCGTCTTCGATTTGAAGAACCGCGACTATCGTGAAGCAGTCGAACCGGTGTATACGGATGAAACGATCGTGCTTCCGGATGGAGCGAAACAACCTTCTGAAGACGGCAACCTCGTCTACGATCAAGACTACACAGAGCCAATCACGACCGTGACAAACGGTTCGCAGGCATTTGACCCTGTGAATTGGAACTATGTGGCGCTACCGGACTTCGGTGGAGCTGGATCCATCGACGTGATTGAGCAAGCTGGTTCGCGCTTCGCGGATATCTCGATTACGCAAGCGGGCAGTCAGCCTTACTCGCACCAATTGATTCAAAACGTGTCACTCGGCAAAGGCGGTCACTACAAAGTGTCGTTCGATGCGAGTGCCGACTCGGCCCGCTCAATCGCTGTCAAAGTCGGCGGTGGACCAGACCGTGGTTACGCCAAATATTCGGATGAAGGTTCGTTCGATTTGACGACCGACGTCCAGACGTACTCGATGACGTTCGACATGACAGAAGACACGGACCTCGCGGCACGCCTCGAGTTCAACGTCGGCCTCAGCACGGCAGGCGTTCAAATCGGGAACGTGCGCGTCGAACAGACACCGCGTGAAGCGCTCGACCCGAACGCGACGAAACCGGCGCTCGGAGACGGCAACCATGTCTATAACGGCACGTTCGATCAAGGGGCAATGGACCGCTTGACGTACTGGCAGTTTGACCCAGGCGCAACGAAAGGCACAGGCACAGTTGATGAGGAAGCTCGTCACTTCGAGTTCGTGACGAACGCGAAGAAAGGGCAACCGGCAACGCTCGTCCAAAACGGCATTCAATTGACGGAAGGCCGTGAGTACGTGCTTCGGTTCAACGCGAAGTCGGAACGCATCAAATCGCTTCAAGTCGGCTTGAATGGATTGGACGGACAAGCGTATCTCCCGCTCCAAGACGTGGCGTTGACGCGCGATTTCAAGTCAATTGAAATCCCGTTCACGATGGGCCGAGAGACGGATTTATTGAGCCAACTTCAATTCGTGCTTGGTTCGGCTAAAGGTGAAATCACGCTCGACGATGTGCAATTACTGGATGTGACACCGGTCGATGTTGATCCATCACCTCTCAAGAACGGTTCATTCACTGAAGGATTGACGCATTGGGGCTCGTACGTCCACTTTGACGCTCAAGCGGCGGTCGAAGCGGTGAACGAGGCGGCTCAATTGTCAATCACGCAAGAAGGACAAGAGCCGTGGAGCGTGCTCATGGAGCAGGGGGGCCTCGAGTTGCATGCAGGTCAAACGTACGTCGTGCGCTTTGATGCTTCGTCGACAGTAGCCCGTAACATGGAAGTGACGATCGAGAACGCGGCATACACACGTTACTTGAGCGAAATCGTCCAAGTTACTCCTGAGACGAACACGTATGAGTTCGAGTTTGTCATGGGCCAGACAGACATGACAGCTATGAAATTCTTGCTCGGTCGCACGGACGGCTCGCCGCTAGGCGCGCACGATGTGACGATCGACAACGTCAGCGTGACCGTAAAATAATCGAAAATAAGAGCGCCTCGCATGCGAGGCGCTCTTTGGCGTTTTAAGACTCTCGTTTCCGACTGATCAACCGCGCCGTTCGGAGCAAGGACGGCAGCAGTTTCCGACGCTTGCGGATGGCCAAATACCTGGCTTCCCACCTCGGTGTGAACTTGCGTTTGAATTGACGGAGCCCGCTGAACGGATAGATGTAACTGATGTTCTCGAAGATGTCGGCCGCAATCCGCTCCGGCCAGTACGCGAATGTGTGCTCACCGACCGAGGCGAGCGGTGCCATGCCGAGGCCGACGTGGGCATAATCGTTGTCCCGTGCCCACTCGATCACGTGAAGAATCAGCACCTCAATCGATCCGGGCAGGGCGTCACCGTGAGAGCGCATCAAATCAATGGAGACAGTATCACTGCCGCGGAGCAACGTGATGAAGGCGACGACTTGTCCCGTCTCGTCACGAAGGAGGGCGACCGGATAGTGGGACAAGGCCTGCTCGTTGAAAAAGCCGAGCGAGAACCCTTTCTCACTTCGATTACCGAGCCAGTCTTCCGAGATGCCGCGCAATGACGCAATCAGCTCGGAAGACGGATTCATGACGATGTCAGCCGTATAGCCTCGCTTCGTAAATTGGTTGTGGAGCGAGCGCATGTTGGCACGCTTTTTGCCAGTGAGCGAGAACGTGGCAACATCGACCGTCGCCTCTTCACCGAGCTTGAAGAATGTGAACCCGGCGTCGTGCAGGCGCGGCATCCAGTCCGGGGTGACTTGATAAAAGAGCGGGATATAGCCGAGCCGGTCCGTCTCTTCGATAAAGGCGAGCAACAGGTGTGACGCGGCGTCTCGCGCTCCTTGCACATCCCCGAGGACGATGGCGTGATTGCCAGATACGGCGAACAAGAGACACGCCTCGTCGTCCGGCCCATAATAGACGAGTTTGTCGTTCATATAGGCCAAGTCGAACGCGCTCGTCGTCGCATGCGTGGCTTGAAACGCCGCGAAGCGGGACGGTTCAAACGACGAGCCGAGCTTCGGACGTTTCAAGCGGTTGAACAGCATGAATATGCCAATCATCAGCAACCCGGCCAAAACGACGGCGGCGATGCTCAACCCGGCGGCAGCTTCCGGATCAAAGAAAATCGTGTCCGTCTGACTGAACGACTGCAGCAGGAACGCATGCGTGCCGACATATAGCGCGACATAGGCGATGTTGCGGACGAAGCGGCTGACGGTCACGATGGAGCGATAGCGTTTGTGCTGGCTCCGGGTCAACCAGACGAACAAAGCGAACCCACCGACGACGAACGCTTCGAACAAATTGAAGCCGCGTGCGATGACACCGATGCCGGCGACGATACATGCGATCCAGACGAGCCAGAGCACGCGTTTCGTCCGAATGTACATCCCGAACGTGGTCAGTAGCGTCAACAGACCGGCGCTGAACAGCGCGAGCGTACCGATCCACTGTAACCAAAGGGAAGTCGAATAGAGCGGTGACACGCTCGGCAACAACGTCTGAAACCACAGGACGAGGCTCGTCATCAATGCAATCAGGCTTCCGGCGAGCCGTCCGGTCTTGGCAAGTGTACGCGACACGATGCGCCAGATGACGGTCCCAATTTCATAAGACGACCCGATCATCGGTTTATACTCAATCTGTTTGACGACCTGGTCTCCGAAGACGAGCGCCGCCAAAAACAGCCCGATCATGAACGGGACGATGAAATAGACGAAGCGATAGACGATCAAGGAAGACAGGACAATCTCTTGGTCGATGCCGAGCTGGGTCATCCCGACGAGGTATAATAGATCAAACGAACCGACACCACCCGGGACGAGCGAGACGACCCCGACGATGGTCGCGACGATGAAGACACCCATCATAGCCGCGAGCGGCGCTTCGCCTCCAAGTAAATGCAGGGCATACAAGGCGACGAGTCCAGCCGTCACCCATTCGGCGAGCGACGTCGCGATATAGCCGAGCAAGGTCGGCCAATCTAAGTTCGACCGCTTCCGCGTCACATATATGTAGAGCGGCAGGACGGCGAGTGTCGCGAGGAGCACCGGCCAAATCCACTGTTTCGTTCCGGTGAGCGCACCAGCCGGGAAAAACCCGAGGAGCACCCCTGCGGCAAGCAGCGACAAGCCGCTGATGAGCGTCGGGGTCATCCAACCGATGGCCCGGAGCAAACGCTTCGTATCCGTATACGGTCGATACAGCGATGTCCGGAGCGCGATGCCGATGACGCCGCCAAACCCGATCATGCCGTTCATCGCGTTGGTGATCCATGCCGCGCGGAGCAGCTTCGCGAGCGGGAGCTGGACGTCGAGCGAGCGCAGTAAAAAGTAGTCGTAGCCGGTCATCGTCAAAACGGCGACGAGTCCGAGTCCAATCAAGGCAATCTGTTCGAAGCCCGTCAACGCCTCTAACGTTTGAAACGCCGCGGCGAGCGACAGGTTTTGGAGCTCTTGGCCGCTCTGATAAAGAATCAATCCAATCAATAGGAATGGAAGCAACCATTTCAGTTGTTTCCAGGAAAATCGCTTTTGCATCGTATGTACTCCTTCTGACAAACTCTCGAAATCTTGATTAGCTAAAGTGTACTCAATTGAGTCGTGTAATCATAGTACGAGTCAGACGGGAAGACGGATTCAAAATAAATGAGATTCGTGAATCGTGGGAATGTAGACTGTAAACGCAAGAAATAGGACGAGTGAACGAAAATCAATCTGATACAGTAAAACAAAAGGGGGGACTGAGATGCTGACGTTTGAAGAGAAGTGGGAGAAAGTGATCGCCTGTGACGCGACGTATGACGGACAGTTTTATACCGCGGTCAAGACGACCGGGATTTACTGTCGTCCCTCGTGCCGCTCGCGGAAGCCGAAGCGGGAGAATGTCGATTTTTATGAGACGAAAGCGGAAGCGGAGTCGTCCGGCTTTCGGCCGTGCAAACGATGTCAGCCCGAGGTCGACCGTAGTCCGGCGAGCGCGCTCGTCCATGACGTGACGGCGTTCGTGCTCACGCATTACAAACGGCCGCTCAAGCTCGAGGAGATTGCCGAGCACGTCAGCTTGAGCCCGTTCTACGTCGAGCGGACATTCACGCAAGCGACGGGCGAGACGCCGCGCCGTCTGCTCGAAAAGGTTCGCATCGACAAGGCGGCCCATCTGTTGCGGACGACGGACATGAGCAATCTCGCCATCTGTTATGAGGTCGGCTTTCAAACCCCATCCAACTTTTATCGCGTCTTCCGACGGCTAAAGGGCTGTTCACCGAGCATGTATCGAAAGGGGGGAGCCGATGAGTCGCTCATCGTTCGAGATTCACGTCACCGCTCCGTTTGATTTTCAACAATGTCTGCAGTTTTTGCGACGCTCCGACGATGAAGTGATGCATGTCGCCCGTGAAACGTCCGTCTCCAAGCTGTTCGACGTCGACGGACGGTTGCTGCTCGGGGATATCATGGAGACGGCTCATGGCCTCGTCATCGCGTTCCCGGAAGACGACATCACGAGCTCGGAACAGGAACACGTGGAACGATACGTCCGCGACTGGTTCGACCTCGACCAAGACGTTGCAGCGTTCGTGCGAATGGCTGAGACGGATGAACTGTTGCGTCCGCTCGTCCGAGAGTACGAGGGGCTGCGTCTGATCGGGTTCCCGGACTTGTTCGAGGCGCTCACGTGGGCCGTCATCGGTCAACAGATCACACTCTCGTTCGCCTATACGCTGAAACGACGGTTCGTCGAGCAATATGGACCATCCCGGGAAGTGGACGGCGTGACGTACTGGGCTTTCCCGACCCCAGAGACGATCGCGCTCCTCGACCCGAGTGAACTGAGACCGCTCCAATTCAGCACCCGAAAAGCAGAATATATCATCGGCATCGCCCAGGAAATGACGGACGGACGATTGTCGAAACAGCAGTTACGCAGCGAGCCACCCGACGTGATGCATGAATGGTTGTTAAGCTTACGCGGTGTCGGGGAGTGGACGGCCGCGTATGTCCGGATGAAGTGTTTCCAAGATCCGACGGCGTTCCCGGCCGCGGACGCCGGTCTGCATCAGGCGTTGAAGCATCACCTCGGGCGAAGCGACAAGTTGACGGCAGACGAAGTGAGGCAGTACGGGGAACGCTTTGCCGGATGGGAAGCGTACGCCACATTCTATTTATGGAGGTCCTTATATGGAGACGTATAGACTGGACTATATGAGTCCGATTGGCATTCTGGAGATTGTCGGGACAGAGATGACCATCCGTTCCATCCTGTTCGTCGAACGCGATGACGTCCGCTTTGAAGCGGATGAGTCGACGCCGGACGTGTTGACGATGTGCTACCGAGAAATCGAGGAGTACTTCGACGGACGCAGGCAAACGTTTACGTTCCCGTATGAAGTCGAGGGAACACCTTTTCAGAAAGATGTCTGGCAGGCGTTGGCGACAATCCCATATGCCGTGACGGCGTCTTATCGAGAATTGGCCGTGAAACTAGGTCGGGACCGCGCCGTCCGGGCCGTCGGCAGTGCCAACGGACGCAACCGGTTGAGCATCGTCATCCCGTGCCATCGCGTCATCGGATCGAATGGGACGTTGACGGGTTATGCGGGCGGACTGTGGCGGAAGGAATGGCTGCTTCGGCACGAACAAGCCAACGCATATTCAGGCCTGGCAAAAAAACATCTACCCCTCCATATCTGATACAATGGAGAAGTCCTATCGTGACGTCTGAATCGACGTAGTGGTCTAGGGCGATTCTCGTCACTCAGGAGCGATTTTTGGAGGGTACTATGATTAGATTATTGGCAGATTCAACTTGTGATTTATCTGATGAGATTTTAGCGAAATATGACATCGGCGTCGCGCCGCTGATCATCACGATTGACAACAAATCGTATGAGGACCGCGTCGACATCCAGCCCGATGAGTTTTACGGAATGTTGGAAGCGCTACCGGAATTCCCGACGACGGGGATGCCGAGCCCAGCGACATTTATGAAGCTGATGGAAGAGTCCGTCGAGAGCGGACATGATGAGATTTTATGTATCTGTATGTCGAGCGGGACGAGCGGATCGTATCAATCGGCCGTGCTCGGAAAAGAATACTTCGAAGAGGCGCATCCCGATTCGACGGTGAAGATTCATATCGTCGACTCACGCTCGATGAGCCACGGGAGCGGTTGGCTCTTGATGAAGAGTGCCCAGATGCGCGAAGCCGGGGCGACGTTCGAGGAGCTCGTCGAGTTCAATGAGACGTATAAGATGAAAGTGAAGCACTTCTTGTCGGTCGATGATTTGGACCACTTGATTAAGAGCGGACGCATCTCGAACGCGAGTGCCATCATCGGCAAGCTGTTGATGGTCAAGCCAATCATGAGCATGAAGAACGGGAAAGGCGCCATCGTCGCCAAAGAGCGGGGAACGCGGAAAGTGCTCAAGCACTATACGGACGAGTTCATCAAACGCTGCGACAAAGCTATCACGAACTTCGTCATCATCGGCTATACGTCAGATCAAAAGATTGCCGAGAACTTGAAGGCGAAGATTCAAGCCGAATCCGACTTCAAAGGCGAGATTTACCTGATGCAGATGGGCGTCTCGGTCGGGACGCACGTCGGTCTCGGGGCCATCTCGATGTTTTTTGTGGAGAAATAAAACGAAAGCCGTCTCGGGAAAGAGACGGCTTTTTCTGTGGATAACGTTATCCACAGGCAGGGACGGTCCAGACGCGTGTCACGGACCAAGAGTTATCCACAATATCGAGGCGATAGACGTCGGGATTGCTGAGATTGCGCCACGTGTCGAAGTCATAGCGGTTATCCACATGTTGAAGAAGCAACGCGAGCAGGTTTCCGTGCGTCACGAGGACGGTCGTGCCGTTTACGTCGTCAAGTGATTCGATGACGCTCAAAATCCGGTCCGTCGCATCTTGACCCGACTCGGCGCCCGGCAAACGGAACGAGGTGTCGGTGAACGAATGGCGGAGCAGTTCGAACCAATCGTCGCGCGGTTCAAGCGAGAGGATGCGTTCGCGCAACTTCGGCTCTGTCTCGATAGTCAGCTGCTTGGATGCAGCGAGCGATGTAATCGAGGCGATGGCTCGCGTATAGTCGCTCGAGATGATGCGATCGACGGGAACATCTTGAAAGAAGTCAGCGAGGGCGAGTGCCTGTTGTTCGCCGGCCTCGGTGAGCGGGGCGTCCGGCTCTTGGCCGGTGGCGGAGCAATGGCGGATAAGATAGAACGTAGACATGATAGATTCTCCTTCATTATAAGGTTAAATGCTTACCAGACGGTCAAACTCGTTCTCGTATCGTTGGCGTGGGTCAAGTAAGAGACGTCCTCAAATCCGCACGTGAGAGTATGCTGATAAAGCGATTCAAGCAGAGGCTCATCCTTGCAGTAGATGTCGACGAACGTGGAGTCGACGATGAGCAGGGCTAGCTCACAATTGCTATCACGAAACGCTTCGTACGTCTCAATGTCTTTCACCGGTTCTTTCGAAAAGGCTTTTACATTCAAGAAGATGAGATATTGCTCATCCTGATGAATCGAATCAGAAAATGTTTCGCCATCCATCTCGGTCGCTTCAGGAAACAACGGTTGATCGAGAGCGCTATTCTTCACACGATATGATTCCTCACCCCCGACGAACCAGCTGTAAGCAGGGATGTCGACGGGACTTAACATGTCGGCCAGAAAGCGTCCATATGTATTCGGGATTTTAAAACGGATGCCGCGCTTCACGGATTGCATGCCCCCCTTCAAAAGTTTCATGGATGAAATCCGTACTTAACCCTTATCAAACATCACAAAAGCGTTATAATCAATATAACAATTATAAACGGGGCGAGTCGGCGAATGGGGATTTACCGAATCGTCTCATACACAAATCCAGGGGAGAAGGATGGGGTTTTCATGAGCAGTGTTCAAAAGAGAACAGACGTCATTTTGATTGGTGCAGGCATCATGAGTGCGACGCTCGGATCGCTCTTTAAAGAGCTCGTACCAGAGTGGGAAGTCAAAGTGTTTGAGAAGCTCGAAAGTGCAGGGGAAGAGAGTTCGAACGAATGGAACAACGCCGGGACGGGACATGCCGCCCTCTGCGAGTTGAACTATACGACAGAGAAGCCGGATGGCACGCTCGACATCTCGAAAGCGATCAACGTCAATGAGCAGTTCCAAATCTCGCGTCAGTTTTGGGCGCATCTCGTCAACAAAGGCTTGATTCGAAACCCGGAAGCGTTCATCCGTTCGATTCCACATATGAGTATGGTCCAAGGCGAGAACGATGTCCGCTTCTTGAAGAAACGTTTGGAAGCGCTAACAAATAATCCGTTGTTTGAAGGGATGGTCTTATCGGATGACCCGGAACAACTCCGTGACTGGATGCCGATTGTCATGGAAGGACGTTCCGTCGATGAGCCGATCGCGGCGACGAAAATCGATTCAGGTACCGACGTCAACTTCGGTGCGCTTACACGGATGCTGTTTGACCATTTGACCGGCCAAGGCGTCGAGGTCAATTACAAGCATAGCGTCGAGGACGTGAAACGGTTGGCGAACGGATTGTGGGAAGTGAAAGTGAAAGACATCGAGGCGAACACGATTGAGACACATACGGCGCCGTTCTTGTTTATCGGCGGCGGTGGAGGCAGCCTGCCGCTCCTTCAAAAGACGGGCATCCCGGAGTCGAAGCACATCGGCGGATTCCCGGTGAGCGGTCTGTTCCTCGTCTGTAAGAACCGTGATGTCATCGAACAGCACAACGCGAAAGTATATGGCAAAGCGAAAGTCGGCGCACCGCCGATGTCGGTGCCGCACCTCGACACGCGCTTCATCGAAGGGCGCAAAGAGTTGTTGTTTGGACCGTTCGCCGGCTTTACGCCGAAGTTCTTGAAGACGGGCTCGAACCTCGACCTCCTCCAATCGGTCAAACCGTATAACGTCGTGACGATGCTCGCGGCTGGGGCGAAAGAGATGCCGCTCACGAAATATTTGATTGAGCAGGTGCTCTTGTCGCACAACAAACGGATGGACGAGCTCCGCGAATTCATTCCGACCGCGAAGAATGAGGACTGGGAAATTGTCGTCGCCGGACAACGCGTCCAAGTCATCAAAGACACGCCGGACGGTAAAGGGACACTCCAGTTCGGAACGGAAGTCGTCAGCGCCGAAGATGGATCGGTCGCAGCACTTCTCGGTGCGTCACCGGGCGCATCGACGGCCGTGCACGTCATGTTAAAAGTACTCGAGCAGTGCTTCCCAAGCCGGATGCCGGAATGGGAACTGAAAATCAAAGAGATGGTGCCGTCTTATGGCGTCTCACTCTCCGATCACCCGGAACTGTTCAAGTCGATTCACGAATCGACAGCGATGGCGCTCGGCTTGAAAGAGAAAGGTGTCGTCCACAACTAAGCGAGTAAAGGCGAGGATATGTTCATATTCTCGCTTTTTCTTTTTAATTTTTGCATAAAAAAAAGACCTCTTCGCACGGAAGGGGCCAATCAAGTAGTGGCGACAGGTTCTTCGCTCAAATAAGCAGCAATTTGTTGATCGATGATTTCTTCCGATAATTCAAGCGCGAGCGAAAGTTCTTTCACGAGGATCGTTTTAGCGTTCTCTAGAATCTTACGGTCCTGTTCATATAACTTTTTGTTCAACAAGAGAGCTTCGCTTTGGCGGCGAGCAAGCGTGTTGATGACTTGAGCGATTTCGTGACGGTTACCCGAGTGCACGACGTTCAAGAATTCACGATTGCGGTTGTTCGGATGGGGATTCCATTCGACACCCGGCGAGCGGAACGATTCAAGGATCTCTTTTGCTTCTTTGGCTTCTAGGAGCGTCAACATCATCACTTTATCACTATCGACGGGGATACTGATTTGCAACTTCTGTGCGTTGTTGATGGGATGGAGCGTATAGTACGACTTCGTCTCACCCGCGACCGTCATGTCGGAAATGTCGTCAATGCGGCAAACTCCGTGGGTCGAATAAATGATTAAATCACCAGTTTTGAACAAATCGATCACCTCTTCCTTTCATCAAGTATAGTAGTTCATGACACGAAATGTCAACTCGGTTGACATTTGAGGTGAGATATGACACAAAAAAATCCCTCCCAATCGTTAGGAGAGATTACAAATTCCAGTCGGCTTTCAACAACATTTTCAGTTGTCGGAACGCGGCGTCACCGAGTGAATCGCCTATTTTTTGTTCGAGTTCGGCTTTCAGTGCCTCGTTCTGTTCGTAGCAACGGACCCCGAGCTCGGTCAACTCGATACATTTATCTTTTCGACTCGTCGGATGATCGGTCACCGTGACGAGTTCTTTCGCTTTCAAGTTCTTGATGAGCTTATGGATCGCTTGACGGGAGATGTGGACGTTGCGCGTCACTTCGGCAATGGTCGGTTTCGTTTGATAAATCCGGGCGAGCACGTACCATTCGGAGTTGGAGATATAGATATCGTGTTGCTCGTTCCAAGCCCGCTCGCTGATGCGACGGATTTGGTCATGTCGCTCACTGAGGAGGTCGAGGAGTCGTGTCGTCGGTTCTGTTGGAGTCAAATTGGTCACTCCTATTCGTTTTTGTCGTTCCTAACTATACAAAAGCGGATGTGCCGCGTCAATGCGCGAAACGAGTTCACCATTCTCTGATAGGATTTGACGGTTTGGGGAACAGGAAAGCAGAGGAGGGAATTACATGCCGACACGTACCGATTTATTTCAACGTTATAAACAACGTATTCTCGAACTGCCCGACCTGGAGGAAGCGACACTGAAGAGTGAACCGTTCTTACTCGAGGAGGACCCGAACAAACAACTTACAATCTATTACGCTCCGTTCGAATACGTTAACCCGCAGGCCAAAGTCGTCATCGCCGGGATTACGCCGGGACTGTATCAAATGCGGCAATCGTTCGAGGCAATCCGTGATTTGGCGGACGCGCCCGACGAGGAGGCGCTCCGGGCTGTCAAACAACGTGGCAGCTTTTCCGGACCGATTCGTAAGAACCTAGTGACGATGCTCGATGATTTGGAGTTGCATCACCACCTTGGGATCCCGACGACGCTCGACTTGTTCGGCGAGGCGAACCATCTCGTTCAGAACACGGCGGTGTTGCCGTATCCGGTCTTTTATAAAGGTAAAAACTACAACGGATCGAGTCCAGATATGTTAAAGACGGATTTATTTAGGTCTTATGTCGAAGGGGGATTCGCCGACGAGATGGCCGTCCTCGAGGACGCACTCATCTTGCCGATGGGGATTAACGTCCGTCGTGCCGTCGAGACGCTCGTCGACAAGGGCATTATCGCGCCAGAACGCGTCGTGAGCGGATTTCCCCATCCATCAGGGGGGAACGGCCATCGACATCGAATCTTTGCCGAGAACCGTGAATCGATGCGGCGCCATATCGCTGAGCATTTCAAACAACATCCGCTGAAGTGAGCCGCCACCGTGCGGTTCTTTTTTTTGTGAAGCACCTCACCTGACAACTTTGCTTTAGTTCGCTAAAATGGGGTACGAGGTTGACCCAGTTTTCCCATGAGAGAAAGGAACCATCTATGATCACGTTAACGAATGTCAGCAAACAGTTCGGCCGCGACGCAGCCGTCCGTGACGTCTCGCTTCAAATCGAGCGTGGCGAGGTATATGGCATCATCGGCGCGAGCGGAGCCGGCAAATCGACGTTGCTCCGGCTGATGAACCTGCTCGAGACACCGGATACAGGGCAAGTCACGATCGATGGCGATGAGTTGACGGGCCTGTCGAGTCGACAACTACGCGAGAAGCGGCACGTCATCGGCATGATTTTTCAACAGTTTAATCTCGTCGCGAACAAGACCGTCTATGACAATGTGGCCGCCTCGCTCAAACTGGCTGGCCGACCGCGCGCGACGCATGAGGCCCGGGTGCTCGAGTGCCTTCGTTTCGTCGGGCTCGAGTCGTTCAAAGACAAATACCCGGCGCAGCTCAGCGGTGGACAGAAACAACGCGTCGCCATCGCGCGGGCGCTCGCGAACGAACCGCACGTCTTATTGTGTGATGAGCCGACGTCGTCGCTCGACCCGAACACGACGGCCGAAGTGCTCGGCGTGTTGAAGTCGATCAATGAGCGGCTCGGCGTCACCATCGTCATCGTGACGCATGAGATGGACGTCATCAAACAAGTATGCGACCGCGTGACCGTCATGACGGACGGTTCGGTGTATGAGACGATTGACGTCATTCCGAGCGGGGTCGCAGACATTGACGACAATCCGTCCTGGTTCGTCGACCAACTGAAGAAGGCGGGTGAGCCGAATGCCTGAGGTGCTCCTGCAATATCAGACCGAGATTTGGCAATCGATCGGGGAGACGTTCATCATGGTCGGCGTCTCGATTCTCGCGGCCGTCCTCCTCGGTCTACCGCTCGGAACGTGGCTCTATTTGTCGCGAAAAGGACAGCTGCTCGAGAATCGGGCCGTCTTCTCCGTGCTCAACTTGGTCGTCAATATCGTCCGCTCGTTCCCGTTCCTATTACTCGTCGTGTTTTTGATTCCATTTACGCGGCTCATCATCGGAACGGCCATCGGGACGGCAGCGGCAACCGTGCCGCTCGCCATCATCGCCATCGCTCATTACTCGCGACTCGTCGAGCAGTCACTCCTTGACGTCCCACGCGGCGTCGTCGAGGCGGCCGTGTCGATGGGGGCGTCCATCAAAGACGTCATCTTCAAGTTCCTATATGTCGAGGCCCGTTCCGGACTCGTCCTCGGACTGACGACGTCGATTATCAGCTTCATCTCGTACTCGACCATCATGGGGGTGGTCGGGGGCGGCGGGATTGGCGACTTCGCCATCCGCTACGGCTATCAGCAGTTCAAGACGGAGCTGATGATGTATATGATTCTCATCATGCTCGTCTTCGTCCAAATGATTCAGTTCACCGGCACGACGGTGGCCCGGCTCATCGACAAACGTTAATTACCTACAGAAAGAAGGAGAACTTATGAAAAAATTAATGGCGCTTTTCGCCTCACTCACACTCGTCCTCGCGGCGTGCGGGAACGATACTGAAACGAACACGACGGAAGCCCCGTCAAACGAGCCGCAGACACTCAAAGTCGCATCGCTCATCCCACCGATGACGGATATGCTTGAAATCGCGAAAGAACAACTCGCCGAAGACAACATCGAGCTCGAAATCGTCGTCCTCGGTGACAACGTCCAACCGAACACGGCACTCGCAGCGAAAGAAGTCGATGCGAACTTCTTCCAACACGTTCCGTACATGGAAGAGTTCAACCGCAGCAATGATGCTAACCTCGTCCCAATCGAACCGATTTACTTCGCCAACTACGGTGTCTACTCGAAAGAGTATGACAACATGGACGACATCCCGAAAGGCGCGACGATTGCCATCGCGAACGACGTGTCGAACATCGACCGTTCGCTCTCATTGCTCGCGCAACACGATGTGATCGAGCTCGGTGAGAAGAATGGTTCGTATTACACGCAAGCCGATATCACCGAAAACCCGAAGAACCTCAAGTTCGAGGAAGTCGATTTGCTCATGCTCGCGCGTGCGTATGACGACGTCGACGCGGTCCTCATGACGCCAGCTTACGCGGCGCCACTCGGCTTGACGCCGAAGAGCGATGCCCTCTTGACGGAAGGTGTCGAGAACGACTTCGCCATCACGCTTGTTGCTCGTGAAGACAACAAAGATGAAGAAGCGATCCAGAAACTCGGCGAAGCACTCACAAGTGACGAAGTCCGTGCGTTCTTGGAAGAAAATTACGAAGAAACGGCGATTCCGGCGTTTTAACGAGAAAAGATTGAGCCCAGACGGCTCAATCTTTTTTAGTATTCCTCGTATTCTCTCGGGTCTTGATTATCGATGCGGCCGTCTTGCTTCGTCAGGGCGTTGAGCGTCTCCATTTCGTCCTCGGTCAATTCGAAGTTGAAGACGTCGAGGTTCTCTTTTTGGTGCAACTCGCTCGACGAACGCGGGAGCGGGATGACACCGAGTTGGACGTGCCAACGCAGAATGACTTGGGACACGGTCTTGCCTTTTTGTCTTGCTAGTTCCGCGATCGTCTCGTCATGCGTGACAGTCCGGGCTCGGCTCAACGGACTCCATGCCTCAGTGATGATGCCGCGCTCTTTGTCAGCTTGACGCTGTTCTACTTGGGAGAAGTATGGGTGGAGCTCGATTTGGTTGATGACCGGTGTCTCACCCGTCTCCTCAATCAAACGGTCGAGGTGCTCAGGCATAAAGTTCGAGACGCCGATGGAGCGGATCCACCCGTTCTCTTTCGCTTGGATGAGTGCGCGCCACGCCTCCACGTATTTGTCTTGTTTCGGGTTCGGCCAATGTAACAGGAACAAGTCCCAATAGTCGAGGTTCGCCCGGTAGAGCGACTCACGAATCATCTCGAGCGCATCGTCGTAGTCGAAGTATTGGGCGCGAAGCTTCGACGTCAAGAACAGTTGCTCGCGCGGGATGCCGGATTGCCGGACGGCTTCGCCGACCGTTCCTTCATTGTCATAGCGAATTGCCGAATCGATGAGACGATAGCCGTTGCGGATAGCGCTCGTGATGGCGTCGACGCCCGGTTCACCTCGTAAATAAACGGTGCCGAGCCCGATTGCCGGAATCTCGTAGCCGTCATGTAGTTTGATGGTTGGGATGTTCATGAAATGCCTCCTCATTCAAAATCCGTTCTCTTGTCCGATATTCCACTTTCCGGGGGAATCAAACGTTTGAATCGGTCGGAGTTAATTAAAATGGAGTTGCCTATTTTCCTGTTTTTGGGGTAATCGGCATGAGGTGATGGGGATGAAGTGGTGGTGGATGTTCGGGATATTGGCCATTGGAGGAATGATGTTCGTCAATGAGGCTTGGTATGGAAACTCGGCGGCATTTGGAACGGCGACCAGTATGATTATCGTGGCGTTGATTGGCCTAAAGAGTTTAGAAAACCGATATCGGATAAGAATGGGAGTCATCTTTTCATTATTGATTGCTGAAGCGATTTACTTTGGGTTGCCGAGTTATTCAGTCGCCGAGGCGGAACATACTTTGAAACATTCACACTGATACGGAACAAAGCCCGAAAACACGCTATCTTACGCGCTTTTGATTTAGAGTTGGTGTTTGTTTGGTGTTTAAAGATAATAAACGAAAATTAATGATGAAATACAAAACGGCCCTTTTTACACTTTCTGTTAGTGTTTGGATGAGCACCATTTTTTTATTATAGCTTGGAGGGTTTCGTTAAATAGTTGAGTTATTCACACATTCGCGACAAAATGTTAAACAAAACTACCTGTTTAGGTGATTAGGATGATAGCTGTTTGTTAAACAAACTATTTGAGCCTATGGCGGATATTCCAAAAAAAAAACGGTAACTGGATCATGTTGTTCCATAATCTTCATTAGCTTTTGTTTAGTAATTGGAGCAAATTCTGAGTAACGCCAATGGATAATGTGAAAGAGTACACTTAAACTAACTACTTTTCTAAAGCCTGCTGAATAAAGAATGTACAATATAATGAATTTTTGTGATTGTATGTCGATGTTCGATAATATATAAGAGTTATTCCGTAAAACTGTTGGTTTTGTTTTGCTGTTCTTTTATAATTTTTCACTTTTACAATAGAACTTGATTCGAATCAATTTTTATTTCATAGAAACATCCTAGACTAGAGTCATCAACAAGGAATACAAATGAAAATGAAATTGGAGGGAATCAACATGCAAAGATATATATTAAGTAAAAAGAATTCCATTACACTGATCAGTGCAATTTTGATTGCACTTGCATTCTTCGGACGATTTTCCTTAGACAACATGGCCATTTTCAATTGGTCGCTCATCATTGCATCCATTCTTGGTGTGGCGCCGATTGCAATCCAAGCCTATCAGGCATTAAAAGTAAAAGTTGTCAGTATTGATGTTTTAGTTACCATTGCAGTTATTGGAGCAGTATTGATTCAAAATTATGAGGAATCAGCCATCGTTACTTTCTTATTCTTATTTGGTTCTTACTTGGAGCAGCGTACCTTGAACAAAACACGTTCTGCCATTAAAGAATTAACAGAGCTGGCACCAGAAAGTGCTTTAAAGCAAATGGAAAACGGAGAATTTGAAGAAGTAGATGTCGATGATGTAGACGAAGGTGATATTTTATTAGTTAAAACGGGTGCAAAAGTTCCGGTAGATGGAACAGTGTTAACTGGTGAAGGTCACATTAATGAAGCAAGTATTACTGGAGAATCTCTACCTGTAAGTAAAAAGGTTGATTCTGAAGTATTTGCAGGATCTATCTTAGAAAATGGAACGATCCAAATTCGAGCTGATCGTGTTGGAGAAGATACAACATTTGGTAGAATTATCGAATTAGTGGAAGAGGCACAGGATTCCAAATCAGAAGCAGAACGTTTCATTGACCGATTCTCAAAATACTATACACCAGCTGTGTTAGTCCTTGGTTTTATTGTTTGGTTTTTCTCAAAAGATATTGAACTAGCTATCACGATTCTTGTTTTAGGATGTCCAGGTGCATTAGTTATCGGGGTTCCTGTATCCAACGTTGCCGGTATCGGAAACGGTGCACGTAATGGTGTCCTCTTAAAAGGTAGTGAAGTTATCAATGACTTTAGCAGAGTAGATACTATCGTTTTTGATAAAACAGGAACATTGACAGTAGGAAACCCTGAAGTTGCCGAAAAAGAATTTTACGGAAAAAATACTGAAGAGGTTCTAGGATATTTAGCAAGTGTGGAGCGTGAATCGGACCACCCACTAGCGAAAGCTGTCCTACAGGATATTGGCGAGATAACTTTCTCTACTGTTGAAGAAACCGAAGTCGTTAAAGGTGGCGGAATTGTAGCAAAAATAGGTGTTCATCGTATAGCCGTTGGTAACGTAGCTTTAATGGAAAAGAAAAATGTGAAATTAAGCGAAAAAGCTAAAAAAGACGTCGAACGCTTTGAGAAAAATGGGAATTCTCTTGTGTTAACTGCGGTCGACGGAGAATTAAACGTTCTGATGGGTATTCGGGATCAAATCCGCCCAGGTGTTAAAAAAGATCTTCAAAAACTGAAAAAACTAGGGGTCAAAAACCTTGTCGTTCTTTCTGGGGACAACCAAGGAACCGTAGATTTAGTTGCTCGAGAACTTGGGTTAACAGAAGCACATGGTCATATGCTACCGGAAGGAAAATCTGCTTATATCGAAAAAATGCAAGCAGAAGGCGGGATCATTGCCTTTGTCGGTGACGGAGTGAATGATAGTCCTTCACTAGCCTTAGCAGATATCGGAATTGCCATGGGAAGTGGAACAGATGTTGCAATTGAAACATCAGATGTTGTTTTAATGAATTCTGACTTTAGTCGTTTACCACACGCATTAGGCTTAACAAAATCAACTTCAAGAAACATGAAACAGAACATTACCATAGCAGTTGGTGTGGTATTAGTCTTACTTGCCAGCCTACTATTTGGTGAATGGATGAATATGTCAATCGGGATGTTGGTTCACGAAGCAAGTATCTTAGTAGTCATCTTGAATGGTATGAGATTGCTTCGATACCGTTTGAGAGAATAATTTTAATAGAAAGCAGTCTTGATGAATGATAAAGGGGAAGTATTCAGGTAGGAAGAACAAAATACTCCCCTACTTTTTCTTAAAACTTGATTTGCATCAAATTCATTTCGTTGAACCTGAACTATACTTAAATTGTAAAGAAGAAGAGGGAAAACAAAAAAATAAAAGATAAGATGAAAGGAGAAATAATTCATGCAAAAAGCAGTTATTCAATTAGAAACATTATCTTGTCCATCTTGTATGCAAAAGATTGAAAATGCGGTGAAAGGATTAAACGGGGTTAATCACGATAGCTTAAAAGTATTATTTAATGCCAGTAAAGTAAAAGTAGATTTTGATTCAGAAACGATCACCATTAACGATATCGAAAAAGCCATTGAAGACTTAGGATATCCAGTCGTCAAATCAAAAGTAAAATCGGCCTAAGACCAAAAAACCACAAGAAAGAGGGAACGAATAATGTCTGAACAGACATTTAACGAAGTAATAACAAACCATTTTGAAAAGCTAGATTTATACACCACTGCAATTACACGGGCCCATGGTAAGAATCACCCAGAAGCCTTTGAAGTACGTGAATTGTTTGAAACAATTAGTGGAAAAGTAAAAGACGCAGGTACGAACAAACCTGACTTAGATGCTGAATTTGCTCAATTACGAAAAATCACAGACAACTACACCATTCCTGGAGATGTATGTGAAACGTATGGAGGCACATTCGAGATGTTATCAGAAGTAGATAAAGCATATCAGGCTTAAAGTAACTCAAAAACAAAAGAATAGATTGGTTTACGGTCGTTAAAAAATGAAGGGGGAAATGATTTATGCAAAAAGCAACGATTCAATTAGAAACCTTATCTTGCCCATCTTGTCTCCAAAAGATTGAAAATGCGGTGAAAGGAATAAACGGTGTGAATCAAGATAGCTTGAAAGTAATGTTCAATGCAAGTAAAGTAAAAGTAGATTTTGATTCAGAAGCAGTCGCTATTAACGATATCGAAAAGGCAATTGAAGACTTAGGATATCCTGTTGTCAAATCAAAGGTAAAACCTGCTTAATCGAGTGAATAGAAAGGAAGCCTAGGATGCCCTCTTAGGCTTTTTATAAAAGGAAGAGGTTATTTTGGAACAAAACCAATGTTGTCATCACCAACATGGACATGCAGAATGTATTCGTATTGTCCCCATTTTCAACCATTTGGAAGACTCACAAATGGATTTGATTGCGGAATCTACCAAGACACTTCATCTTAAAAAAGGGGAAATGTTATTCCGTGCAGATGAGGAAGATGATACCTTATATATTATCAATTCAGGTAAGGCTCGGATTTACCGCTTATCGGATTCTGGAAAAGAACAACTTGTTCGCATTTTAAATCCTGGTGATTTTACAGGTGAAGTCGCCATTTTCCAACCTGGAAGTATTCATGAGAATTATGCGGAAGCACTACAAAATACATCTATTTGTTTAATTAAACGAGGTGATTTACAGAAGTATTTGGTGGAATATCCGCAGATTTCATTAAAAATACTGTCAGAAGTAACGATGCGTTTAAAGGATTCTGAAAAACAAACCACACAAGTAGCGATTGAAAATGTAGAAACCCGCATTATATCCTTTTTAGCTGAGAATATTGAAAAGGGAAGTGGCAATAGTCCAACGATTATCTTACCAATGTCCAAAAAGGATTTAGCCTCGTATCTTGGTACCACACCAGAAACAATCAGCCGTAAATTTACTACTCTAGAAGAACTTGGATTGATTAAACAGTTACCGAAAAAGAAAATTAAAATAATGGATTTAGATCAATTGTTACTTCATACTAAATAAATATAAGCAGAGTAGCGTGCCATCATTAACGTGTTAAGTTTAATAGTACAAAACATAAAATAACAAACATTTTAGCAATCCAATTAGCATATAAAATGGATTGCTAATTTTTGTTGATTTAACAATGTTTATCTACAAAAAGAAAGAGAAATGGCTACTTATTTGGCACTTATTTTACCAAGATGACATAAACTTGTGTCAACTGCATAATTCATTAGCAAAACACCCCTATTAACTAAGCTAATTACTCTGGACGGTTTGTCAAATTAAGCGCAACACTTCCTCCGCGAAGGCCTCGTGTGCGGTCTTCCAGCCGAGACATTTCCTCGGCCGCCCGTTGATCTTGGCGAGCGCGTCCACGATCTCTCCTTGGCCGACCGTCGCGAAGTCCGATCCTTTCGGGAAGAACTCGCGCAGGAGGCCGTTGGCGTTCTCGTGGCAGCTGAACTCCTTGCCCCGGTCCGTCGTCGCCGTCCTGAACGTGCCCTCCGGGAAGGCGGCGTGCACCGCATGAATCGCCCCCTCCATCGAGGCCGCGGTGCGGTCCGCGATCGGCAGGGCGAGATAGAACCGGCTCTTCCGCTCGATGAACGTCGCGACGCACGCCTTCGACTTCCCTCGTCCGGAGACGACGGTGTCGAGCTCCCAGTGCCCGAACGTCCGGCGCCCCCTGACCTCCGCCGGCCGTTGCGAGATGGAGAGTCTGATGTTGATGCGCCCGCGCGTCTCGGTCGGCTTTTGACGTTTCCCTTTCTGGCGGAGCACGGTCAGGGGCACGTCGATCCGTCCCGCATAGATCCAACGGTAGATGGTGGAGAAGGCAATTATTCCTGTGTAGAGACGGCCGACGATCTGTTCCGGGGGCCAGGTCGCACGCAGCTTCCCGACGATCGTCCGGCGCATCGTGTCGTCGAGTTTCGTCTTGGCGCCACAGTTGGTCTTCGCCTTCTCGTAGCGTTTCTGGGCACGTTCAGCCACGTAGTCGGGGTTCCGTCTGATTTCCCGCGAGACGGTCGAGGGCTGTCGCCCGAGCCGTCTCGCGATGGACCGGATGGACATCCCAAGCTCCAGATACGTCTCTATTTTCACGCGTTCCGTTGTGGTAAGATGAATATAGCTCATAGCGATTCCTCCGTCTGAATGTTTGTGTCGTAACTTCATTCTACACGAGGACGTCGCTGTGGGCTTTTTGTGCGTTCACTTTTGGGTGTTGCACTTAATTTTATAATTCATCAAACCAAAATGAAGTTGCCTATTTTCCTGTTTTTGGGATAATTGAAGAGAGGTGATGGGGATGAAGTGGTGGTGGATGTTCGGGATATTGGCCATTGGAGGAATGATGGTCGTAAATGAGGCTTGGTATGGAAACTCGGCGGCGTTTGGAACGGCGACCAGTATGATTATCGTGACGTTGATTGGCCTAAAGAGTTTAGAAAACCGATATCGGATAAGAATGGGAGTCATCTTTTCATTATTGATTGCTGGAGCAATTTACTTCGGGTTGCCGAATTATTCGGTCGCTGAGGCAGAACATAACCTGAAACAAGTACATAAGAACGTGAACTATGTGAATGATGTCGGGGTGGTGAACGAAGGCTGGAATCCGTTTCAACCAAACCGTGTCTATTTATTTGAAATCGATTCAGGGGACCGAGTCTTGTTTTTACCCGATTCAGGAGACATTATAAAAACGCGTCCTCCAATGTGAGGACGCGTTTCTGATTAGTTGCGAATCATATAATCGAAAGCACCGAGTGCGGCAGTCGCACCAGATCCCATCGAGATGATGATTTGTTTGTAGGCGCTGTTCGTGCAGTCACCTGCTGCGAACACACCTGGAACGTTCGTCGCGCCATGACGATCAACGACGATCTCACCGAAGTTGTTGCGTTCGACCGAGTCGAGCCAGTCCGTGTTCGGGACGAGGCCGATTTGGACGAAGACGCCTTCGAGTTCGACGTGATGCGTCTCGTTCGTCTCACGCGACAAGTACGAGATGCCGTTCACTTTATCCGTACCCGTGATTTCTGTCGTCTGTGCGTTCGTGACGACGGTCACGTTCGGGAGGCTGTGGAGACGGTCTTGAAGCACTTGGTCGGCTTTGAGTTCAGAAGCGAACTCGAGCACCGTCACGTGTTTAACAATCCCAGCGAGGTCGATCGCTGCTTCAATTCCAGAGTTGCCGCCACCGATGACTGCGACACGCTTGCCTTCGAAGAGAGGGCCGTCACAGTGCGGGCAGTAGGCCACACCTTTGTTTTTGAACTCAGCTTCACCTGGGACGTTGACGTTACGCCAGCGTGCACCCGTCGACAGGATGACGCTCTTACTCTTCAAGACGGCACCATTCTCAAGTTCGACTTCGACGAGGTCAGTTTTCTCAAGACGCTTCGCGCGTTGGAGATTCATGACGTCGATGCCGTATTCTTTCACGTGCTCTTCCAAGCTCGCGACGAGTTTCGGGCCTTCCGTGTAAGATGTGCCGATGAAGTTCTCAATCCCCATCGTGTCCATCACTTGACCACCAAAGCGTTCCGCGACGATGCCGGTCCGGATGCCTTTACGTGCCGCGTAAACCGCTGCGCTCGCACCAGCTGGGCCGCCACCGATGACGAGGACGTCATACGGGTCTTTGTTGTCAAACGCCGAAGCGTCAGGACCAGTTCCGAGTTTCGCCAAAATCTCTTCAAGTGACATGCGTCCGTTGCCGAACGCCTCACCGTTCAAGAAGACGGTCGGGACAGCCATGATCTCTTTCGCTTCCACTTCTGCCTTGAACGCGCCACCGTCGATCATCGTGTGTGAGATGTTCGGGTTGAGGACGCTCATGACGTTGAGTGCCTGGACGACGTCCGGGCAGTTGTGGCAACTGAGGCTGATATACGATTCGAAGTGGTACGTGCCTTGAATGTTTTGAATCTGTTTGATCGCATCCGCGTCCACTTTCGGCGCCCGGCCGCTCACTTGGAGCAACGCGAGGACGAGTGACGTGAATTCGTGACCGAGCGGGATCCCTGCGAAGACAATCCCTGTCTCTTCAGACGGGCGGTTCACGCTAAAGCTTGGTGTGCGTTCGAGTGTGACGTTCTCGACCGAAATGCGTGACGACATGCTCGCGAGTTCGTTCACGAGGTCGAGCATCTCTTTTGAGACCGCGTCGTCTCCAGCGCTGACACGGAGGACGACGTCGCCCTCCATGAGCTGGAGATATTGGTCCAACTGTTGTTTAATATCTGCTTCTAACATGAAATCCGCTCCTTACAACTTGCCGACGAGGTCGAGGCTCGGGCGAAGTGTTGCAGATCCTTCTTCCCATTTAGCCGGGCAAACTTCGCCTGGGTTGTTGCGGACGTATTGTGCCGCTTTGACTTTGTTAACGAGTGTGCTCGCGTCACGGCCGATGCCGCCTGCGTTGATTTCAACTGTTTGGATGACGCCGTCTGGGTCGATGATGAACGTACCACGGTCAGCAAGGCCATCTTCTTCGTTCAAGACGTCGAAGTTACGTGAGATTGTGTGTGATGGGTCACCAATCATGATGTACTCGATTTTACCGATTTTCTCTGATGTTTCGTGCCATGCTTTGTGCGTGAAGTGTGTGTCAGTCGATACTGAGTAGACTTCGACGCCGAGGTTTTTAAGTGTCGCGTATTCGTTTTGAAGGTCTTCAAGTTCAGTCGGGCAGACGAATGTGAAGTCAGCTGGGTAGAAGCAAACGACGCTCCATTGACCTTTGAAGTCGTTGTCCGATACTTCGAGGAATTCACCTGTTTGGAATGCTTGTGCTTTGAACGGTAAGATTTCTTTGCCGATTAATGACATGGGATATGTCCTCCTTGGTTTTTTACTCTAGCGGACTCTCATCTCTACTAGAATAATTATAATGTAATACTAACTTCATATAACCCGCCAAAAATGTCAAGGCGTTTGCATGTCTGGTAAAATGTTGATATATCAACGTTAAATGGATAAATCGCTTGATGAAAGGAAAGAAAACGATTACAAAATAAATGTGCTTTTGTTTTCAATAACCTATGTAAAAAAAATAAAAGCCGTCCCGATTGGACAGCTTTTCTGAGTGGATCAGTGATTTATTCTCGCAAGGAATCAATATATTATCAATTGAAAAGTAAAAAAATCTTAAGTTACTGGGTAGATGAAACTTCTTCAATATCTATACCTACTAACCAAATAGGTACTTTTAAGACGCTTGAATATGTTTCAATTGTTTTTTTCATTTTCTCGTAAGTCACTATGTTACTACTTAATAATTTCTCGAGATTACCTGTTGGTGTTATGTAAATTAACAAATCAATACCCGTTAAATTATCTAAATGCAGCACTTTAAATAAATCGTAATAACCTAAAGCCCAGTTGGCAAGTTGAATCTCACCGACTACTGTGGGTGTAGATTCGTCATTGGGTTCAAAGTTATCAAAGTAATTATCTTCAAATACTTGATTTGAAAGGTAATTCTTTTTCTGTTGTTTTGTCACAAAATTTCTCCAGTGTGTATCACCGTCATTAACTGAACGATGCCCGAAACAGTAATCGTGAATTTTTTTAGCATTTAATTCCTCATCATAGTAGGCAAAATCGAATCCTTTAGCTTTATCGTTGTCTTGAAAATATCCATCCATAAAACTAACTTCGAGATGTATATCAGGAATTTCCATCAAGCGATTTCTAAGGGCTTTATTGATTTCTTTAGTAGAAATTTTACGGTAATGTTTTTTATTTTCAGTCCCGTGTACTGGAGAAAGGTCATCAAAAGATTTGTGAATAAGGTTGTATACGTCATTTTTATACTTAGGAAAAACCTCTAAAAAAGTTTTAGCGTTTCTGTAATAAAAATTATCGACGAGCTGTATTTGAAACTCCTTTATTTGTAACCACTCAGTGTCTTCTTTAGGTTTTTTAATCCAAGTGCGTTGAATTTTCTCTGGGTTCATTACTTAGTCTCCTGATATTTTTTCTGGAATTGTCCACAAAATGAGTGATGGTATAAATCACGTGGTCAAAGTCCTCATTGACCTGATGCTCCCAAAACCGAAGGATGATCCAGCCTTCCTCGACATAATGTCGTGTGACATCGGCATCCCGTTCGATGTTACGACCAATCTTCTGACGCCAGAATTCGGCGTTCGTTTTCGGTAGTTTGAAGTGAAGGGGACAGCCATGCCAGTAGCAGGAGTCCAAAAAGACGACGACACGGAGTCCCGGAAACGAGATGTCCGGTGTACCATATAGCTTCCGGTTGTTCTTCCGATATCGAAATCCGGCAGCCCAAAGTGCTTTCCGGACCTTCACTTCCATCTTCGTGTCCTTACCACGGTTGCCGCTCATCGTCTTGAAGACGGCTGGACTCGATGCTTTCGGTACATTTCTTGCCATACCTTCACCTCCCTCTACTAAGAGGATTCCACTTGAGGGAGGGAAGTACTCATGTTAAGCGTCTAGAATCTGCTGGATGTAGTTTCTGTCCAACCAAAACGATTGTTTTGTGATCCACTGACCGTCTGGGAGTTTCACTTTGTCCTGACCATCGGCTCCTTTTGAGCGCATATGGGCGACCTGATTGAACTTCGGGCCGGGAAGGTTGTTTTTTACTCGCTTACCCGAAGGTATCAGCTTTACTCCAGTATGGACGATGTGTTTAGCCTCGAGCCACATCGACTTCAACTCGCTATCCACCGTTTCGAGCGGCATGTTCCATAGACGTATCCCTTCGAAACGAGGGATACGTTTTTGTTTGGGCACGTACTCCTCGTCATATCGGAAGACGAGAAAGAGGTATTTCTGTTCGGCGAACGTGTCATACAAGTCGGATTCTTCCCACTCGTCTCGAGACAAGTCGTCGAAATCGACTTTTCCGAACGACATGTGCTCCCGAATTTTACCGTCAGGCTCTCGAGCAATCGTCTTGAACTTGATGTTCGCTTTCGCGAACTCTTCGATGCCAGACAAGTCGGTCTTTCGAACACCTAAAAGCTTCGCCATGACTCGCGGAATCATCGCCTTATTGCCCGGGTTATATGGGATATTTGTCTCTTCGCATAGTTCGAGTACCGTCTTCCCGTAATGAGGCGCGAGTTTTGCCTCGAGGAGTTCTTCAATCGACATTTCTTTCAATTCACCGTGGTTGGCGATTGACTCCATCAATTCTGGGGTCAAGTATTGACGGACGAGCCCCGACATATAGGAAGCTTTGAGCGAAAAGGCACGTGGTTTTGCTGGTTGCTCTGAGAACGGTTGGCTACGGACGACCGAGCCGTTCGCCCCTTTCGTACAGGCTGACAAGTACATCGTATCGGCCTCGGAAATCAAATGCGCCTCTCCCCGTTTGATTTTTGTGACAATTGTCTCCCAGTCCTGCCGCATCACGTCCAAGTCTTCCTCTGAGAACTCGTTCAAGAATGCTTTGTAGATACGGTAGTCATCGATAGGGATGTTTGGCTCATATTGATAAAGCATGATCAGCATGCTCGTGGCTTTGGATAAGAAGCTCGACGTCTCGAACGAATACCCGTGCTCGTTATGATAATCAATCATGTTCAAAACGAGCCGCTCCTTCGATGAATATGTACCATTCTTGTTTTTCTTGAAAGGGGTGACCTTCAATTCGATGCCGAGCTCTTCAAAATCAGGCCGTGCATCCGAGTTGATTGGGTAGCCGAAATGGCTCTCCTCGATGATGTGCCCGAGGGAACCTTTAGAGCGGACATTCTTGATGCGCCCGGTCGTGTCAATCTCTCCGAACGTCTTTCCTTCGGCCTCTCTTGCTTTGTCCATCAATTCTTGAATCGTTTCATACCGCAAAATAACTCCTCCTACAGTTTACATATATAACCATTATAGCTTGTTGTTGATCCCATTCACCTTTTCTGTTAAACTAATCTCAGCGAGAAAGTTCATTTGAGATAACTTATGAAATAGAGTAAATTTAAGATAGAAAATGCGAAAGGGTGTTCCCATTGATTAAAGTAGTTGAGTTATTTGCTGGTGTAGGAGGTTTCCGCATTGCACTTGAAGGAATTAAAGACGTGAAGGCCGAGCCTACATCGGACAAATTCGATGTAGTTTGGGGCAATCAATGGGAACCGGCGACGAAGAGTCAACCGGCTTTTGATTGCTATGCCGAACGATTCAAAGGACGTGGTGAACACGTTAATGAAGATATTGCGCTTACTCTCGGAAACGTTGGAAAGCATCATTTGTTGGTGGGGGGATTTCCTTGTCAAGATTACAGTGTTTCACGCAGTTTAAAGAATGAACAAGGAATTCAAGGTAAGAAAGGTGTTCTATTTTGGGAAATTATGAATATTGTAAAAGTAGAACATCCTCCTTACGTTTTGTTAGAGAACGTAGATCGTCTCATGAAGTCGCCGGCCAAGCAAAGGGGACGTGACTTCAGTGTCATGCTCCGTGCGTTCGCGGACCAAGGCTATACGGTCGAGTGGCGCGTCATTAACGCAGCAGACTATGGCTTCGCGCAACGCCGGCGTCGCATCTTCATCTTCGCGACCCGCACCGACCTGAATCATTCGGCACGTGCTCAACAGGCGAACCCTGAGGAGTGGTTGCTCGAGTCAGGCTTCTTCGCACCGACTTTCCCAGTCCATGAACTGACGAGCGAGAAGCATCCGGGCTCGCAGTTTCAACTGCCTAAAGATATCGTCGAAATCTCTGACACGTTCTCGGCGACGTACCGCAATGCGGGAATCATGTCGGGCGATCGGGTGACGACTCTTGAAACGTTACCTAAACGTGAAGTCCCGAAGACGCTCGGCGAAGTGGTCCAAGAAGTATATGAGCAGTTCGGTCCTACACCGGAACAGTATTACTTGGACACCGATACAATCAAGAAATCGGGTCGGAACGAGCAGGAAGAGTTGGCTTACTTGAAAGGGCCGAAGAAAATCGAACGGACCTCGGCAAGCGGTCACGTGTACGTGTACGCCGAGGGCGGAATGTCGTATCCGGACTCGCTCGACCTTCCTGGCCGTACGATGTTGACGAGCGAAGGCACATGTAACCGCTCGAGCCATGTCATTGAGGATCCACAAACGAAGAGACTTCGTTACTTGCGCCCAGAGGAGTGCGAGGGACTGAACGGCTTCCCTTACGGATGGACGGACACAATGACGGACCGCAAACGTTACTTCACGATGGGTAATGCTCTTGTTGTTGGTTTGATTGAACGTATGGCGCATCGTATAGTCGAGATACATGAGAACGAGGAAGAGCACAAAATCACATTAAGCCCTGAAATCACTCAGACAGAGCTTTTTGCAGCTTATAGTAACTTAAAGTAAAGAATTAAAAAATGTATTTAACAAATCTATTCTGTTGTCAACGAACCGGGCTGCTTTTGCAATCTGGTTCTTTTTTTATATCTGATAACTCTTGATTTCACATATTATAAATCAAATATTGAAAAGATTTTGTATTGGAGATTTTATTCATTTTTTTATTAATTCGGGAATACAATCCTTGTAGCCATTGTTGCGTCCAATTGACTGATGAAAGAAGGCGACGGTCATGAAGCTCGATTCGAACGATCCGTTCTGGACACGACCACCCGAGGAGTTACTGCAAACCCTAAATTCAACGCCACAAGGACTCACATCCGATGAGGTCAAACGCCGTCAACAGACGATCGGGTTGAATGTGCTCGCCCAGGAAAAGCGGTTGACGAACCTGACGTTATTACTCGGACAGTTTAAAAGTCCGATCATTCTCATCTTGATTGGAGCCACGCTCATTTCAGCGCTAACTGGGGATTACGTCGACGCGAGTATCATCTTGACCATCATCTTGGCGAGTGCCCTACTTAGTTTCTTTCAAGAGTTTCATGCCAATCGCGCCATCGAGGAACTGCGGGAGAAAGTGAACGTTCACGTCGACGTCTGGCGGGACCATCAACTTCGTCAGGTATCCGCCTCGGACATCGTACCCAGGTGACGTCATTGCGATTTCAACAGGTAGCCTCATTCCCGCCGATGGAGTGGTGTTGACGAGCGAACATTGTTTCGTGAATCAATCGATTTTAACCGGAGAGTCCATCCCGGTCCAAAAGCTGCCGGGTCTCGTCGAAACCGATCAAGCGATGGAGCACCGATCAAACGTCGTTTATATGGGGACGAACGTACAAACCGGCAACGCCAACGTCTTGATCGTCCGGACCGGTCGTGAAACGGAATACGGTCAAATCGCACGTGAGCTGACACTTCGTCCTCCGGAAACGGAATTCGAACAAGGAATTCGTCACTTCGGCTATTTATTGACGTATATTATGTTCATCTTGACGTTGCTCGTCTTTGCGATTAACGTCTGGTTCGAACGAGACGTCATTGACTCGCTCCTCTTTGCTGTCGCCTTGGCGGTCGGCATCACCCCACAATTGCTCAGCGCAATCATGAGCATCACCTTGTCCCAAGGGTCTCGCAAAATGGCGGAAGAAGGGGTCATCGTCCGCAAACTGACGGCCATTGAAAACTTTGGGAGTATGGACGTCTTATGCACGGATAAGACGGGGACGTTGACGGAAGGGCAGACACGGCTCGACGATGCGGTCGATGTCGATGGGGCCTCGTCTGAATTCGTCTTTCGGTCCGCTTATTTGAATGCGTCGTTACAGGTCGGCATGAAGAATGAACTCGATGATTTGATTTGTCATGTCCGAACCATCGATGTCTCGTCCGTCCTTCGCGTCGGCGAGATTCCGTTCGACTTCACGCGCGAACGGTTGAGTGTTATCGTGCGAGAAAAGGCCAGCGTAAGTCTCATCACGAAAGGGGCGTATCATCATGTGATTGACGTATGTAATCGCGTCCGCCATCAGGATGAGGTCCGTCCGCTCTCACCTTTCGAACGGTCGGCCCTGGACGTTCACTTCGAGAATTGGAGCACACGTGGGATCCGTGTGCTCGGAGTGGCCGAGAAGGAGACGGTCGAACAAGACACCTATCAAGTTGAAGACGAGACGGATATGGTGTTCATCGGATTTTTACTCATCTTCGATCATCCAAAAAACGACGTCGCTGAGACGATTGTCGAGCTCGCCTGGCATGGTGTCGGTCTGCGTGTCATCATGGGAGACAACGCTTCAATCGCGCTCCATACCGCAGAGGCGGTCGGCCTCCCCATCACAGGAATCATGACAGGGAGTGAGTTGAATCGAACGTCCGACGAGGCGCTCTGGCAAAAGGTCGAACAGACGACGCTGTTCGCTGAAGTCGATCCGAACCAAAAAGAGCGCATCATCTTGGCACTCAAGAAGAACGGTCACGTCGTCGGTTATATGGGTGACGGCATCAACGACGTGCCGGCGCTCCATGCGGCCGATGTCGGTGTCTCGGTCGAGAATGCGGTCGATGTCGCCAAGGAAGCGGCTGATTTCGTCCTCGTCCGCAAGAGTTTGCGCGTGTTGCTGCGCGGTATCGTGTTAGGACGGATGACGTTCTTGAACACGCTCAAATACATTAAAGTGACGACGAGCGCGAACTTCGGGAACATGTTCAGCATGGCGGGCGCTTCTTTGTTTTTGCCGTTCTTGCGGCTCTTGCCGAAGCAAATCTTGATGATTAACTTCTTAAGTGATTTCCCGGCGCTTGCCATCTCGCAGGACGCAGTCGATACGGACGATTTGCGGACGCCGCAACGGTGGGATTTGAAAGAGGTCCGTCGCTTCATGATCACGTTCGGTCTCGTCAGTTCATTGTTCGACTACACGGTCTTTGCCGTGCTGTTGTTCTTGTTCCGGGCAAATGAAGCGGTCTTTCAGAGCGGGTGGTTCGTGTTCTCGATTTTGACCGAGTTATTGATTCTTATGATTATGCGAACGCGTCGCGTGATGTATCGCAGTCGGCCGGCACCGATTTTATTGTACGCATCGATTCTCGTCGGCGTGCTCGCGATTGGTGTCCCTTATTTGCCGATTGCACCGTTGCTCGGTTTGGTGCCGCTGCCGCTTCCGTTATTGATGACGCTCCTCGGACTACTCGGCGGGTACGTCCTATTGAATGAAGCGGTGAAGCGCTGGTTTTATAGAAAGGCATGAGAAAAGACAGAGGTCGCCCTCTGCCTTTTGCTTATTCTGCCATCAACGCGCACACCGCATTCGAATAGGCGACCGGATCTTCAATCGGTAACCCTTCGATGAGGAGCGCCTGCTGATAGAGCAAATCGGTATACTGTTTCGCTTTCGCTTCATCTTCCTTATAGATGCGCTGTAACGTCCGGAAGATGGCGTGATCGGCGTTCACTTCAAGCACTTTTTCAGCTTTCATGCCGCCGCCATTCGGCATCGTGTTCAAAATCTTCTCCATCTCGATTGAGACGTCACCGGCGACCGTCAAGCAGACCGGATGTGACTTGAGACGTGTCGATGCGCGCACTTCTTTAACGCGGTCGCCCAGTTCTTGTTTCATGAAGGCGAACAAGTCCTTGTTGTCCTCATTGAGCGAATGGGCCGCCTCGTCATCAAGCCCGAGGTCACCGCTCGCGATCGACTTAAACTCTTTGTCGTCATACGACTGGAGCATTTTGATGGCGAACTCGTCGATTTCTTCAGTGAAGTAGAGAATCTCGAACCCTTCTTCTTTCAAGCGTTCCGCCTGAGGGAGAAGGTCGATGCGGTGAATCGATTCACCCGTCGCGTAATAGATGTACTTTTGATCGTCTTTCATGCGCTCGACGTACTCTTTGAGCGTGACGAGCTTGTTCTCGTTCGACGAGTGGAACAAGAGCAAGTCTTTCAACTCGTCCTTGGCGGCACCGAACTGATCGTAGACGCCGAACTTGAGCTGACGGCCGAACGAATCGAAGAATTTCTCGTAGTCTTCGCGCTCGTTTTGGAGCATCTTCTCGAGCATGCCTTTGATTTTCGACTTCACGTTTTTGGCGATGACGCGAAGTTGGCGGTCCTGCTGCAGCATCTCCCGGGAAATGTTGAGCGACAGGTCTTCCGAGTCGACCATCCCTTTGACGAAACCGAAATAGTCCGGGAGCAGGTCAGGCGACTTCTCCATGATCAAGACACCGTTCGAGTACAGCTCGAGCCCTTTCTCGAACTCTTTCGTGTAATAGTCGAACGGGACCGTCGATGGGATGTAGAGAATCGACTGATACCGGATCGAGCCGTCGACGTTCAAGTGAAGGTGTTTGAGCGGCTCATCGAAGCCGTAGCGTTTCTCGTGATAGAACGCCTTGTAGTCCTCGTCCGACAGCTCGCTCTTCCGTTTGCGCCAAATCGGCACCATGCTGTTGACCGTCTCTTCTTCGACGTAATCCTCGTACTCGTCCGAGTCTTCTTTTTGACGGTGCTTCGTCACGTCGAGCTTAATCGGATAGCGGATGAAGTCCGAATGCTTCTTGATGAGCGAACGGATCTCGTACTCTTCGAGGAACGATGAGTACGTCTCGTCGTCCGTGTCAGCTTTCACGTGCAACGTGATCTCAGTCCCGATGTCGGTCTTATCTGTCGGCTCGATCGTGTAACCGTCTGTGCCTTCCGACTCCCACAAGTAGCCTTGTTCACTGTCGACCGAGCGGGTGCGGACCGTCACACGGTCTGCCACCATGAACGCCGAGTAGAAGCCGACACCGAATTGGCCGATGAGGCTGTGGTCTTCTTCCATCTTCGTCGCCTGCTTCATCGCGAGCGAGCCGCTCTTGGCGATAATCCCGAGGTTCGATTCGAGTTCGTCGGCCGTCATCCCGATTCCGGTGTCACGGATGGTGATCGTGCGTGCGTCTTTGTCGAGCTCGACTTTAATGAAGTAGTCGTCCTTGTTGAAGTCGATTGCCTCATCCGACAAGGCCCGGTAATACATTTTGTCGATGGCGTCACTCGCGTTCGAGATGAGCTCACGGAGGAAGATGTCCTTATGCGTATAGATTGAGTGGACCATCAACTCTAAAATTCGTTTCGATTCGGCTTGAAACTGTTTCTTTGTCATGATCGTTCTCCTTTTTATTTGTTCGATTTTGGCACTCTGATGATAAGAGTGCTAACACTATTGATTATCCTAATTTTTAGGAAGATGTCAACCCGATTCAAACAAAACGTTGACGCGGGGCTCAGATTCACCTATAGTTGAGTACATGCGATGAGCTGGTCTATGTAAGACGGCGGACATTCCTTCGGGAGCACGTTGTGGAGCGTGGTTCGACGCGGTAGACTTTTCGAGAGCACCTCTAGTGAGAGGTGCTCATTTTTTGTATATGGGGGATTATGATGCAACTACATACCATCCATCACGTGGCGATTATCGCCTCAAATTATGACGAGGCGAAACGGTTCTACATCGATATCCTCGGTTTCGACGTCATCCGCGAGCATCATCGTCCGGACAAAGGCGATCACAAGATCGACCTGCGGCTCGGCGCGTACGAGCTCGAGCTGTTCATCAAACCGGACAGTCCGAAACGGCCGAGCTTTCCGGAGGCGTGTGGACTCCGTCATCTCGCCTTTAAAGTCGACGACATCGAGTCGGTCGTCGCTGAACTGAATGCGCACGGTGTCACGACGGAACCGATTCGGTTTGACACGTTCACGGGCGAGAAGATGACGTTCTTCTTTGACCCGGACGGTCTGCCGCTCGAACTGCACGAATAAAGCCCCTTCACACGAAGGGGCTTTCGTTATGGGCGCACGTAAGACAAGAGCATCTCTCGCAACACCCGCTGTTGGATGAGGGGCTCGATGTCGTCCTCTAAATAACTGATGTGAGACTTTAAAATGATATTGTTGCCGAACGTCCCGAACGCGTTGATGATGGTGACGACGGTTGCTTTCACGTCGAGATCGCTCCGAAGCGAACCGTCCGTCTTCCCGTCCGCGATGAGCGGTTCGAGCGTCTCCATGATTTCGCGCTGCAACTCGATATAGTCGTCAATCCCGGGAAGGGGACTTGCGACGGACGAGGCATAACTCTCGAACGCCTCACGGAAACGAGAATGACTCGTCCGCTTCACTTGTTGGTCGAGCAGATAGTCGAGAATCGCCTCGAGCCGCGAGTAGGCATTTCCAGGCCGGCTCGTCAGTTGTTTGAACGCATCGAGCGTCGGTGCCAAATTGCGCACGGCCGCGGCAACGATCAATTGGTCTTTTTTCGGAAAGTAACGGAACAGTGTCGCGACCCCGAGCTCGGACGCGTCAGCGATGTCCTGCATTTGCACCCGTTCAAATCCATCTTGTAAGAAGAGGACCTCGGCTTGCTCGATGATACGATTCATTCGTTCTTCTTTATTTTGTTGTCGTTTACTCATGAAATCACCTCTTTGTATCTCGTTATTATACCGTGTCGAGGCAGTTTCGTTGAGAATCGAATGTGCATCGACTACTATAATGATAGTTAGACTATCGTATTTAAAGAAATGGAGCTGGAATCATGCGGTTAACGGGGAAAGTAGCGGTCATTACGGGGGCAGGCAGTGGTATGGGAGAAGAGACGGCCAAGCTGTTCGCACGAGAAGGGGCGACCGTCGTCGCGACAGACATCAATCTTGAAGCGGTGACGCGCGTCGTGGAAACAATCCGGTCGAACGGTGGCGAGGCAATCGCGCTTCAACACGACGTCACGTCACGCAACGATTGGGAAAACATTTATAACGAAGTCCATTCCGTGTGCGGCAAGCTCGACGTTCTCGTCAACAATGCGGGCATCGCGCTCGCAAAACCGTTCTTGGACCAGACAGAGGAAGACTGGGCGCGCACGTATCGAATCAATATTGATGGCGTCATGCTCGGGACACAGTATGCAATCCCGCTCATGGAGCAAAACGGCGGTGGGTCGATCGTCAACATCTCGTCCATCTCGGCGCTCACAGGCATGGCCGGTGCCGGTGCCTATACGGCCTCGAAAGGAGCCGTTCGGTCGCTCACGAAAGCGGCGGCCGTCGATTACGGGAAACACAACATTCGCGTCAACTCGGTCCATCCGGGCTATATCGTGACACCGATGAGTGCGCCGCACATGGAACACCCGGATTATAAACAACATTTCTTGAATCAAATCGCTTTGCCGAATCTCGGTCGGGCTGAAGAAGTGGCGACGGCCGTCCTCTTCCTCGCGTCGGATGAGGCAAATCACATCACGGGAATCGAACTTCCGGTCGATGGGGGCGTCACAGCAAAATAAGCAACACAACTCGTTCAGGTCAGGGGAAAAATTCCTCTGACCTGTTTTTTAAATTATTTTTCGAAAAAACCATATTAGAGATAGACAAATCAAGAGTTTCCTAAAATAATGAAATTAAGTGATTTTTTGTAGTTAATTGTTGGAACCTTCAAGCCATTGTCACGTATACATGAATTGACGGATCCGTCGGTTGTAGCTTTGGACATATAGAAATGAGGAGAACAGATGAAAGCAACATGGAAACAGGTTTTATCATTCGTCACGGTACTCATGCTCGTACTAGGATTGATTCCGCCACAAGCGAGTGCGGACGCTGGAGCAGGGATGCAAGAGGCGAAGACGCTCAGCCCCGGAGTGGAAGTCACGTTCGAAACCGGGACAGACGCCACGAATACATACTGGTTCAAAATGGAACGAGGGACTCCATCGGCGATGACGCATATGGAAGTTCAGTTCGATTCGACGAAGCTCGCGAACATCTCGGTGTATCCGAGTGCCGATTTGGCAGCGAAGGACGAAACGTTCGAACAGTATCGTTCGAGCGCGTCACAAGAAGACGGACAGCAAACGGCGAAAATTCGATTCCCGTATGCATGGGAAGGTCCGTACTACATCAAAGTGGAGTATCTCCCGCTGATGGAAGAAGAAACGGTGTCGCCTTCCGACATCAAACTCGTCTACAACCCGGTCAAATTGCCGGTCAAGTATGAAAACATTGAGACGGAGGCAGGCATGTGTGCCGTCGAATCGATTTTAAATCCGGCACCAGAGCGCGACTCGATGTTGAAACTCATCCGTCGCATCCAGACGGAAGTGTTGGCACAATCGGAGTCAGGCAACGATTTGGCCGCCTTATACTACCGGACGTCGCCATACCTCATCAAAGCAATGGTGAAAGATGGCGCGAAACGCCAACAAGCGTACAATGATTTGAAGGCGTTACAGCCACTCATGAACGCGCTCGTTGATCGGAAATCATACACGCTCACGCAAGCGGATGAAGCCGCCATCGAACGGTTACAGACGCTCGTGACGTCAAGTGTGCCGACAGCGCTGCAAGCAGAAGTCGACAAGGTAGCAGCTAAGCTTGGAACGGGTACGCTTGCCGGAACACCGCTCCAAGATGTAATGGGTAAATTCGGGGTATCGATTGAAGTCGATGATGCGCCGCGTTATATCGTCAAATACAAGTCGTCACCGAGCAAGTCGCTCGGCAAGATGAACGCGTTATCGAACGTCTCGGCGGAGAAAGTCGATCTCGGTCGCCCAGGTGACCACTTCGCGGTCGTCGACGTTGAAGCGGCGAGCACGAAAACGCAAGCGACAGCCAAGTCGACGCTCGAGCGTGACGCGAACGTCGAGTTCATCGAGCCGGTCCAGACGTATCAAGCGTTCATGGCCGACACGAGTTACGACTATCAATGGTCACTCAACTCGAAATCGGTATTGGCGCCATTCCAAGATGCTGGAATCGGCATTGACGCTTACGAGGCACTCAACTTGCCGGCACGATCGGTCAAAGTGGCCGTGCTCGATACGGGTGTCGATTATCGCCTCCTTGACTTCAAAGGACGCGTCGATATCGCCAACGAGAAGAACTTTGTCGACCCGAACGGGGAAGGCAGTGCCATCGATGACCACGGTCACGGGACACATGTCGCCGGCGTCATCGGTGCGATTCAAAACAACGGGACATCGATGCGTGGCATGATGCCGGCCGTTTCGATTCTCCCGGTCAAAGTGCTCGATGCGAGCGGTTCGGGTGACACGGAACAAATCGCGCTCGGCATCAAGTATGCGGTCGATGCGGGTGCCAAAGTCATCAACATGAGCCTCGGCGGCAGCGAGAGCCGGACGATCGGTTACATGTTGAAGTACGCATATGACCGCGGTGTCGTCGTCGTGGCGGCAACTGGGAACGACGGCGATTCAAGCCTGTCATACCCAGCTTCATCGAAATACACGATCTCGGTCGGTGCGACGAACACGTTCGGCATCGTCTCGGATTACTCGAACCACGGATACGGCGTCGACGTCGTGGCCCCGGGAACGAAAGTCGCGAGCCTCGTGCCAAACGGTAACGTCGTCTATATGGATGGGACGAGTATGGCGACACCGCACGTCTCGGCTGTCGTTGGTTTGTTGTTATCGACACGTCCGACACTCAAAGTGGAAGAAGTACGTCAGTTGCTCCATCGCACAGCGGAACCAGTCGCCTTCTCAGGCGGCGATGCGACCGGCGGGATGAGCTATGAAGATGGGCTCAGCTATTTCATGGATGAGTCTGAAGAAGAGCTTCCGTTCAACTATGATTACATCAGCGGCTACGGTAAAGTGAACGTGCATTATGCGGCTTCGATGCTGCGTCTCTATGCCAAGCCAGGAATCGTCCGTGACAATTCGACCGTATTTGCTGCTAGCGTGCAAAGCGGGACAAAAGTGACGGTCTATAACGGCGAGAAACGTCTTGCGACAGGAACGTCGAAACAGGCTCGTGTCGCATTGAACATCGGAGCGCAAAAAGCAGGCACGACACTCCGTGTCGTCTATAGCAACGGCAAGCTCGTTTCGAGCGAACGTCTCCTTGTCACAACAGGAGCTCGTCCGAAACAGCCGGTCGTCACGACACCGCGTGCGAACGCGAAACAAGTGACCGGTCGCGCCGACGCTGGAATGACGGTCATCGTGCGTGATGCGAAGCGCCGCGTCATCGGGAAAGGGACGACTGGACTCACAGGATCGTTCGTCACGAAGACACGCACGCTCAAAAAAGGAGAGCGTCTCTCGGTTCATATCGAAGATGCGAAAGGCCGCGCCAGCCAGATGAAGCAAGTCATCGTCAAATAAGTGCGTAATAAACAAGGAGTTCGCCGCGGCGAACTCCTTGTTTTGTCTTCTATTCGAGGATGTCGAGGAGCTCCATGACGAGTAGGACGAACAGTCCGGAGCCGAGGACGGCCGCGAAGAAGACGAGCACGGCATACTCTTTTTGTTTCAAGATGGCCCACCATCCTGTCACGAATGCTCCGAGCCCGAGAACGGAGAACGTGGTCATATAGCTGAGCCGAAGCATGTTCGCGGCGTTGTCGCTCCAAAGCGTCGAGTGGAAGGTCGTATCGAAGTTATCGAGCAGGAGGAACGGCACGTACATGGCCAGGAACAATCCGATGAGGATGATCGACCACTTGCCGACCGAGGTGCGAGGGAACAAGGCGCCATTCATGACGATTCACCTCTTTTCGTTGCGAAATCATCTGTATAGAACTATTCCCGTTTTGGCGAAAAGTTGACGGCTTTCGTGGAAACGACATGATATAGTCAAAATGAGAGAGTGGGGGATGAAAATGGTCGAACAGTTCAACATGAGACGGGTTTGGGAAGACATGTCGGAAATGGGAGTCGTATTGACGCTGAAGGGAAAATGGTGCGCGGTCACGGTGGATGAGTATGTCACCGCATCCGACATCGACATGCTGATCTCCACGTTATGCGTGTTCAATGCACACAATGGGAAGTCGCCCCAGACGTGGATTCTCGATGTCCCGCTCGTCCATGTCTCCTTGACGTTCGAACTGGCGAATGCGCGAGGCACCGTCCGAGTCAACGCCGTGGTCGAACAAATGAAAGGCGATGGCGGAGATATGAAGGCGACCTTTTTGTTCGAGACGACGATGGGGCAGCTCGATGACTTATGCGCTCAACTCAAACGCTTCATCCGACGAGAGACCGACCATGTCGCATCGCTCTATGAACGATGACAAGCCCAGACAAAAAGCGTCTGGGCTTGTTTTAGTACCATTCTTTCGGTTCGTAATTCAATTCGCGGAACAACTGCTCGCGTTCTTTTTTCGACAGGTCGCGCCATTGTCCGGGCGGGAGCTTGCCGAGCGTGATATTCATGACACGTACGCGCTGAAGGCGGTACACTTCGTAACCGAGCGCTTCACACATGCGACGGATTTGGCGGTTGAGCCCTTGTGTCAGCGTGATGTTGAAATCGAACTTCGACAGTTGGTGGACTTTACACGGCAACGTCTTCTGGCCGAGGATTCTGACGCCGGCTTCCATCTGTTCGACGAACTCCGGAGTGATTGGCTTATCGACTGAGACGATGTATTCTTTCTCGTGCTCACCCTCGGCGCGAAGAATCTCGTTGACGATATCACCGTCGTTCGTCATCAAGATGAGCCCTTCCGAGTCTTTATCGAGACGGCCGATATTGAAGATGCGGAGCGGGTGGTTGACGAGGTCGACCAAGTTGCCTTTGACTTTCTTCTCGGTCGTGCTCGTGATGCCGACCGGTTTATGAACGGCGATATAAACGTTGTTTCGTGCGACGCGGGCGGCCGAACCGTTGACGAGCACTTCGTCCCCTGGGTTCACTTGGTCGCCGATTTTCGCTTTCTTCCCGTTGATGGTAACCCGTCCTTCTTCGACGAGACGGTCGGCTTGGCGGCGGGACGCCTTGCCGGATTCACTGATGAATTTATTGATACGCATAGATCCACGTCCTTTTTTTGGCTTCGTCCTCTCACTATAACGTATTTTACATGTGCCTGAAAGCGGGAAACGAACGAGTAGAGAGGATGTGGCACGATGGATCAAGCACGATTGCTATTGCAAGACGCGATTCGATTTCAACAAGCGCTCATGACGTCGTCGTTTCAGGCGGAATTGATTGAGGGGGCCTCTCCGGTCCTATGGTATGGGCGCCCGACGGAGCGACAGTGGCTCACCGTCGGGACGAATCCGTCGCGCGGCGAATTTTTTGAACGGGACGGAACCGTTCGTAGAGGAGAGTCACAAAAGTTCTATTGGCGTGACGAATCACTCGATGTCTACTTGCAAGATGACAACGCGCTCGACGCGACACTTCACTACGCCACGGCTTACTTCGAGGCCGGACGGGCGACGACGAGCTGGTTCGGCAAACCGGGAGGGGCGAAACTCGAGGCCCTGCTCGAAGGTATGGGTCGCTCGTTCTACGACGGGTCCGCGCTCCATGTCGACTTTTTCAAATATGCGACGTCGCGTCAGATGGGCCAATTGCGAACAGGACGCCAATGGATGGAGCACCCGACATCGCTCGATTTGCTCGAACGGACGATTCGTTATGTGAACCCGTCCCGTTTGATCGTCCTTGGGCGTGATAACTGTGCGGCATTTAATGGGTTCACGCACAGTGAACGGCTGGACGCGTATCCGAGTGCCCGGTTCGAGCTCGGTTATCATGCGACGCTCCATGTCCCGATGGTCGGACTGCATGTCAAACCGTCCGAAGTGTTCGTCGGTCTCGGGAACGGTCGAGACGCATTCGGTCTCCACCATGGCTCGTATGCGAAACGGGAGCATCTGATGCAAATCGGGTCGGCCATCGAAGCGAGCGCTCGTCGTTATTTCTCCTGAACGTCCTGTGGCGGATACACGCGCGTGATGCTGCCCCAAAAGTTGAACTCGTTGAAATCGATATAGCGGATGTCGCGGGAGCGGTTATCGAGCACCTCGAGCAAGATGACGTCGGGAAAGCCGGGCTTGTGGAAGATGGTGTACCCGATTCCGGTCACGGAGTGATTTTTATAGAACCCATTCGCCATATTCAAGATGAAGGGGCGATCGGCCGCGAGTTCGCGCTCGAACGTCGACCATTTCCATAAATAACGTGAGCTGCTGTGCCCTATGTAGCCGTAATGGGCCCATAGTTTCGTAACAATCGTACTGATTCGAGTCGGCGGTGTGCCCTTCTCATCTTTGAACTGATGAGCGAGCGCAATCTCACGTGCGTCTCGTTGAATCTCGATTACGTCCTCCGGGATGCGCTCATAGCCAAGGTCATGGTAATAGCGGAAAATAGCCGTCATCGAGGTGAGTGTACAATTGTTCTTGCCCCCGTTGAACGCTTTTTGAAGCAACACTGGAACCCCGTTGATGCGCTTCTCGCTCTTGACCGTCCAATGGCCGTGATAGCGGTCGTTCACGTAGGCCTTGGGGTCGATGATTCCAGCGTAACCTTTCTTTGCCACTTCGAGCTGGCCGGCATAATGTTCGTCCATGACGCACCTCCCTTTTTTCTTTATTATACAAACAACGCCCGTCCTCTGGAATGAGAGAACGGGCGTGTTGTCGTTAAAAGATGAGATGGGCAATCCCGACGATAATCGGTAACGTGATGATCGTCCGTAACAAGAAGATGAGAACGAGATTGGCAATTTCGAGCCGAGCAACAGTCCGCCGACCTCAGACATGAAGATGAGCTGGGTGACGGACACACAGGCGATGACGAATCGCGTCAACTCGCTTTCGATGCCGCTGCCGAGCACGGCCGGCAAGAACATATCGGCGAACCCGACGACCATCGTCTGGGCCGCGGCCTCTGCTTCTGGCACTTGTAACAACATGAGAATCGGTTCGAACGGCTTGCCGAGAATCGTGAACAATGATGTATGTTCAGCGATGACGAGCGCGATCGTTCCGACGGCCATGACGACCGGCAAAATGCCGAGCCACATGTCGAGCACGTTTTGGAACCCGTCCTTGAACGTGGCGCCGGCCCCTTTACTCGATTTTGATTTGAGCAATGCTTGACGCAGTGCCCAGACGCGCATTGGGACATTCGCCGGCACCGGTTCTTCCGATTTCAACTCCGTCTTTTCATACGCCGTGTCGGGCTTACGGGACAACGGATAGATGCGCGGCATGATGAGCGCGGCGACGATACCGGATAGGATGATCGTGCCATAATAATGCGGGAAGTAGGCGTCGAGCTCCATGTACGACAAGATGACGATTGTGAACGTGATCGACACGACGGAGAAAGTCGTGGCGATAATCGAGGCTTCTCGTTTCGTGTAATAGCCTTCTTCGTACTGTCTCGTCGTCAATAAAATTCCGATTGTGGCGTCCCCGACCCAAGACGCGAGCGCGTCAAGCGAGGCCCGACCCGGGAGGCGGAACAGCGGGCGCATCACTTTGATGAGCATCGTTCCGACGAACTCGAGCAGCCCGAAGTTCAACAGGAGCGGTAATAACATCCCGGCGAACAAGAACGTCGCGAACAAAATCGGGATTAAATCATATAACAACAATCCGCCCGTGAACTCGGACGTGATTGCCTCAGGACCGATGACGAGTAATGTCATGACACCGGCGATGAAACCGATGACCCGCATCACAAACCAGAATGGTGTGACGTTGAACAACGTGTTCAAATGAGGGCGCTCTAAGATGAACACCGGTTTGACCGCATACGCGATGAGTGAGCCGACGACCGAGATACCCATCATGATGACGGCAATCGTCGGTACGAAGTCGCCGATCAAATCAATCAGCCAGTTCGATAAAAAGGCGACCGGAATGGTGAACCCGTCACCAGACGGGATTGGGACGATGAAGAATAGAATCCCGATTAACGATGGAATGATGAATTTCATGTAATCTGCTGATGTGAATCTGGGCCCGTCATGACCGGACCGGTTTGGTGTGTGATTCATTCAATTAACCCCTTTTCCCCGAAAGTGTAGTGTGCGCTTCACTGGCACGTCCCCATCGTGCGTTACGTGAATTGCTATGAAGGAATAGCTTCTTCCCGTTCATTATAGAGAAGTGAACAGCGAGCCGGCAACAATTCGTTGTAATCTTCTGAAATATAGAAAGTGTTCTCAAGAGCGAACTATTCGTATTCTCCGGCTCACTTTAGTATGATGACGGCGAGTCTTACAAAATCGAGATATTCACCATATATACTTTAGGAACGGAGCGATACAGATGAGATTAAGTGTATTGGATCAAGCGCCGGTGACATCCGGACATACGTCAGAACATGCGTTACAAAGTGCGGTCGAACTGGCCCAATTGGCAGAAGAGCTCGGCTATTACCGGATGTGGATGGCCGAACATCACGGTGGCATGTCGTTTGCCAGCTCGGCACCGGAAGTCGTCGCGGCTTATATTGCGGCCAAAACAGAACGAATTCGTCTTGGTTCAGGTGGAATCATGATGATGCACTATTCCCCGCTCAAAATGGCCGAAGTGTTCAAGACGCTCAGCGCGCTCGCACCGGGACGTATCGACTTCGGGGTCGGCCGGGCACCGGGTGGGGACGCGAACGCCATCTACGCGATGTCGCAGGGTCAAAAACCGATGATGGACGGCCTGTATGAAAAGCTCGGGACGACACTCCAACTCATCAACGATGAGGCGCCGGAAGAACGATGGTATAAGAATACGCCGGCAGCGCCGACGGGTGTGTCACTTCCTGAGGCATGGCTCCTCGGATCGAGCGGGAACAGCGCCATCCAAGCAGGCCGGATGGGGCTCGGCTATTCCTTCGCTCAATTCTTCAATGGGGAGCTGAGTGTCGCGGCGCTCGACGCGTATCGTCAGCATTTCACCCCGTCCGCTTTCATGGAGAAGCCGGACATCAGCGTCACATATCTCGTCACGACGGCTGAGACGGAAGAAGAGGCCGAGTATTTGGCACGTCCGTCGGATTTATCACGCCTGTTCTTGATGAAAGGGCAGCTCCGCCAATTGATGAGCCCGGAGGCGGCACACGACTATCCGCTCACCGAGATCGACAAGATTCAAATCGCCAACAACCGAAAAATCCATCTCGTCGGGACACCGAAGCAGATTGCGACGCAACTGCAGGAAGAATCGGTCCATTATGGATTTGATGAGGCGATGATTTGCAGCATCCAGCATACACAAGAGAGCCGCTTGAACGTCTATCGGTTGCTCGCCAAAGAACTTCTATGACGAAAACGCACCTATTCCTTACGGAAAGGTGCGTTTGTCAGTTAGAGGAACAGCTGCATGAGCACGAACAAAGCGACAAGCCCGCCGAGCGAGACGGTAAAGAAGACGGCGACCGAACGTTCGTGATTGCGTAAGATCGTGTACACCCCCACGACGAACGCACCGAGTGCGGCGGCGATGGCCAACATCGATACAACGGCCGCCCACGTATTGTCGAATAACGTGTCGAAGTTGAACGGTTGAGCGGATTGGACGATGAGAGCAGACACGAATAAGAGCACGAACACTGCAAGCAACAAGAGAACCGACCATTTTCCTGGCTGTGTCTGTGGATAGACGTTTCGACTGAGCATGATGGTTCACCTCACTTTTGTGACGTTTATTTATCTATACCCGATTATTGCCCGCTCGTTAAAAACGTCTTCCCCTTTTTTTAAACGGTTTCGTGAACAAGACCGGCTAAAACCACTAAACTAGAAGAAACGGAGATTGCCTGGAGGTACAGTATGCAGCAGATGAAGATTGACCCGCACTATTTGTTTGACGTATTCGTTCAATTATACCGGATGGTGTTTTTGATGGAAGTGACACCTGAGGGATATCGGTACGCACGCGTCAGTAAACAGGGGAAACTGGCGTCCTCGCTCCCGGACGATGTGAGTGGCTTGTATTTACATGATATGTATGCGGTCGATGTCGCCAACGAGTTAATCGGGCATTACGACGAAGTCGTCGCGACGCATGCACCGGTCTATTTCATGTCACAAATGAATATCGAAACCAATACCGCCCGTTTTGCTTCCTCCGTTCTCATGCCGCTCGAAGATGAGGCGGGTAACGTGCGTTATGTGTTAGGGCTGACGACCGATTTATCGGAAGAGGCAGAGATGAAGCTATTGAGCAGCATCGAGAACATCGATTATTTGACCGGGATGCCGAACTTGATGAAAGTGAAGCTCGAGCTCGAGAAGCTGTTCACGCAACGAGAAGGAGCGGAAGTGACGAGCGTCATGCGGTTGCACATCAATCGCTTTAAAATCATCTTGTCCTTGCAAGGCGTGGAACAATCTCATCGCCTGATTAAAGAGATGACGCGGCACTTATCGGACCTGTTGCCGAAAGGATCGATTATCGGACGCGTAGACGGTGAAGATTTTATCGCTGTGCTGCCCTACACCTCAATCGAGACGGCGACGATACATGGGGAACGATTGCTTGCGGCCATCGCAGCGTACACGTACCAAGTGGCCGAGACCGAGTTCGCTTTATCCGGTTGTCTCGGAATCAGCGCGGGGAGCGAGGACGCCGACCGGGTCATCATGAATGCGTCAACGGCGCTCCTCGAAGCGAGACAAGCGGGCAAGCAAATCATCAAAGTGTACGAAAAGGACGATTACGTCCAACATTATATCGATGAGATGACGATTGAGATGGAACTCATCAAGGGACTGAAAGCAGATGAACTGAGCGTCGTCTATCAACCGAAAGTTGGCTGTCAGGACGGGATGGTTCATTTTGAGGCGCTCGTGCGGTGGCACAGTGCGACGCTCGGTAACGTTTCACCGGAAACGTTCATTAAGATTGCCGAAACGTCACTCTTGATTGAAGACATTACCGGGTTCGTTTTCGACCGAGTCTGTCGTGACATGATGGAGCAACCGGATCTGTTTGCAGGGCGACGTATCGCGGTCAACGTATCCCCGGTGTTGTTTCGACAAGACTATATCAAACAGTTATTACAGGTGCTCGCGACATACGGGTTGAGACCAGAACAGTTCGAGTTTGAGATCACGGAACATACGCTCATGCAAGAACCGCTCCTCGGCATTCAGACGGTCGACTATTTGAAAACGAAAGGCTTTCGCGTGTTGATTGACGACTTCGGCGTCAGCTACTCTTCCCTCAATTACTTGAAGATGTTTGAGATTGACGGCATTAAAATCGACCGCTCATTCATCAGTCAATTAGATAAAGACAACGGCCTGAAAGAATATGAAATCGTCAAATTGATTGTCTCACTCGCTAAAAAATTGAATTTAGAGGTCACGGCCGAGGGGGTCGAGACGGAAGCGCAGTATCGGGTGATGGAACAACTCGGTTGTGATGAGATTCAGGGGTATTTCTTCAGTCGTCCACTCCCGCTAAATGATCTCCAACAGGCGCTCGATGCGCTCGTCTATCAACATGCGGCGCTGCGACAACTAGAGTTGGCCACGACTTCTCCGTCGACGGTACTTGATGAGCAAGAAGCCGAGCGTTTGAAGACGATTCTGCGCCTTGAGATTTTAAACACTCCGCGAGAGGAGCGCTATGATCGGATTACGCGACTTGTCGCGCGCACGCTGAACATGCCGGTCGCGCTCATCTCGATTTTGACGACAGACCAACAATGGTTCAAGTCCTGCGCGGGTCCCTTGCTTGAGAGCCCACACGTGGATCGGGAATGGACACTGTGTGATCGGGTTGTGACTGGCCAATCGTCGGTTGTCATCGAGGATGTGCAGACGTCTGAGGCCGGGACAAACAACCCGTTGCTTGAAAACCTCGGTTTTTATGCCGGTGTGCCGCTCACGACGCGAAGCGGACATGTCATCGGCACGCTTTGTGTGACGGACGAACGAGCTCGCACGTTTGACGAGGCAGCGTTGCAGTCGCTTGAAGATTTCGCGCGTTGGGTCATGGCTGAAATCGAATTGACGGAACAGACACGGGCCCAGGCCCAACGTCAACAGACGCTCGAGTCGCTGTATGAGGTGACGGCGCTTCATGAACCGTTCGGCAATAAACTAAAACGGATTCAGACGGTGCTCCGCGGCTGGATCGGCTATTCCCATGCCGTCGTCTTCTCGACGGAGTCGAAACATCGCGTCTTATCCGAGGACGGGGAAGGCAGGCTCGACTGGACGAGTGATGCCCTGCAACAACTTCATGCTTTGACGACAATCGGGCACCAAAAATTAGGTCGTGCCGAACTTGTGATCGATGGAATCGAGTTTAGCTCGATGATCAGTCTGCCGTTGTCCAATGATGGCAAGACGTTCGGTTGGGTCGTGTTCTTGGCCGAACAGGGTAGCTTGAACGACGTCGTCGACGCAGCGACGATCAACGAGATGACGGATACGATATTGCTCGTGACCCGGTGGATGGAGAACGAGATTCGGCGCGAACGTAAGCATCAGGAAGTCATCGAACTCATCACCCAAGACAGTTTGACGAAATTGGCGAACCGGCACTCGTTCATGACCGACATGAGACAAAAGATGAATCGGAAGCAGTCGGTCGTGCTGTTGTTCATCGATTTGGATGATTTTAAACAAGTAAACGATTCCTACGGTCATCTGATCGGGGACGAAGTGCTCATCGAGACGGCACGACGGATTCGCTCGTTCAGTCAAACGTATGACGGGAAGGCGTATCGCTTCGCAGGCGACGAGTTTTTAATCGTCATCGATACGGAGCGAGAAATAGTTGGAGCAGACCGATTTGAGGAGTTGAATCGTCTCATTTCCCAGGAAATGAACGTCGGAGATGGCTTGTCCTTGCGGTTGTCGGCTAGCATAGGCGTCGCTTGTTCGGAAGACCACGCTTCGCTCGATGCGATGATTCATCACTCGGATGCGGCGATGTACGTCGCTAAAAATTGCGGTGGGGATGGGTATTACGTGTACGACTCCCATCAAGAAAATTGATACGGAGGTATCATATGAGCAAATTATGGCTGATCGAAGGATTACCAGGGAGCGGGAAGACGACGTTCGCGGAAACACTCGATGCGACACCAGGCTATACGTTTTATTCGGAAATCGATGCGTCACATCCGGTCGATGTTCATGACGTCTATTGGGTCGAAGCAGACGGTATGACGGAAGGCGAGGTCATCGATCAAGACGGAAACGGTCGATTCATACGATATCGTCCGAAAGAACGTCGTTCTGGAGTCGACGTCTATGAGCTGCCGTTCGATATACATGTTGAACTGATGATCGGCCGTTGGCGTCGTTTCGTGGAACGGGTCAAAGGAGAGGACGGTACGTACGTATTCGAATGTGCCTTCCTGCAAAACCCGTTCACAATCGGCATGGTGGCCCAAGACGTCCCGAACGAGCAGATTGAAGCCTATATCGAGACGGTGGCAGACTTACTGGCCCCGCTCGACCCGACTGTCGTCTATTTAGAGACAGTCGACGTTCCGACCGTGTTTCGCGATGTCTATGCGGAACGGCCTACAGAGTGGCAACGTGGTTTCGTCGAGTATTACACGACTCGCGCTTACGCTCAGGCAAACGGATTGGACGGGATTGAAGGGACGATTCAACTGTTGAAAGACCGGCAACGGCGTGAATTGAGCTTGTTAGAGCGTTTGCCGGTCCGGACGATTCGCCTCGTCAATGACGAACGGGGGGCGTTCGAAGCGCTCGACGCATTACGGAGTAGAGAGGAGGCCGATCATGCAGACACTTAAGCAGCATTCGGACCGGTTTTGGTATATGGAACCAGTCGCGAAGACCGACCGTCCCATCTTAGGGGCCGTCGTCGGCGACACACATACGCTCATGATTGATGCGGGGAACTCTGAGGCGCACACGATTTTATTTCTAGATGCCTTGACCGAACGGGGCATCAAACGACCGTCAATCGTCATGTTGACGCATTGGCATTGGGATCATATCTTTGGATTGTCGGCGCTGACCGACATTGTCTCCGTCACGAGCACTGCGACAAAAGCCGGGATGGAACGATTGCTGCCCTATGCGTGGGACGATGCTTCCTTAGCCGAACGGGTCGAAGACGGAAGCGAGATCGCGTTTTGCGCGGAAGCGATCAAACTCGAATATGGAGAAGAGCGATCGATGCGCGTCGTCTTACCGACGCTGACGTTCGATGATACGCTCACCCTCGACCTCGGCGGGGTACACGTCATTCTGAAGCACGTTGGTGGAGATCACGCTGCCGATGCAGTCGTGGCTTATGTACCAGAGGAAAAGGTGTTGTTTTTAGGGGATGCCCTCTATGCGAACTTGTACGCGCCGACTTGGCGAATGACCCCGGCACGGACATTGCGTCTCTTAGACCTGCTCGATCAGTTCGAGGCCGAAGCGTACGTCTGGTCACACGGTCAAGTCGTGACCCGTGCAGAATATGAGAAAGACCGAGACGTTTTACGTCATTTGGCCCGGATTACCACGAATTTCCCAGGAAATAAAGAAGCGATAACCGCTCAATACGAACGTCTGACAGGTCGGTCCGTCGACGAAGAAGTACAAGAGTTGATCTCGTTCTTCGTGAACGGTTCGAGCGAGGAAGCGTGATGAACATCAAACGAATTCATGATGAGGACGAAGCGTTTCAACAATTTTTGACGAGTCGATTGCGGATATTCAATGACGCTCATTCGGTACACCATCGCGAGATCCGCAACGCCGACGTCCCGGTCGTTCAGTTGAAAGTGGAACAGGACGGGGACGTAATCGCGGGGTTGTTCGGGAGCGTCTATTGGGGCTGGTTCGACTTGGACCGACTCTGGGTCGCGTCAGAACATGCGGGGACTGGCCTAGGGAGCCGTCTGCTCAAGGAAGGGGAACGGTTGGCCCGTGAACTCGGGGCGACGCGCGTCAAATTGACGACGTTCTCGTTTCAAGCGAAGACGTTTTATGAGCGCTTCGGCTATGAAGTCGCCGGCGTGCTCTATGATTATCCGCCGGGATCGGACTACTATATGATGACGAAGCAACTGACAGCTGATTGAAAAAAGGCGACTCGTGTGAGTCGCCTCTTTTCAATATACTTTATCCCCGTTAAAGATTGAGTTTTTCACCATGACGTAATCGACGGTGCGCAATGCATCGAGATTGTCCCCACCCGAGTAAGAGATAGCCGACTGGAGGTCTTGCTCCATCTCGGTCAACGTGTCTTGGAGCGCCCCTTTATGCTCAACGAACACTTTCTTGCCTTCGACGTTTTTCCGTTCCCCTTTTTGGAATTCAGAAGCCGACCCGAAGTATTCTTTGAGCAACTTCCCGTCCTGTTCGAACGTCTCACCCGGAGACTCGTCGTGTCCAGCGAACAGCGAACCGATCATGACCATCGATGCCCCGAAGCGAATCGATTTGGCGATGTCGCCATGTGTCCGGATGCCCCCATCCGCGATAATCGGTTTTGTCGCCGCCTTGGCACACCAACGGAGCGCGGCGAGTTGCCACCCGCCGGTGCCGAAGCCCGTCTTGATTTTCGTGATACATACTTTCCCGGGCCCAATGCCGACCTTCGTCGCATCTGCCCCGGCATGTTCGAGTTCTCGGACCGCTTCTGGTGTCCCGACGTTACCGGCGATCACGAACGAGCTTGGAAGATGGTGTTTGATATGTTGAATCATCCGGATGACCGCATTCGAATGACCATGCGCAATATCAATCGTAATGAATTCCGGCGTATGTCCGGCTTCCGCAAGCATCTCGACGAAACGATATTCGTCCTCTTTCACACCGACGCTAATCGATGCATACAAGCCACGCCCATGCATGTCCTCGATGAACTGGAGTCGCGTCTCTGGGTTGAAGCGATGCATGATATAGAAATAGCCGTTCTCGGCAAGAGACCGAGCGACGTTCTCATCGATGATGGTCTGCATATTGGCTGGAACGACCGGCAGACGGAACGTGAAGCCGCCGAGCGTCACGCTCGCATCACATTCAGATCTGCTGTCGACGACACATTTTGCGGGAATTAATTGAATATCTTCATAATCAAATACTTTATCCATGTTGTCACACCCCTATTTACGAACAATTTGGTTCGTTGAATGATAAATACTTCGCCCATTCGGTAATGTAACGTAAATTAGAGCATATGTCAAAGGGATATGGCGATAAAAGGTAAAAATTCTTGATGATTGCTGATTAATCATCTCTAATGTTCGTGTTTAGTTACTTTTTTCTATGTTTCACGTGAAAAAAAGACCGTTTAGGAGCGGTCTTCAAACAAAGCGTATTGATTGCGGCCGTTAGCTTTCGCCTGATACAAGGCCAAGTCGGCTCGTTTGAGCAACAGTTTTGTCGACATGCCCGGTCGGTATGGGGCCACGCCGACGCTAGAAGTCGTGACGAACGAATGGTCTTCAATCTGCCACGGGCGCCGAAGAGCGGTCACGAGTTTTTCGGCCACGCGTTTTGGTGCGTCAGCTTCCGTGTAACGAATGAGCACCGAGAATTCGTCACCGCCAAAGCGGGCGACCACATCTTGATTTCGCAATACGTCGGTCAAACGAGTGGAGAATTGGCGTAACAACTCGTCGCCAATGTCATGGCCGAGCGTGTCGTTGACTTGTTTGAAACAATCGATATCGAGCGACAGGACGGCGAGTGACTCGTCTTCTTCCTCGAACCGGGCCAACGTCTCTTCCAAATAGGCGAGGAAATAGCGCCGATTCGGTAAGTCGGTCAACGTATCATGGTAAGCCAAATGCTTGAGCTGTTTTTCAAGCACTTTTCGCTTCATGATTTCACGCGTGACGGTCAAATAGTGAAGCAGTTGCCCCGTATCATCATAAATCGCTTGAATCTTCGTTTCGAGCCAAATCCAACGACCATCTTGATGCAGATGACGGAATTCGAGAGTGAGCGGCTCGCTCGTCGCTGTCATCGTCCGGAGTTGTTGTCTCGCCGGTTCGACGTCATTCGGATGGATGAAGTCGAGCGTATTCTTGCCCTCGTAGAACGACGGGGCATATCCGAGCACGGTTTGATGAGACGGCGAAGCGTAGCGGACTTGGCCGTCACGCTCGAGTATACAGACAAGGTCGCTCATATTCTCCGTAATCAGTCGATATTGCGTTTCGCTCTGGTGCAGGGCACGCTCTATCTCACGTTTCTCGGTCACGTCACGCAATAAGGTCATGACGGCGGTCGTTCCTTCGTAATCAATTAACAGGCTGCCGATGTCCATATGCAGTTTTCGACCGGCCGGCGTGACGAGCACGATTTCTGTATCTTGGACCGGATCGCCTTGGCGCAACGCCTGAAGGCGTGCCTTGGTCGTCTCATGATATTCCGTGGCGACGAACGTGAAAATCGATTCGCTCTCGATATACGTCTCGCCAATCGTTTCTAGCGCCAAGGCGTTGGCGTATAGAATCACGCCGTCTTTATGGACGATGATCCCTTCAGGAATCGTCTCAATCAATTGGCGATAACGGCGCTCGCTCTCCTGAGTCGCCCGTTCGGCATTCTTCTCCGGGGTGTGGTCGATAATGATGGCGAACAGTCCCGTGATATGTCCCCCGACTTCAATCGGAATATTCAAGATGGCCAAATCGAGCCAGTTGCCCGTCTTTTGCGGAGCGGTCATGCCGTATTTGTGCGGCGTGCCAGACAAGGCAGAGCGGAGACCCTCATCGACAAGGGGCCGTTCTGACTCGGGCAACCATGACAAAAAAGACTCCCCCAACAAATCGGCTTCCTCGTAACCGGTAATCTGTGTGACGGCAGGATTGACCGATTGGACGCGAAACGCATCGTCGAGGACGAAGATGCCGTGCGGTGAATAGCGTTGGAGCGATTCGTGCTGATCTTTCAAGATAGACAACTCGAGTTCACGACGTTTCCGTTCCGTCACTTCCCGGACGACCGAGATGACGTGCGTGCAGGCACCCGCCTCATCGAAGACCGGCGTCACCTCGGACTCGTAGTAATAAACGGGTAAGTGGATCTCGTGTGAGATAACTGCTGTCGTATAAGATGGTTCGGCCAGGCGATAGTCCTCGAAGACGAGACTCTTTCGTTCTCGTACCGCCTCGTCATAATGGCGTGTGACGAGAGCGGCCGTCTCAGGTGGAACCATGTCTTCGACACGTTTCCCGATATCGGCCTCTGTCCAGCCAATCGCCTGTCTTCCCGGTTCGTTTACAAATACGTAACGATAAGTTGAACCGTCCACTTCCATAAAGAAGACAAAATCAGAGATTTTGTCGAACGTACGGAGCAGGACGGAGGAATAGTGTTGGATGGTCTGGTCGGCGTGCATCATGTCCCTCATTTCAATCAAAAACTTTTCGGCGCGTCATTCTCATATTACCGTAAGTCGTAGCAAAATGTGTGAACATTCCAAAAAAGACAGGACGATGAGACGTCCTGTCAGGCAGCTTGCTTCATTTCGGCCCGCTCGCGGCGACCGTTCATCAAGTAATAGAGGAACACGGTGAAGAAGACGACACCGGCAAGTAACAGATAAAGCGTCGAAAAGCCGGTCAACGGAATGAGTAACCCGATCAAGTAAGGGCCGAATCCGAGACCTGCGTCGAGGGCGATAAAGAACGTCGACGTGGCCATACCCATCCGATGAGGGTCCGCCGCTTTGACGGCGATTGCCTGGGTACCGGACTGGATATTCCCGAAGCCAAGTCCAATCAATGCTCCGGCGAGTAACAGCATGACGGCATTGTTCGCCTGGCTCAAGACGAGCATTCCGACGGCGAAGAGGACGATGGCCGGATACATGACGATATTGGCGCCGCGTTCGTCCATCAGACGACCTGTGATCGGGCGCGAGATGAGGACGGCGATGGAGTAGACGAGGAAGAAGATACTCGCCGCTTCAACGAGGTCGAGCTCGCTCGCATAAAAATTAATATAGGACAGCACACTCGAATAGCTGAGGGCGGCGACGCCGATGATAAGCGCAATCGGTAACGCTTTCGGTTCGACGAATGCACCGAGCGAAAGACCCCGGACGACTTGCGGGTTGTCAGGTTCAGGCACCGTTACAAACAAGGCGCTCCCTAAGCTGATGAGACCGATGACGAAACAGGCAAGAAAGATGACCGAGAAGCTCGTGTATTGGCTCATCATCAAGCCGACGAACGGTCCGATGGCAGTAGCGAGCGTTGAACTCATGCTATAGTAGCCGATTCCTTCGCCTTTTCGAGAGCCGGGAATGACTTGGGCGACAATCGTTCCGGTCGCCGTGCTCGATAGTCCCATTCCGAGACCGTGGACAAAGCGCGTAAACAGTAAGAAGCCGATGCCAAAGTCGAGGAAATAGAGCAAAATCGTAGCCGTGAAGAACGTCAGGCCGATCAGGAGCGTCTTGCGACGTCCGATTGAGTCAATCAAGCGCCCGATAAAGAGTCTCCCGAAGAGGGTCCCGATAATGAAAATGCCGGTAACAAGGCCGGCCTCGCTCGTCGAAGCCCCATATGCTGAGACGGCGTGGACGCCAATCGTCACCATCAATAAGAAAAAGATGAGTGTTAAGAAGAAGTTGACGAGAGAGATGATGAGGAAATCTTTCGTCCATAGTTTTTGTGCGGTCAGTTGCATCTGCAGCCCGCCTCCTTATCCGTTTGATTCTAAATAGTTAATAAACATAACTAAAGGAGTATAACAAACGAGAGAAAGTTTGTCAGAGTCAACGCATTTCCAGCAAAAAACCGATGCGCGTGCGCGCATCGGTAATCGTTAAGCGGGCTGACGTCGGTACCAGAGGACGAGAGGGACGAGAATGAGGGAGACGACCCCACCGAGGAGCGACAAGGTCAAATAACTCGACTGGGCAGCGATGACACCGGAAAGCATCCCGCCGGAAGCACCGGATAGGGCAATCCAAACATCGACTGAACCTTGCGTCTTCGCGCGTGTCTCGGTCGTCGTCGCATCGACGAGGATGGCCGTCCCGCTGATGAGACCGAAATTCCAACCGATCCCGAGTAGGACGAGACCGACGATTAAGAAGAACAAAGAATCCGCTGGGGCAAAAGCGGCGACGACACCGGCGAGAAACAATGTCACGCCCGAAGCAATCGCCATCACTTCACGGCCAATCCGATCGACGAGAATCCCGGTCACGAGAGAAGGCAAATACATGGCTCCGATGTGAAAACCGATGACGAGACCGACCGCACCGAGTTCATGGCCATGGTGGCGCATATGGACAGGAGTCATCGTCATGATGGCGACCATCACGATTTGGCTGAGGACCATGACGAACGCACCGACATACACGCCGCGGTGACTATGCGCAGCTTCGACCGGTTGTGCCGCCGAAGTGGTCTCCTTCTGTTTCGCCTCGATTGCGCGGGCGACGAGGAGTGGGTCAGGATTCAAAAAGACGAGTAAGATGAGACCTGCGAAGAGATAGGCCACACCTGCAAGCAAGAATGGTCCAGAGAGCGTCGGCAACCCGAGTCCGGCGGCAACACGTCCCATCGGTTCGACCAAGTTCGGACCGGCGACGGCCCCGAGCGTCGTTGAGACCATCGCGATGCTGATGGCCGTCGCCCGCTCGGTCGCTTTCGCCAAATCTGTACCGGCATAACGGGCCTGAAGGTTTGTCGCCGTGCCGGCCCCGTAAATCAGGAGTGAGAGGAATAAGAGAGTTACGCTCTCGAACGTCGCGGCAACAATGACACCGAATGCGCCGACCGCACCGGTCAAAAATCCTGTCGCCAGTCCGAAACGGCGTCCGACTCGTTGTGACATCGATCCAATTAAAAACGCAGCGGCAGCAGAGCCGAGCGTGAACAGGGCCGTCGGGACGCCTGCATAGGCGTCGGTTCCGAGTAAGTCACGTGCCAATAAAGCACCAACCGTAATCCCGGCGGCGAGACCGGCACCGCCGAACACTTGCGAGAGCACGACGATGACTAAGGTTCGTTTATATAACTGTCTTTGGTGCTCGAGGCTTTCCGCATATGTAGCCATCTCTTTTCGCATCCAGTCATTCCTCCTTTACGCTATATACCCCACCAAGTATATCGCTAGAGAGGAGGAGAGGGGAAGCACGTAAAAAGGATTCGACCCGTCGATTTGGGTCGAATCCTTGAACTGTTCACATTAGGCGCGATCCCAGAACCGGCCTTTCGCGATACCGTCGATAAACGTATCGAAACCAACGAGACTATGTTGTTTGAACGTGTAGACGCCAGGCTGATCTGTCTTCACGCGGCAACGGTCGAGCACTTCATCGTGATGCAAATGCAACGCGAGCGGTTTGAAGTGTTTATACGTGTTCTCGATGAACTCGAGCACGTCGTCTTCGACCGAGGTCGCGGTGCTGACGAGGAAAGCCGCATCGAACAGACTCGAGTCGACCGTGTCGTACGTCTCTTTCACTTTAAGATCGCCGAGCGCATACGATTTTTTTCCGACGAGGCTGTAGTTGACCTTGTGATCAGCGAGCGCTTGGACCCACGCCTTCACTTGCGCGGCATCAACGTCTCCAGCAAGGAGGACGGCGACGCTCTTCGTGTCCGGCTTCGCAATCGTGTTGGCCATGCTGAGCGCCGGTGAGGCTTTGTCCGAGACGACTTCGTTATTCTCGGCCGGGAGGTCGACACCTAAGTTGTCGGCAACGACCGAGGCGAGATGACGGTCGATTCGATTCAACAAATCGACGGCGTTCTCTTTGACCATGTCCGACTCACATTTGCCGAGCTCGAAGCTGCAGGCGTCTTGGATGTGCTGCTTTTCGACGTCGGTCATGCTGTTATAAAACATCTTCGCTTGCGAATAGAAGTCGAGGAAGCTGTCGCTCCGGCCCCGAATCTTGTGGCCGTCGACTTTCTCTTGATAGTGCTCGAATCCGCCTTGGTCGGCTGGGACGGGCTCCGGTTGATTGTTGTTGAGCGCGTTTTTATGGTAGCTCGTCTGCCCTTTATGGATGGCCATCTGATGCATGCCGTCGCGCTGGTTGTTATGGAACGGACAGACCGGCTTATTGATCGGGATTTGATGGAAGTTCGGTCCCCCGAGACGTGACAGTTGCGTATCCGTATACGAGAACAGGCGCCCTTGAAGGAGCGGGTCGTTCGAGAAGTCGATTCCCGGCACGAGGTGGCCAGGGTGGAACGCGACTTGCTCGGTCTCGGCGAAGAAGTTGTCGACGTTGCGGTTGAGCATCATCTTCCCGACAAGTTTGACGGGAACCTCTTCTTCCGGCCAAAGTTTCGTCGGATCGAGAATGTCGAAGTCGAACTTGAACTCGTCTTCTTCGGAGATGATTTGAAGCCCGAGCTCCCATTCTGGATAATCGCCTTTATCGATTGCTTCATACAGGTCGACGCGGTGGAAGTCGGCGTTCTTACCGAGCGCTTTCTGCGCCTCGTCCCAAACTTGCGAATGGACCCCGAGTTTTGGTTTCCAATGGAACTTGACGAAATGCGCCTTACCTTCCTTGTTGACGAGACGGAACGTGTGCACACCGAACCCTTCCATCATGCGAAGGCTGCGCGGGATGCCCCGGTCGCTCATCGCCCACATGATCATATGGGCCGTCTCATGGTTTTGTCCGACGAAGTCCCAGAACGTGTCGTGGGCGCTGCCGCCTTGAGGTACTTCCGTGTGCGGCTCCGGTTTCACGGCATGGACGAGGTCGGGGAACTTGATGGCGTCTTGAATGAAAAAGATCGGCATGTTGTTCCCGACAAGGTCATAGTTGCCTTCATCGGTGTAGAACTTGGTCGCGAACCCCCGGACGTCGCGCACGGTGTCCCCAGACCCACGCGAACCTTGCACCGTCGAGAAACGGACGAACACCGGCGTCACTTTCGACGGGTCGTTCAAGAAGTCGGCTTTCGTATACTCGGCGAGCGACTCATACACTTGAAACTCCCCATGTGCCCCGACGCCTCGTGCGTGCACGATACGTTCAGGAATCCGTTCGTGGTCGAAGTGCGTCATCTTCTCGCGGAAATGGAAATCCTCGATCAGTGTCGGTCCACGACGTCCGGCTTTGAGCGAGAATTCGTCCTCGGCCATCTTCAGCCCTTGGTTCGTCGTGAGCCCGGCTTGCTGCTCGTTATCAATCGTATGTTGTTTTAACTGTTCTTCTTTCTTGTTCCCCATGTTATTGCCTCCCCTTTAAGTATGCGCACACGCCGTAAGCCACATTTTGGCCTACTGTACGAGTTTTCCCTAACCGACCGAGAAAAAACCCCCATTTTTAAAATGGAGGTTAGCGTAACATCGATAGCGTTTTCGTCGTGCCGTCCGACAGTTTGTAGCGCACGACGTAGTGGCGCGACGTCGTCTGGACTGTGGCGGACGTGATTTTGGTCGTCTTTTCGCCGATATGGATCAGCGTCAAATACTCGACTTCCTTGCCACGCTTTGTCGTCACGACTTGATTGCGACGTTGCCAGTCATAGTCACGATACGACACATAACTTGCGCCGACGGCGACTTTCGGCGTCGAGCCGACGTCAAGTTGCAACAGATGAATCGATCGGTTCTCGTTGTCTTTATACATGGCGTGACGGCTGCCGCTCGAGACACGATTCAAGCCAGTCCCAAGATGGAAGCGCTGGACGAACGAGGTCGTCGTCGGACTGGTGATGTCATCGTAGACGAGCACCGTCCCATCACGGTCGTAGGCGAGACGACGGGTGTGCGTCATCCCGTTGCCGAGCAGCCCGCTCGCTCCGGCGGCCGTCCATTGCGTCGACGCGGCCCCGACCGATGTGATTTGGCTTCGCCGCAAGTTGCTCGGCGTCAAATTGAAGTTTTTACCCACCACATGGACGGTGTTATGCGCCGCGGCCTGCATGACGGCGCTACGTTCGGGACGGTTCGTATAAGCGTAACGTCCGCTCTCGACGATAAAGTCGCGGCCGTAGCCGTACAGGTCGATCGACAAATCGTCGGCGTGCTTATGGATGTTGCTATGATAGCCAGCCGTCATCATCACTTGGACCGCGTCCCGGAACGGACCAGAGGCCCCGCCCCAATGTTGGCGGAAGAAGGCGTACTGGTTCGATAGCTTGCCGACCCGTGTCGACGGTTGGGTCCCCGACTGTCCTTGCGTCATCGCATAATTTAAATGCGGATAGCGCTCGATATACGGAATCGCGTCCGTCCGGTGCGTGATGGACGGGGTGTCGCCGAACATCGGCAGCGTCCCGTTCGGTTTCAACATATACGTCAGCGCGCTCGGCATATCTTTGACGTCACGCATCCGGCTCGATAGGGCGAAGCGGTTGGCGGCCGCCCAGTCGTTGAACCGGGCGAGCGTGTCATATAGATAGATTTGATAGAACGGCGAGTGTTCGAGATGGACCCCGTCCGTGCTCAAGCTGTGGTTCAACTGCTGGGTGAGCCGGTTCGTCGCGAGCGAGCGCCAGGCCGAGGAACGATAGAAGCTCCTATGCGTCTCCGCGACGGCGGTCAAGGCCATATCTTGGAACATGCCGTGATTGTTGTTCGGCTTATAAAAACTCGGCGTCGCCAGCAGTGTCGCGTGTTCATACAGTGTCTTGGCGAACAGCTGTGAGAAGGCCGGGTCGGTGTTGACCGCGGACGAACGGAATTCATTCCAGAAGTTGAGCAAATGGAACGTCCGGATGGCGGTGCCATGGTCGTGATACGGCCAGCGGTAGCGTGTATAATTCGCGGCCGGATATTGCTTGGTCCAACTCGTGACAATCCGCTTCCCGTAGCGGAGATAATCATCTCGTCCGGTGGCGGCATACGCTTGCGTCAACTGATTCAACGTCGTGAAATAATGGATTTGAAACTTGAACGACGTCGAATCGACCGCAGGGACGCTGACATCAAACCGGTATGTATCGATGTTCGGGACACGCAACTGATAGGGAGGGGACGGAATATACCAGTTCCCCTTCATGGCGGCATCGGCCCGGGCGATGGCCGTCTTGGCGGTCAACTCATCGTAATAGTAAGGCGTCTGTCCCCGGGTGAGCGAGCGCATATACTCGTGCGTCAGCCGGGAATAGGTCGAACCGGAAAACGTCGTCAGCGACAAGTTCGTCGCCACTAGTGTGACGGCTTGCTTTTTTACGTAGTAGATGGTTCTTCCGTCTTGAATCTTATAGTAGTGACCGGACGTACTGAGCGCCTTGAACCGCTTCGCCGCGCGCAACGTTCCTTTTGGCTTGAGCGTCTTTCCGACAAATTGATAAAGCGTCGTGCCAGTAGGCGCATTCACCTCATAAGGTGAACTTGATGCAGCGTCGACCTGTCGCGGCGTCAAAGTCGCCCCAATCATAACCAGAAGCAGGCATAAAAGTATCCATCGTTTCATAACGTCTTCCTTTCTCCGACCGTTCAACGGTTACATGTATACAATTAGTATACAATTATATATTTAGCCAAAGAAAGGAAAAATCGTACTATCTTTTTGGATGAATCAGGTTATAATGCGGCCCAGACACTTTGCTTCAAGACGATACGTTGTACCGTTTCGGGATTGAGATCATATTTTGTTGAGACGGTACGGATCACTTTCGCTTTCAAGTCAGGGTCGTCCGATTGCTCGGCCTCGTAGACGCGATTCCAGGCTTGCCAAACGCGTGCTTCTTCATCTGACAGTTGTGTGTCCCATTCCTTCTCTTTTAACTGCCAGCCGAACGACATCTCTTCATAGGCGCCGGGTTGGACCGTGTCCGCCAGGCTCCAATCGCCTTCAGGTGCAAATACGGCTTCGCCGAGTGGTGATTCGGTACCGATATAGGCTTCGTGATCATAAAAGCGGAGGAGGGCGGCTTGGAACGTATCGCGCGCCGTCACCTCGTCCATGACATCCTGACTGATGGACTGGAGCGTCTCGACGTCAGGTTGTCCGTGGACCACGATGTCATACGTATAGCGGACGGCCTCGTCTTCTGTCACAGCTTGTCTCGTTTCAATCGTGTAGCGCTGCTCGTCGTCTGTTGCCTCTGCTTGCGTGACGGTTTCCTCTGTCGTTTCTTCTGCCGGCTCATGCGGCCAGACGTAGACGGTCAAGGCGATGGCAGGGATGAAGAGAAGACCGCGCCTCAGGCGATACACCCATTTTGGTTTTTGTTTTGTTGTCATTTTACTCACTCCAATGCGTATGTATAAAAAATCCCCTGATGTCAGGGGATTAACGTGTCCGATTTAATCGTACGATTCGAGCATCTGGATTGTCGATGCCGCGGACCAACTCGCTCAAGATTTTAGAACCTAACATGCTGTAGACCGTGCCGTTGCCCCCATATCCAAGTAAATAATAAAGGTTCGGACGGTCCGGATGTTCCCCGATAAAGGGTAGTTGGTCGATTGACTCACCGAACAGGGCCACCCAGGCGTATTCAACTGTCAAATCATACATCGGGAACAGCGCCTCGACTTCTTGGCGCAATCGCTCGGCCCGTTTTTGAATGAGTGCCTCGCTATGCGGGGTTTCTGCTTTTTCTTCATCGAGTCCGCCGGCGATGATGCGGCCGTCGACGGTCGTCCGTAAATAGAGGTACGGCCGTTTCGTTTCCCAAATGAGCGCCTGACCTTCCCACTCGTCGAAGTCAGGAACGGGATTCGTCGCAATCGCATAAGAACGGTTGAGTTCAATCCGATGTGTGTCGAGGAGCGGGGCCGGGCGATAACCGGTCGCAAAGATGACGTGGCCCGCTTTGAACGTTCCCGCGGGGGTCAAGACGAGCCAGTCGTCTCCATCGGCGACGACTTCTGTGACGTCCGTCTCTTCGAAGATCGGGACGTTTTGGGTCGACAAGTAGCGGACGACCTGACGGCTGAGCGTGAGCGGATTGACCTCGGCATCGCCGTTCGTAATCAAGCCGGCCGGTTTATCGAACGGATAGCGGTCTTGTAACGCCTCCCGGTCGAGCCATTCGGCCGCGAGTCCGTGTTTCGTCAGCATCTCATACTCTTGTTTCAATTTGGAGACATCTGCTTCGCTGCTGGCGAAGCAAAGGCTGTCACGCCGGATATAGACGTCTTTGGCGTCGACCGTCCTAGCGACCTCGTCGAGCGCATCCACCGCCTCGGCACACAGTTGATAGAAGCGGACCGCGTCCTCTTCACCGATTTGCTCGGCCAGTTCGTGCAACATAATGTCGTTCGAGTATTGAATGAGTCCTGTGTTCGCGGCCGTACTCCCGGCTCCGACTTTCCCTTGGTCGATGACGGCGAAATCGACACCGTCTTTGTAAAGCGTATAGGCTGTCAGCGTTCCCGACATGCCCGCGCCGATGACGAGTACGTCGTAGCGCTCTTTCTTGATCGGTTTTTGTAAGACGATCTGTTCCGATTCTGTGGTCGGCCAATATAAGTTCCCGTTGTGCATCTCCATAACGTCATCCTCCGATAATCAGCATCTTCTACTTAATCCCCGAATTTCACGAATGAAAACGCAAAAGGCCGCAGACAATCTGTCTGCGGCTTGCGTATTCGATTCAATCGTTACTTTTTGATGACGACTGTGTTCGCGGATGCGCCTTTCGTGTAGCTGATCCGTTTCACATTCTCTGCGCCACGGATTTCAGCCAAGTTCGTTCCATCGACAATTACTTCTTTGACAGTTGCGCCGTCGAAGTCGATGATGGCACCGGCTTCTTTCGGTTTCACTTGAACGACGATGTTTTTGAGCGGGTCACCTGTCAATTCCGTGTAGGCGCCGCGTACGAAGATGCCGTTCTTGAAGTTCGTGCCTTTACCGATCGTCACGCCGATGAAGTCATCTTGGAGGACGAGGCGTGCAGCTTTGTTGTTCTCGACTGTGTAACGCGTCAATTCCACTTCTGGCTCCGGAGTGAGGTCGATTTGTGCGAGGACCGGATCGTGGTCACTGGCGCGGCCCGACATTTCCGTGAAGTCAGCGTTGACGTGAATCATATCGATTTCGGTCGTCGCCGCTAAACGGTTTGACACGAGGATATGGTCGAGCACTTGCGAGTTCCCTTGATAGACGTACGAGTAACGGTCGACAGCTGGGACTTTCTCGACCATGTTCGTCATCAAGTCGCCTTTGAAGATTTGCATCGCATCCGAGAATTCGAAGTCGTTGAAGTCACCGAGGGCGACGACGTTCGCGTCCGGGTTGTCCGTTTTCACGTCAGCGACGAAGTCATGGACGATTTGAGCGATTTGTTTTCGTTGGATTTCACTGCCGAGCACGACCGGCTGTTTCGAGCCGAAGAAACCAGTGTCGCCACCTTTCGAGTTCCAGTGGTTGGCGATGACGACGACGTTCTCGCCTTGGAAGTCGAACTGGGCCGCGAGCGGTTTACGTGAGCTGTTGAACGCTGGGTTGAGCGGGTCGATGCGGCCCGGGTTGTGCGTCAACTTGCCGTTTTCATAACCGACAGCTGTCGTTGCGTCACCGGCAGGGATGCCTTCTGTGAGCGAGACACGTTCCGGGTCATACAAGAAGCCGACACGGATGTTGGCATTTGGTGCGCCGCCGTCTTTATTGTACTCAGGGTCGATGTTGACGTACTTGTACGATTTGCCGCCAATCGAGACGATATTGTCGATCAAACGTTGGTAGCTTTGATCGGCCGCAGAATCGCCTGTACCTTCCCCGTTGTTATCTTGGACTTCGGTCACGCCGATGATGTCCGGGCTGTTCAACTCCTCGACGAACGCTTTCGCGAGTTTGAGGGCTTTCTCGTCCGACGTCTCTTTGACGTTGTTCGAGAAGTTCTCGAGGTTGTAAGAGGCAATCGTCAATTTGTCCTCTTCAGCTTCGATGAACGTCGTCTCGCGCTTGGCATCACCTTTGACGAAGGCAGCCTTCATCTCATCAAGACCAGCTTGAATCTTATAGTTGCCGTACGAGTATCCAACGACACCGACGATCGGGCCGTTGAAGCGGTCACCGGTCGCGACATCGAAATCACGAGCGTCGGCATTTGGTTCGAGACGGAATTGAATCCGTTCCGGGTTGGCATCATCTTTTTTCAACAGAATACCACCGTTGAACGTCTCGGTCGGTGTTGCTTCGAGCACGGTCACGAGGTCGCCGTTCTGTTGCGGTGATACCGATTTGAGGTTGCCCGTCTCGACGCGCATCCCTTCAAGGCTCTCCCAGAAGTCGATGGCGTCTTTGTCCGGGTTGAAGACGGCGAGGGCATCGCTGTCGATGAACTCGGTCGGCAAGTTCGACGCGTCGATTTTCACTGGCGTCGGGAGTGTGACACCGCTCTTGACGACGTTGACACTTCCGTTGCGTGTATCGATTTGCGTCATCTTCATATCCGTCTGTTGACGGTCGCTGTAGCCTTCGATGGCGTACTCGCTGACGAGACCTTTCACGTTGACGAGGTCACCGACTTGGATGCCCGCGATTGAACGGCCACCATACAAGATGATTCCTTCTGACGTTCGTGCATCTTGGTCGGCTTCCGTGTCAGGCGTTTGGATATAGTAATACGTGGTACCCATCGATACGAACGAGTACGTGACGACGCCCTCGACGCCTTCAACAGTCTGTCCGTTCATCGGTGACGTATGGCTTGCGCCTTGGATGTCATGAATGCGGATTTTGTCCGTGATTTTATAGTCGAACGTCGTCACGGCGCTGAACGCATCACCCGATTTGACGGCAACTTTGAGCGTTTTCGTCTCCTCGATGCGGACTGGTGACGTATAAAGGGTACCGTTCACTTTCGGGTCCGACCCGTCGAGTGTGTAATAGATGTCAGCGCCCGCTGTCGTCGTCGAAAGTGTCACGTCTTGTGGACCGACGAACGTGCCTGCACCTGGCTTCGCTGTTGCCGGACGGAGTACCGATGCGTCGATTACTGCGTCAGATACGTCGCGCGGAATGATTTGATACGTGTTATCGAACTGTTGCACGATACCCGTGATTGACGAGTAGTTGACGTCCGTCTGTAAATCGAGAATGCCGCGCTCATCACGCACGACGAACTCTTTCGTTCCATCCGTGGCCGTCAAGTTTTGCCCGCTGCCCGAGAGTTTAACGTTCTTCACGGTGACGAGTTCCGACTCGACGTCCTCATTGATTTGTTCGCCAGTTAGGACTTGCGCAGCTGGTACGCTCGCCGCTTGTTTCGAGACGACGACGGCGCTGTTCAATTGAAGGAGTTCGCGGTACGAACCGATGGCACCCGTGACGACGACTTCATCACCGACGTTGACGGCGAGTGACGTCGGACGGACCGAGAGGCCGCCTGTCGCATCTTGAATCGAAATCGTATTGGCCAGCTTCGCTGTGACGACACCTTTAATCGTGACGGTTTCGCCTTCGGCTTTCGACCGGGCGTCACTGATTGAAATCGGAGTGACCGGAGCCGGTGGTTCGACCGTACCGCCATCGCCGTAGACGACGCCTTGGAACGTGTGCGATCCGAGGTTCGTGAACGTATCGATTGGTTGTGAGTTCCATTCAACGGCCGGGTCGAACGCATCCGCTCCGTTCGCATCGCCAGTCGTCACCGTATCTTTACGGACTAACGACTGGTCCACCGTGGCGACCGTCGTTCCCCATTTCGTGCCCGGGTCGAATCCGATTTGACCGAAGACGTCGAGCACCGTGTCTCCTTTTTTCAAGACGAGCGTGTCGTCGCCGTTAAAGTTCGTCACACCGCTCGTCGCGTTCGATTTTGCTTTCAAGGCATCGTTCGCACTGCCGTTGACGATGACGTATGTGCCACCTGGTTGAAGCGTACCTGTCAAGTTGAGCGTCGTGCCTGGAGTGGCCGCTCCGTTCGCATACAATTCAAGTCTATAGGCCGAGAGGTCGATGGCCGCATTCGTTCCATTGAACAATTCGATGGCTTTGTTGTTACTAGACCCTTCAACGTATTCCGAGATGAATAGGTCTGAAGCGTTCAATGTCTCTGCGTGTACGTTTGCCGCGATCGGCGTCATGCTGCTGACGATGAGTCCGGCTGATAAGGCGAGGCCGGTCATTTGTTTGAATGAACGTGCTTGTGGTTTCCCCATGTGTTAGTCTCCCTTTGATTATGTAGATGGCCGATACGATGTCCCAGTTCGTGTGGTCACTTGCTTGAGCGGATGCCCCCTTAATCCAAAAAAATGATAGCGCTTACATTACTCGACTTGACGCCAGGAAGACATAATCGTACTTCCCCATCGTTTGACGTATTTCACTATCATTTACCAACTTTTCAACTACATGTTAAACATAACCAAGCAGACGTCAGAACTCAATCCACTTATTGCGAAGTTCATATTACAGTTTGATTACAGACATGAAGAGAACTGAGCAAGTAGGCAATCGGGTTGACGCGACGTGTTGCAACTCTTACAATTCATTAATACAACTAAGTGTATCGGTTAACTGTGGATTAAATAGGGAGGAAACGAATGACGACAATTACTTATCCGGTCATCCCGGGAGCGGGCGCGTTTTATTATGAAGGAAATGATATTGGCATCTTGTTATGCCATGGCTTTAACGGGACGCCTCAAAGTGTGCGTGACGTTGGAACCGCCTTGATGGAGAAAGGATTCACCGTCTTCGCACCGCGGCTCAAAGGACATGGGACGGATCCGGAAGAGTTTCGGCAATCGACACGCCGCTGCTGGTATGAGTCGATGGAAGCCGGTATCCGTCTCTTGCGTGAGCGATGTCGACACGTCATCGTTGTCGGGCAGTCAATGGGCGGGACGCTGGCGATGAAGGCCGCTTTGGCCGGGCAGGCCGATGCGATCGTCACCATCAATGCGGCCTTGTCCGTGCCAGGCTATGCCTGTCACGCCACGGACGATGTCTGTCGTTTCATTGATGAAGACGAACCGGATATCTGTGCGCCGGGTGTGTATGAAATTGTCTACGACAAAGTGCCGACGTCAGCCATTCGGGAATTACTCGCGCTCATCGAGGAAGTGCGACCGATGGCGGCCGAGGTGACCGTGCCGACGTGCGTCATCCATTCGGCCATCGATAACGTCGTGCCGCCCGAGGACTCGATGTGGTTGTACGAAACTGTTCAAGCCCCAAAACAACGAGAGGTGCTCGAACAGTCGTATCATGTGGCGACGATGGACCATGACCGGGAGCGGTTAGCGGACGTCATCGGTGCATTCTGTGAACAAGTTGCGACAGCCCCGAAAATGTAGTCTCCGGACTACATTTTTTTATATCTCATTATTTGCAAACGCTTGCACAAGTGCTATTGTAGTATTAGATTCAGCCTAAAACAGGTATTGCTGTTCAAGTACATAAAATATAAATGATGAGATGTAGGAGGCAAGCGGCGTATGGAGTCAATGGTCAGCAGAGAACAAGTGGCGAAAAAAACGGTCACCCGCACGTGGTGGAAAGAAGCGATCGCGTATCAGATTTACCCGCGTAGCTTTAAAGATTCGAACGGAGACGGGATTGGTGATCTCCGCGGTATTATCGAGAAGCTTGATTATTTAGAAGACCTTGGCATCGATGTGATTTGGCTATGTCCGATGTACAAATCTCCGAACGATGACAACGGCTATGATATCTCGGACTATCAAGACATCATGCAAGAGTTTGGGACGATGGAAGACTTTGACGCATTGCTCAAAGCCGTCCATGCACGCGGCATGAAGCTGCTCTTGGACCTCGTCGTCAACCATACGTCCGATGAGCACCCGTGGTTCGTCGAATCGAAACGCTCGAAAGACGACCCGAAACGCGACTGGTATATCTGGCGCGATGGGACGGATGGGGGACCCCCGAACAACTGGGCGAGCATCTTTGGTGGTTCAGCGTGGGAGTACGATGAGACGACCGAGCAATACTATTTGCACGTCTTCTCCAAAAAACAGCCGGACTTGAACTGGGAAAATGAAGACGTGCGTGTTGCCGTCTACGATATGATCAACTGGTGGCTCGACAAAGGCATCGACGGATTCCGGGTCGACGCAATCAGCCACATCAAGAAGATGCCAACCGAGACGATGTTGCCGTCCCCAGACGGAAAACCGCACGTCACGGCGTTCTCGATGTATTCGAACATCGATGGCATCCACGACTATCTCCAAGAGATGAAGCAGGAGACGTTCGCCAATTACGATATTATGACGGTCGGCGAGACGAACGGGATTGAACCGCAAGCCGCCGATTTATGGATGGGGCCGGAGAACGGGGCGATGAACATGGCGTTCCACTTCGACCATGTCGATATCATGCGGCAATCACGTCTGGCGCCGCTCGATGTCGTCAAGCTGAAGCGCATCTTTGACAAGTGGCAACAAGGCCTACTCGAGACGGGATGGAACGCTCTCTATATCGAGAATCATGACATGGTCCGTGCCGTCTCGCTCGTCGGGGATGAGAACCACTATTGGCGCGAGAGCGCGACTGCGCTTGGTATGACGTATTTCTTCATGCACGGGACACCGTTCATCTATCAAGGGCAGGAAATCGGTATGAAGAATGTGCCGCTTCCGTCCATCCATGACTATGACGATGTGGCGACGAAAAATGAATACTTCGAACGGATTGCCAACGGGATGAGCGAAATCGATTCGATGCAGCACGTATGGGGCACATCACGCGACAACGTCCGCACCCCGATTCAATGGGACGCGTCACCGAACGCTGGTTTCTCGACAGCGTCGCCATGGATGCCGATTCATGAAGAGTATGAGACGCTCAACGTCGACGCCCAATCGAAGGATGCCCATTCGATTCTTTCGTTCTATAAAGCGATGATTCGTCTTCGTCGGACGGAAGACACGTTCACGTACGGCAGTTACCGCGATTTGTTGCCGGAACATCTGCAAGTGTTCGCCTATGAGCGCACGTTCGAACAACAGACGTTTTATGTCATCGTCAACTTGACGGCAAACCCTGCCGAGACGACGCTGCCTGGTCTCGACAAAGCGACGCTCGTGTTAACGAATGAGATGGATCCTGAGACGATCGAGACGGACACGTTTATGCTACGGCCGTTCGAAGCAAGACTGTACCGCTTATAAAGAGAAGACACCTTCCCGGCGAAGGTGTCTTTTTAGGAGGTAAGGAACATGCATCACATCGAAATGGGAAACGATGAGACGATATTCGAGTTCGTCATCGCGGAAGCGTCACGCGACACGTTACGACTCGTCCATGCGCAAGTCATCGAGACGGTCCGGACGGAGGCGTATGTCCAATTTGCACGGGATTTGACCCATGCCTTTCACGCGTTGCAAGGAGTGGCTCGATTACAAAATGAGGCAGGGCGAGTGATTTTGACAATCTCGTTCGAACGAGGCCGCGTCGAGGTCGAGACGGCTTGGGGGAAGGAGACGAACCGATTCGAGACCGATCAAAGTTATTTGACGAGGACGGTCGGACAAATCGGCATCGTGGAATAGATTGTGACAAACGCGGGAAAAGAGCATATGATAGAGGTTGACTATACGGAAAGGGGTGTCGGGTATGGATGGCACGAAACGCGCGGACATTCGCCCAGGGCTCCACGTCCAGATTGTCCTAAAACAAGATCAGCGGAGTGGGAAGTTGACGTCAGGCGTCGTCAAAGACATTTTGACGAACTCGCCGCGTCACCCGCACGGCATTAAAGTACGCTTAAGCGATGGACAGGTCGGTCGGGTGAAAGTGATCGAAGCTGGAGGTGAATGACATGACTGAAAAGAAATTAAGTTTCCAAGAGGCGATGAAGCAAAAGCTCGCCGAGAAGAAACAGAACGAGACGAAAGTGCCGACAGGACTTCGTGGGACGAAGCAAAAACCGTTGACGAACCAGTTGACGAAGAAGCCGAACAACCAGAAGAAACGGACAGGCGTTTAAAAGCAGCCGCTCAATGAGCGACTGTTTTTTTATTTCCCAAATAGGAAGTGAGATTGATACTTTCTACACATTAAAACCTATTCACAAAGCGAATAGTTTGAAACAAGTTGAATGAGGACGTCAAAATACAGCAGGGAAATAAAGATTTATTATTTCTTTCAGATAACTTTGTAAGCGCTTTAAATAAAGCTATAACTCAACTTTTGTTATATAACATATGAAATAAGTGTGAACTGACCTATAAAAAAATTATTGATAATTGTCAGAATCTTTGTATAATTCAAAACAAGACATTATAAAACATCTTAACAACTTTAGATTCACACAACAGGGAGGAACTTATTTATGGAAGCCGTGCAAAGCATGTTACAAGGAAGCGTCGATTACATGAACAACATCTTATGGACGTATGTTCTCATCGTCGCGCTCGTCGGAGCCGGGATTTACTTTACAGTGAGGACACGCTTTATGCAGTTCCGTTACTTAAAAGAGATGTTCCGGGTCGTCGCTGAAAAACCGGAGGTCACAGACAGCAAGAGCATCAGTTCAATGAAATCGTTCTTCATCGGAGCAGCCACACGAATCGGGACGGGTAACTTGGCCGGTGTCACCGTCGCCGTGACGGTCGGTGGACCAGGAGCGGTCTTCTGGATGTGGATCGTCGCGCTTCTCGGTGGAGCGACAGCGATGATTGAGAGCACGCTCGCACAAGTCTATAAAGTAAAAGATGACGTCGCGTACCGCGGCGGTCCAGCATACTACATTGAAAAAGGACTCAACAACCGGGCCCTTGGTATCGTCTTCGCCGTCTTAATCGCGGTGACGTTCGGTCTCATCTTCAACTCAGTGCAATCGAACACGATCGCGGCCGCGTTTGATAACGCGTTCGGCATCGATGCCGTCGTCGGTGGAGCCATCCTCGTCGTCTTGACTGGATTGGTCATCTTCGGTGGTGTACACCGTGTCGCCAACTTCTCGGCAATCGTTGTACCGATTATGGCTGGATTGTACTTGGCCATCGCCGCTTATGTCGTCGTCGTCAACATCACAGAAATCCCAGGCGTGTTCGCGATGATCTTCCAGAGCGCATTCGGTCTTGAGCAAGCGTTCGGTGGATCGGTCGGAGCAGCCATCTCGATGGGTGTACGTCGCGGTCTCTTCTCGAACGAAGCAGGTATGGGTTCGGCACCAAACGCGGCAGCAGCCGCAGAAGTTTCACACCCAGCGAAACAAGGTTTCCTTCAAGCGCTCGGCGTCTTCTTGGACACGTTGATCGTCTGTACGGCAACAGCGGCCATCATCCTCCTCTCAGACAGCTATGCTGCCGGTAACGGAGAAGGAATCGTCATGCTTCAAAATGCATTGAGCGAACAAATCGGATCATGGGCGCCAGCGTTCGTCGCTGTCAGTGTCTTCTTGTTCGCCTTCAGTTCAATCGCAGGTAGCTACTACTACGGTGAAACAAACATCGAGTTCATCAAGAAGAGCAAAAACGCAGTTCTTGGTTTCCGCCTTGCGACAATGGCGTTCGTCTTCATCGGAGCGGTCGCAAGCCTCGGCTTCGTCTGGAGCTTGGCTGACTTGTTCATGGCAGGGATGACGTTAATCAACATTGCAGCCATCACGTTACTCGGTGGCGTCGCCTTCAAAGTCCTTCGCGACTACGAAGAGCAGCGTGCCCAAGGGCTCAACCCACGCTTCTCGGCCCGTAAACTTGGCATCGAGAACACGGAATGTTGGGACGTCGAAGAAGAAGAAGTCGCACAAGGTGCAGTCCAAGCGGCTGCTGCCGATACGACAAAAGGTTAATTCGTTCAATGTGCAACAACAGGGGCCCTGCGCATCGGGGTCCCTGTCTTTTTATGCTTGTTGACGGATGGATTCGATTTTCGTATCGGCTGGCTTGGAGTTCAAATGGACGTACGTCCCGGCGACGAACAAGGCACCGCCCACGATATTGCCGAGTGTGGCAAAGACGAGGTTATGCAGCGCCAGACCGATATTAATCGCCTCGGACGGCACATAATAGAGCGCGAGCCCGAAGATGCCCATATTGGCGATCGAGTGCTCGAAACCGGCGGCAAAAAAGACGATGACCGGTAGCATCGTCAGCATGATTTTGGCGACATCATTCTTCGTTTTCAGCGGCATGAAGATGGCGATACACACGAGGATGTTACACAAAATCCCTTTTAAGAAAATCGCGAACGCCTCGCCGCCCATCTTTTTCGCAGCGACGACCGACAACAGGTGATCCGTATCGATGTCACCCATGCTGTGGGCCCCGATGACGAGTCCGACGAGGAGAAGCGCACCGACGAGGTTACCAATCCAACTGATGCCCCAGACGGCCGTCAAATCGCGCCAGTCGACACGTCCGCGTTTCGCGCCCGTATACAAATACATCGTGTTGCTCGTGAACAGCTCGCCGCCCATCCAGACGATGAAGACGAGGGCGACCGAGAAACTCATCCCGGCAAACAGCATCGTCCCGGGAACATCGATGAACATGTTACCGACCGAAAAGGCAAACACGACCCCAATACCGATTAGAAACCCGGCGACGATGGAGCGGAGTGCGTAGTGACCGAACGCATGACGCAACAGCGTCGCTTTTTTATAGGCGGCTTCTTCCATATACTCGACAGCTTGTTTTTCCATTTGAACACGGCCTCCTTTAGACAACTTAAGTCTAGGAGGTCCACTGAAAGTTTGCAATTGTTTTCACAAACTTTTTTGAAAGCCGTTTCAACTGTTCACATCGTTGCCACGAGTTCGACTTTCATGCGGTCGGGATCCTCGAAATAAAGAGCGATATAGTTCGGACCACCGGCGTAAGGGAATCGATCGGCATAGAGCTCCGTGAATCCGTGCTGAGGCAATTCTGAGCGCAGTCGCTCGAGTTGCTCCAATGAGGAGGCATGAAAAGCGAGGTGGTTCAACCCCGTCTTTTTACGATGATAGGGCGGTTCGAGGTGGTCGGCCTCGGTTTGGACGAAGACAAGATACGTGGCGCCGAAGCGATAACTTCGCCCTTCGTCCCATTGTTGATAGACGGTATAGCCGAGCTCGGTGAGAAGCCAGTCCCAAGCGTTGAGACTCTTCGTTAAATCGGAAACGTACAGTTCGACATGGTGCAGCATCGGTCTCATCCTTCCGTCGGACGTTTCAAATGCGTCCGTTTAGTATAATGGTTATTATATAACGAATGCAGGGGGAACCATATGGACAACACGGGGCTTGTCTCGAACATATTGATCGCCGGGAAGACCGGGGTCGGGAAGAGCGCTTTTTTAAATTACATTTATGGGCGTGACGTTGCCGAGTCACGTGCCGGCAGCCCGGTGACGGCCGAAGGACTTCACGAATACGAGTACTACGATCTCGAGCGCGGTATCCTGTTCCGTTTCTTCGATACGTGGGGACTCGAAGCGGACCGGTCCGACGAATGGCATGAAGCGGTCCTCTCCATCGTCAACAAGCGAGAAGGTGCGCTCGATATCGCCGACTGGTTCCATACCATCTATTATTTACTCTCGATCAACTCGGGGCGCGTCGAGGCGTACGAACTCGAATCGATTCTCAAACCGCTCTACGCGAAGCGAAGCAATGTGACGATCATCTTGACGAACTATAACCCAGACAGTGCGATGAACGTCGAGAAGGCGGAAGCGATGGAGGACGTGCTCATGCGCGAACTCGGAATTTCACGGGATGCGATGATTCGCGTCAACAGTGTCGAAAAGAAATTGCTCGGCGGACAAGTCGTGCCGCATATCGGCTATGAAGCGGTGTGGCAACGTAATCGGACCAACCTTTGGAAAGACGTCGAACGAAAACTACCGCATAACTTGACGCGTCATTTATTGACCGAGTTAGAGGCGTGGCGCGCCCGGAGCTATCATTCGGCTGAGACGATTCGCATGATCACCCCGCAAGTGATGATCAGCTGGAAAGCCCGGCAAATCGAAAAAGACTTGGAACGAACGCTCGAAGCGGCCGCTGAGACGACAGAGGCGGCGATGGCCCAAGGCGTTCGGCATTATATTCAATTGATGGAACGCTACCCGCTCGTCGGCGCCCCGTCCGACCTTGTTTTTAAAACGCGTCGGGTCGAGCTCGGGTTTGATTATTCGTTTAACCGGACCGTCCGAAAGATGGTGCTCGGCATGATTCCGGGCGTCCACTTCATTTACTGGGCGTTCAAACGGCGAACGGCGGAGCGCGGCATCAAGAAAGCCGTCAATCAACAGTACGAGCTGGTCAAACAGACGATCGAGCTGGACGTGCACCGCGGATTCGAGGAAGAGATGCGACGGCTCGGCCGGACGCTCAATCAATGAGGAGGAACGGACATGGATAAACAGACCCCATTCAATTTTGATACGTACGATTTGAAGGAAGAGCTCGACCGATTGCGCGGAAAAGTCAAAAAACCGAATATCTTAATCGCGGGAGCGACCGGATCAGGCAAGAGTTCCGTCGTCAACCACGTGTTCGGTCGCGACTTGACGAAAGTGGCCGCCGGTGAACCGGTGACGCGAGGGATTCATCAGTTCATGAGTGATGAGATCGCCATCGTGCTCTACGACAGTGAAGGATATGAAATCGGGAGCGCCCGGCAACAAGCGTATGCCGATGAAGTCATCGGTTTCGTTGAGCGGGCCCAGACGAAAGGGGCGGCCGAACAGATTCATCTCGTCTGGTATGTCATCAACGCCTCGATGAAACGGGTCACCCCGCTCGACCGGGCGCTCATCAAACAGTTGAACGAAGCGACATCGGTCGCCGTCCTGTTGACTCAAATCGACCAAGTCGATGTAGATGAGCTCACGGCCCTCCGACAGGAATTAATGGATGTGGTACCTGAAGAGGCCGTGTTCCAAGTCAGCGTCGCCGCCGAGCTGTTGAATGATCCGGAATTACGGGCCCATCTCGATTGGGAACGTCTTGTCACGTGGTCGGTCGAACAGCTCGATCACTCGCTCCAAGAAGGGTTGCTTATGGAGATTCATGCCGAGAGTGAGGCGATGCTCAAATTGAAGCGGAAGAAGGCGAACCGCATCATCTCGGGTTATGTCGCCAGTGCCGGAACGGCGGCCGCCGTTCCGCTTCCGTTCGCTGATGCGATCGCGCTCACACCGATTCAAGTGACGATGAGCGTTCACTTGTTCCGCTACTGGGGCGTGAAAGCGAACGACGATATGCTGAAGACGCTGATCGGCAGCACCATCATCCCGCAAATCGGACGGGCGCTCTCGAAGACGATTTTACTGAACGTCATGAAATTCTTCCCGGGGGCGAACGCGGCGGCGAGTGTCATCAATGCGACTGTCGCATCAGGCATCACGTGGGCGATCGGCCTCGCCATCAACGAAGTCGCGTACCGGAACGCGATGGACTCATCGAAGACGATTGAGCAACTGCTCGACAGTGACTTTGGCTCGTTGTTCGAAAAGTTCATGGAACAAAATCCAGTGACGAAAAAGAAGTCTTGATTGAACCGGTTTGATACACTGGTCGAGACGAGACAAAAGGGGGAAACGACATGAAGAAACGAATTTACATCACGAGACGATTACCGGAAGAGGCTGTGGCACCGCTACGGGACAAGTACGAGGTCCGCATGTGGGAAGAAGAAGCGAAGAGCGTCCCGCGCGACGTCTTGTTGAAAGAAGCGGCGTCAGCGCATGCGCTCTGGACGATGCTCAGTGATACAATCGACCGGGAAGTGATTGAACAGGCCTCGCAACTCGAAGTCATCTCGAACTTGGCGGTTGGCTATAACAATATCGATATTGGAGCGGCCAAGGAACGCGGCATCGTCGTGACGAACACGCCGGACGTGTTGACAGAGACGACGGCCGATCTCGCGTTCGGATTGATGATGATGACGGCACGTCGGCTCGGGGAAGCAGAACGCGATTTACGAGACGGCGAATGGAAATCGTGGACGCCGATGGGTTACGTCGGGATGGACTTGTATCGGGCCAAACTCGGGATCATCGGCATGGGTCGAATCGGGGAAGCAGTCGCACGTCGGGCCCGCGGCTTCGACATGGATGTGTTGTACCATAATCGGACGCGTCGCCATGAATCGGAATCGATGTATGGCTTCGTCTATGCGGAACTCGACGAGTTGCTCGAACAGTCCGACTTCGTCGTCGTCCTCGCGCCGCTCACCGAAGAGACACGTGGGATGTTAGGCGCAGAGCAGTTCGCGAAAATGAAAGAGACAGCGGTCTTCATCAACGTCGCTCGTGGCGAGATTATCGATGAGACGGCGCTCTATGAAGCACTGAAGGAACGGCGGATTTGGGCGGCGGGACTTGATGTGTTCGCTAAAGAACCGGTGGCGATGGACCATCCACTCTTGACGCTCCCGAACGTGACGACGTTGCCGCATATCGGCAGCGCCTCCATCAAGACAAGGCTTGCCATGATGGCGCTCAATCGGGAAGCCATCGTGAACGTGCTCGAAGGAGAAGAGCCGAAAAACCGATTAACGTAAAACAAGGACCTGACCGGGTTGTGGTCAGGTCCTTGTTGCATCTTGGTTAGAAACGGCGGATATTGTCTGGATCTTCGTAATCGTTTCGGAGGGCCCGGTCATCGAGTCCACGCAACTTGTTCTCACGGTCAGTCAACTCGGATTTTTTATCCAATATGTCCTGCTCGGGGTCGACGGCCCGGTTCGGATTATCACCGACCGATTCATTGTACGGTTTAGAATCGATTTCTAAGCCGTCAGATGAGGGCGACCGATCAGACCGGCTTGTGCCATCGGTCGTACGGTTTGGATCGTTATATGGAGTCGAATCGATTTCGAGACCGTCGGCCGTATGATGGCCTTGGTGGCTCGTATCGTGTCTTGTGTCGTTATACCGTGTCGAATCGACCGTCAGTCCTTCATTGTGGCGACGTTCGAAATCTTCGTCCACATAAATCAAGATTTTTCCGGCCTCGACGTCGCTATAGTGGCGATTTACCTCTTCTTCGCTCAATCCCATATTTCGAAGTCCCGCGTGTACATCCTCATGCCCGCTCAAGAAAGCCCGAACTTTATCGAACCATCCGGTATGGGGCGACGCTTCGGTATGGACGTCTGTCTGATGACGCAAAATTGAGACATTGTCCTCATGCTTGGCGACGACATAGATGTCTGAATCTTTGTAGCCTTTTGCACGCAACTCCTCGACTTTACCGAGTGCCGCGTCTTGCGTGTCATACATGCTGATAAATCGTTTCTCACTCATAGTGTTTTCCTCCTTATAATCGGCGATGGTCTTCTAAGCCAGAATGTCCGCGGACGATCGGGTCCTCTTTCGTGCCACGTGGTTCTTCGTCGTGATCATTGAACGGTTTCGCATCGAAGGCGATGCCGTCCGCATCTTCCCCTTTATCATGGTCGAGCTCACTATCTTTTTTGTACATGTTTGGATAGCGTTCGTACGAATGCTTATCGACGTATAGCAGTAGTTTGCCGGCATCAATTGACGTGTAATACTCTTCAGCCTCCGCGTCGCTGAGTCCCATGTTTCTCAACTCATCGCGAATGCGGTCGCTTCCGTGAAGGAACGCTTTCACACGGTCCAACCAGTTGACATCACGAATCCCCGATTCGGCGTTCACATCGGTGTGGTAACGCAAGGCAGAAATTTCCCCATCCCGCTTGGCTACGACGTGCATGTTTTTCTCTGCTTCCCCAGCTTGCTTGAGTTCATTCACTTTATCCATGACTTCTTGCTCATTATGGAATAACCCAATGATTTTGCGATCCGACATGTTGTGCCTCCTTCGTAATCGTTTATTTGTTAAATCGACGTCACGCTATTAGTAATTTCCGTTCTAACAAAGGTTCAAACAAAAAACGCCATCTCAAGGCGAGAATGGCGTCATCAATAATAAATCATCAATGTTTCGTTTCCGAGATGGCATCGCGTGTTCTTCCAAACGAACTCGACGAGTGTCCACATGGCCATGAATCCACTGATCGCGAGCAGAATGAGCGCATACACAGGCGTCAATTGAATCAAGAATGACCATCCGAGCGAGAACAGGATGGGCTGGGTCAGTAAAACGAACCCGACGTATACGGCAATGATGAGCAAGGCGAATAGAATCCGTCGTCCTAACGTCTGAAAGTGATGGCGAAACCGCGTCAAAAGTCCAAACACGGCACCAGTCAACAACACTGGGAGCACGAATCCGAAGTAGTCGAGCGGATAAGGCGTGGCCGGTGCCGTGAACAAGCGCAAACTGAATACGTCATCCATAACGAGCAACAGATTCGCATAGGCGAACGCTAAAATCATGCCGAGCAGCCAACCGAATTGATTCCAGACGCGACGCGATGATTTGATGGCCTCGATTTTTGTATAGGCCAAAAAGGAGACGTCACGCATCTCGACATCTTGAAGCTTGACCTGGACGTCGTTGAGCCGATCGATGGCCCAGTCGAATTCCCGATTGGCTTGAGTTTTCTCATGCGATTTCAATTCTTCTGACGCCTCGATCATCGTATGGTAGCGACGGCGATACTCTTCGTTCGTCGTCGGTTGTTCGATTAAGAATAAGGCATAGTCCTTCGGGTTTTGCTTGGTCAGCCCCTCTAGCGACTGTTCGTTCTTTTCCGCTTGTCGAATATAGCCCGCTAAACTGTCGAGCAACCGATCGGCTTTCGTCTCATCATTGAGCAGGTCGTGCAAGTGCGTTCGGACTTGATCGTAAAACTGTTGAACGATTGGGTCGTTCGATACGTGTGATTTCAGAAAAATTCCTCTCTTCTCATAGTTGGATTATTCCGGGGGTGGGTCGTTATGCGATAGCGTCAATGATTCGAAGTCCCCTTGTTCGATGCTGCGGATGAGAATCTCACTGCCTCCCATATTCGTCGCTAGCGGAATCGAATACACGTCACAGAGACGCATCAAGGCGCTCACATCGGGTTCGTGCGGCTGGGCCGTCAACGGGTCACGGAAGAAAATAATCATGTCTATCTCGCCTCGGGCGACGGCGGCACCGATTTCTTGGTCCCCGCCAAGCGGTCCGGATTGAAAACAATGGACCGGTAAACCAGTCGCCTCGGCGACGCGCTTCCCGGTTGTGCCGGTCGCGAATAATTGATGTTGTTTCAAGACGTGGGCGTAGGCTTTTACGAGCACAATCAAATCATCTTTTTTCTTATCGTGGGCAATCAGGGCGATGTTCATCTTGATTCCTCCTCAAAAGACTTCTTCTTTTAATTCGTATCACATTTACTGGAGAAAGACACGACTTCTTTCTTATAAGAGCACTTTCTAAAAAACGTTTTGACGAGAATGATTTATAGAGGAATAGGAAATGGCAAGGTTTAGGCAGATGAAAATGTTGGTATTTATACAAAGAGTCAAATAAATGAAATCATTTCAAAAAGAGATTGGAGGAAGATGTTAAATGAACGATACTACTTATAACTTCAACACATTCATGTCATGGCTGCCTGAGCTTTTGCTTGCCTTGGTCATTCTTGTCGTCGGATTCATTTTGGCGAAAGTTCTTGAAAATGTGACGCGCAAAGCGCTTCGCAAAGCACGTCTTGACGACCGTGTAGGGGTAAAACAAGAAGGTGAACCCGGAAAGCCTAGAAGAGAGGAAAAGCGGTGGACGCCTGAACGCATCATCGCAAAAGTCGTCTTCTTCGGCGTACTGCTTCTCGCATTCTTAATTATCTTTGAATTCTTGAACGTACCAGCTGTCGCTCAACCGTTCAGTCAAATCTATGCCGGCTTCTCTGGCTTGATCACAGGCGTGATTAAAGCAGGTCTCATCCTGCTCGTCGCATGGATTATCGCCACGCTCTTGAAGAAAGGGATTCAAATGGCAGGTCATCGTCTCAACTTGAACAAGTTGATGGAGAAGACAGGCCAAGAGTCGACTAGTGTCAATCAGACGAAATGGGTTGACACGGTCGCCAATATCGTCTTTTACCTTGTCCTATTGTTAGCTCTTCCAGCGGTACTCGATGCGCTTGGGTTACGAGGCATCAGCGGTCCGTTTGAAGACTTGTTGAACAGTTTCCTTGCCTTCATTCCAAAACTTGTCGCTGCAGCCCTTATCTTCGCGATTGGTTATGTCGTTGCGAAAATCGTCCGCGATATTTTGACGAAGTTCTTGGAAGCGGCAGGTCTTAACCGCTTCGCCGAGAAACTTCACTTGGCTGATTACGTGAAAGGGTCAAGTCTCGCAAAAGCGGTTGGAACGATCGTCTTCATCTTGATTATGATTCCGGTCACGATTTCAGCGCTTGAAGCACTTGATGTTCGTGGAATTTCAGATCCGGCCATCTCGATGCTCAATGATGTCTTGGCGATGATTCCGAATATCATCGTGGCAATCGTCTTGATTCTCGCCGGTGTGTTTATTGCCAAGTGGTTGAAAGGTGTCGTCGTGTCTCTCCTTGAGAACTTGGGCGTCAACTCACTCGCTAGCAAAATGGGTCTCGGTGGCCGCTCAACATCATCGACATCGATTGCACAAGTCATCGGAACCATCGTTCAAATCATCATCATCTTGTTGTTCGTATCAGAGGCACTTCAAGTCGCGAACCTCGACTTTATGGCTTCGCTCGCAACAGCAATCTTCGCATACTTGCCAATGGTCATCGCAGCCATCGTCATCTTGGCGGTCGGTTTCTGGCTCGCGAACATGGCAGAGCGTCTCGTCGGTAGCGTGCTCGTAGATGGAGCTGGCCAACCGAGCGTCTTGCGCCACGTCGCGAAATACGCGATTCTTGGAATCGCTTTCTTCATGGCAATCAGCCAACTTGGCATCGCGCCAATGATCGTCAATACGGCATTCTTGCTCATCCTCGGTGCAGTTGCCCTCGCCTTCGGTCTTGCCTTCGGTCTTGGTGGACGCGAGACAGCAGCTCGCTACTTGAAGAAAGCGGAGAAACGAATTGATGAGACAGAAGTATCGAAAGAAGGTCTCGAGCAAGAAAAAGCCCAAATGAATCAAGAAGCCGAAGCTGCGAAGCAACAGGCGAAACAAGGTGTGGAGCAGTCGAAACGTGAAGCGAATCAAACGAAACAAGAGTTGAAACGCGAAACGAATCGTCCCCAAACCCCACAATCTGATGTGACGAACGTAGACGGTCCAGAGCCGAACCCGTTCCATGACAACATCACACCAGATCAAGATAACCGTTCACTTGATGACAACGAAGGTCCACTTCGTCCATAACAGTGAAGGACGGGTCCCTGTACAGGGGCCCGTTTTGTTTTGCTGTAAAATGGTGTCACTTTTGTCGATATAATAAGAAACAGGTCGGTAAGAAGGCAGGAGTGACATACATATGTTCAAACAGTTTCAACGTACGCTCATTATGAACTACATATGGGGATCAGGCATCGCTGTGTTTGGGGTCGGGGGACTGTTTATTTTTCAGACGCTCAGTCTTTCCCCGGCCGAGATGCTCATCTTGGCCGTCATCATGGGGTTGTCGGGCATGACGATGATTGGGCTTGAATTACTCCTCTATCGGCGTCACATTCGTCCTATCTATCACGTGTTCCATACGGATGCACCGACCTATGAGGCGTTACAACAAGCGTTCAATCAGACGAGTCACTTTCCCACGTTGACGGTAAAGCGGATTCTTGGTCCGCACTTATTCGGGTTATCCGTTCCAGCGATGAGTTTGACGGCATTTGCCATTCACCAAGGCTGGATCGACCTCCCGTATCGGTTGATTGGTTTGGCGGCATTCGGCGCCATCTTGATTGCCATCTTACACGCGCTTATCGAATTCTTTTTGACGTACCGGTCGGTGGAAACGCTCTTGCTCCAATTGCAAGAGATGAGCCATCGCCTACATCAACGTCCGCTGCAAGCGACGTATCGGTCCATCAGCGTCCGAACGAAGTTGTTGATTAGCATGCTCGTCATCGGGGTCTTCCCGGTCGCATTGTTCATTTTAGCGTCAGGAGTGCAGCTGTCGACGGTAGAACAAGCCGATGCGTATTGGCAGTGGGCGGCTTTGATTTTGGTCGTCATCATCGGAGTTGCGACGTTCAGTAGTTTTTTGTTGTATGACAACATCAAGCGTCCAATCGGGGCCTTGACCGAAGGGGTCGCCGCATTGGATGCCGGACGGTTGAACACAATCGACAACCCTTACTCCGATGAGTTCGCCCAACTCGTCACCGGGTTCAACCAAATGGTGACGAACGTCACGTACCGTGATCAGGAAAACGAACAACTGTTAAATAGCCTATTTGTTTTGTTCGCCGCGACACTCGATGCCCGCGATTCGTATACGGCCGGACATTCTGAGCGGGTGGCCGCCTATTCAGTCGAATTGGCACAGGCACTTCAGTTGCCGAATGAACAGATTGAACTGCTCCGCAAATCGGCGTTGCTACACGATATCGGGAAAATTGGGATTCGTGACGATGTGCTGTTGAAAGAAGGAAAGTTGACGGACCATGAGTTCGCCCAGATTCAAGAGCATCCGACAATCGGCATTCATATATTGAATCAAATCGCCTTGCCCGAGTCACTGCAACCGATTATGGCCGGGGTCCGGTCTCACCATGAACGGATTGACGGGCGCGGATATCCGGACGGATTGGTCGGAGAACGTATTCCGCTCTTCGGTCGCATCATGGCGATTGCCGACGCGTATGACGCCATGACATCGGACCGTCCGTATCGGAAGGGGATGCCTGTCGAAAAAGCACTCTCGATTCTCGAGAGTGGACGTGGTACCCAGTGGGATGCCGCATTCGTCGACGTGTTCGTTCAATTACGACGTCAGGCCGTCTCTGCCTAAACAAACAAGTCCGCCCAAATCGGGCGGACTTGTTTGTTAGAGAAACGCATCAACGAGATACACCCCGGCGATGCCGCCGATGACGACGAGCATCAAGTTGGCCCGGAGTAATGCGAGCGCTGCGGCGACCATCCCACCCGCTAAAGCGGACGTGAGACTGTTCGTCGCCTGTAGGATGCCCGGAAAAATCAGGCTGGCGAGCACCGCATAAGGCGTGAACAGTAAAAATCGCTTCAAGAGCGGCGGCAACTTGACGTCCCGGAGCCAAAGCAGCGGAACGAGCCGCGGGATGTATGTGACGAACGCCATGGCAAGGACGAGCAAAAACAGACTGATCATACCTCATCCTCCTTGTATACGAAAGCGCCGATGCCGGCTGCGACCATCGTGGCCAAGATGATGCTCAAACCGGACGACAGCGGGATGAATGGAGAGACGCCGAAGTAGAGAATGGCTTGAGTCAAGACGGCGATTGCAGCTACGACGATGACCGGTTTGCGGGTAAGGGATGGGACGAGTAGGCCGATGAACATGGCGTACAAGGCGATGCCCATACTCGTTTGGACCGAGGCGGGCAAGCCGAAGGCGAGAAAGACGCCAATCCATGTCCCGACGTTCCAAGCCAAGAAGGCAATCATGTTTAGCCCGAGCACAAAGTGGCCGCGCGTCGACTCGTCACGCGTCGAGGCGACACTGAACGTCTCATCGGTCACGCCGAACGCGATGGCGGCCAGAAATCGATTCGAGGTCGTCTCGAGACGTTGGGACAACGACGCCGACATCAGGAAGTGCCGTAAGTTCAGGATGAACGTCGTCAAGATAATCTCCCAATACATCGAACCGGCCATAATCAACTGGACACCGATGAACTGACTGGCACCGGCAAAGATGAATAAGGACATGGCAAGCGTGATGACGTTTGGCATATCGAATGATTTCGCAAGCAGGCCGAAGGCGATGGCAATCGGGATGTAGCCGACGGCGACGGGAATGCCGGCACGCATGCCAGAACGGAAGGCGTCCTTATTCGGAATCGGTGTCATTTGAGAGACCGGGGTTGCCATGAGACCTCCTCCATTTCATAGATGATTTAATGTGGATTCGAGATTGGGTCACGCTTTCCTGCTCGAAACTAAAAAAATAGGGTATATAAAGGCGATAAGGAGCGTGAATGTATGAGTCGAGCTGAAGAATTTATCGCATCGTATCATCGGATTGAGGATTACTTGAGTCGAGAGATGGGGGACGGCCAGCATTTCAGTTTCAGCAACATGGTTAACCGTCTTGCCAAACATAATCCGATTATTGACAGGTATAAAGAAGATTTACATCAAATGAGTCAGTTGCGGAACGCCATCGTCCACGAACGGCGGGAGCCGGACTTCATCATCGCTGAACCGCATGACTCGATCGTCAATTTGATTCTCGAAGTGGAGAAAGAACTGCTCCATCCGCGTCAAGTCATCCCGCTGTTCCGTAAAATCGTGACGACGTTTGACGCCGACGATTCGCTCGTCGCCGTGCTCGGCGAGATTCGAGACAAGAATTATTCGCAGTTCCCTGTCTATAACCAAGACGGGTCGTGGCGTGGGTTGTTGACGAAAAAAGGAGTGACCAGTTGGCTCGCCGAAACGGTCGACGGGCCGCATGTGTCACTCGAAGGCGTTCAAGTCAAGCACGTACTCCAACACGACCCGCACCGGCGACGGTACCGATTTATCGCGCAAGAGACGTCGGTCATCGAGGCGCACCATCATTTCATTAGTATGAAGGATGGCGTCCGTCTCGATGCCTTGCTCATTACCGAGACGGGACAAGAAGATGAGCCGTTACTCGGGATTATCCGACCACAAGATATTTTATACGTCATCGGTTGAGGCGCCGTGCTCGATGGCGACCTCATATTGAGTGACCGTGTTTCCGAGGACGATGGGCTTCACTTCAGAAGTGCCGTCGTCCCGTTTTTTGTGGGCATGTTTATACGCACCGCTATCGCGCCAATTCTCAAAGCTCGCCGCGTCGCGCCACGTCGTTATGATGACGACCTGATCTTTCGTCTCATCCGATGTATCCGTCAACACTTGCATCCGGATGAATCCATCCATCGACTCGATGCCTTTCGTCGTTTGGAAACGGGCGGTGACCGCCTCAATCTTCCCTTTTTCAACGTCTAGTTTGTTCATGACAATCCACATGCACATGTCCTCCTCTGCGATATCGTACGGGTTCATTATACATGGAACACGATCGATGCCTCGCTCGAGATGCTCGCATCAACGTTCGGCCCACCACTCCTCGAACGTCCAATTTTGTTGTTTCATCGTTGTCGCTTCTTTCACACCGACGTACCGTAGATGCCATGGCTCGTAGTTGTAACCGGTGATTTTCTCTTTGCCTTTCGGATAGCGGACGATAAATCCGTAACGGTGTGCCTGTTGGAGCATCCATTTGCCTTCTGGGGTCTGGTCGAACGAGGCATAGAGTCCCATCTGCATGCGTGCACTCGTCATATCGACGGCGAGGCCGGTTTGATGCTCACTATATCCAGGACGGGCGACATATTTTGAGGCGTACGCCGTGCCTCGCGTGTTGACCCAATACGTATAAAGTGATTTTTGAGTGGCGTAGGAGCGATAGGCGCTGAGGGCATACAACGTGTGGCCTTCTTTTCGCCCGGCGTAATAGAGGAGGGCTAGCGCGTGAGCGGCTTCAGCGGCCATGAGGGTTCGCTCGCTTCCTTTCGTGTAGACGGTCGGGATGGTCAACGTGACGAGTTGCCGCGAACGATACGTGCTCGAGAGGCCGTGTTGTTTATTGACGAGTCGAATCCGTTCCGCAGGCGCAAGTTTCGGGATGCCAGCTTTCAAGTTGCTCGACGGAGTATAGTAGCGTGTGCCATCGATATAGACGTTTGACCAACTGCGATTATACATCGTGTAACGGACAGGTGTGTTCGTGGACAGCGTCTTGGCGACCGGGGACGCTTGCATGGCCCGCCAGTACAGTTTCGTCGTTTTAATCGTGTAGCCTGGCTGGGGTGACGGGGTTGCGGCGGAAGTGGATATGACGGGAAAGATGAGTATCAGGACGAGGAGTACACGGATGAGTTTCATGAGGATGACCTCCTTTTGAGTCGTTGCTCTTCTTTTCCCTTTTTTTCAAATGATGAAAAGATAACGAATCAGGGAATAAGAGATAAATCGTCTCCGTCTCTTGACCTGAAGCGTGTACTGCCTGAGCCCGATGTGCCGGCAGCCCAAAAAAGATACACTTATCGTGTAGGAAAGAGATGGATCGAAGTATCGAAAGGAGTGAGCGCATATGGAACTCATTTTTGGTTTACCATTGTTATTGCTTGTCCTATTCTTTGCCTTTTTGTATTTCAACATCAAAGGGCTATCGAGTATGTGGAAAGATTACAATCGGACGAAATCGATGATTCCTCTCGGATTCTTCATCATCGGGATTATCGGGATTTTCACCGGCGTCTGGACGTGGCTCGTCATCTTGATTTACTATGCCGTCCGTCCAAAAGCTTGACCGGACACCATGTGCGAAAGTGCATGGTGTTTTTTTGCTATACTGAGGACGAGGTGTTGTCATGGATAAATTGATTAAGGCGTGGTTCATCATCACGCTCATTACGTTTGTGCTTTTTAAGCTAGGTGAGACGATGACCGCCGCTTATACGGAACCGGCGGGCGAGGGGAATCCGTACGTACTCGTTTTGCTGGTCGGTTGGCCGTTCGTCCTTTTGTTCATTTGGATTACGATTCGGCTCGCGCAGCGCACCGTCGCGTCGGTAAACCGTTTGGCGCGAATCGGTCTCTTGGTGGGGAGTCTCGTCATGGCGGGAGTCAGTTTCTATATTAACGCCGAGCAGGCTGCTTCGCTCCGCGCAGGCATCCGTGCTTCTGAGAACGCGGCCTATGCGTCAGGGTGGAATCAGTTCACGAACATCATTTATGCGAACCAATTGACGTTTTTCGTTTTGACGGTCAGTTGTATGGCACTTGGAGTGGCGTTTTCCTTCGTCACCCGCAAACAAACGAACGAGGAACGGCTCAACTAGCCGTTCCTCGTTCGTTTGTTTAGCTTAGTTTACTTTGATACAGGAGGGCGTAGCGGTCGGCCGCGATGATGGCATCGGCGACTTGTTCTGGGGTCACATCGAATCCGCTATGAATCGTCTCGCCTTCTGCGGTCGCGGCTTGGCCGACTTTTAGGATGTCCTCGCGGGAAGCATCTTTCAATTTCACGTCTTCAAGCGTGACCGGCAAATCGAGCGCCATATACAAGGCGACGTAGCGGTCAAACTCTGCCTGCGTCCGGCCTTCGAGTGCGAGTTGGACGAGTGTACCGAAGGCGACTTTTTCGCCGTGCGTCAAATGGTGAATGTCGCCATGCAGGGCCGTGAATCCGTTATGGATGGCATGCGCAGCGGCTAATCCACCACTCTCGAACCCGAGACCGCTCAAGAGCGTGTTCGCTTCGACGACGGACTCGAGTGCCGGCGTGACAACTTTGGCTTTTACGGATTCGTAAGCTAAAATCCCGTAATCGAACAGCACTTCTTCACAGCGTTTGGCAATTGCCTCCGCGGCAATGGTCGGGACACCGCCCGCCATCGTTTTTCCCCCAAAGGCGAGGACGCTTCGAACCTCGACCCATGTCGCGAGCGCGTCGGCAATTCCTGAGGCGAGGAAACGAGCCGGGGCCTCAGCAATCAGTTTCGTGTCGACGAGAACCAAATCCGGATTCTTTTTATAGAACCGATACGTCTCAAAGTTTCCTTCATCCGTATAGATGACAGAGAGGGCACTCGTCGGCGCATCCGTCGAAGCGATGGTCGGTACGATCACGATGCGGGCATCTAGTTCGTCAGCGACGGCTTTGGCCGTATCGAGCGTTTTTCCGCCGCCCATCCCGATGACGACTGCGGTATGGCTCTCTGCGGCCGCTTTGGCAATCCGTTCAATCTCGTGACGCGAAGCCTCCCCGACGAAATCAGCCTTCTCAGCGTTGACGCCGCTCGCTTTAAGTGAATCGGTCACCCGCTCCCCAATCAAGCGCCAGACGATGTCATCGGCGATGAGCAGCGCCTGTGACCCGAAGTGACCGACATGGTCCCCAATCCGATCGATTGTATTCTTGCCTTGCACGTACTTGGCTGGACTGATAAATACACGTTCTGACATATTCAACATCCTTTCTGAAGTAACGGTAGCGATAGGGCAACAGTAGATTTGTTCCCGATTCAACTCTAGCTTCAAACAGTCATCCTTGTGACAGCTCCGTGAATCCAACCTGAACATCGTTCACAGCCCACTCATCATCACGAGTAACACAATTAAAACGGCGACGGCAAGAAATCCCCAATCGAGTACGTATTTCATCACAATCGTTCCCTTCTACTATTATGTGATGAGTATAGATGATTGGCAGGCGGACGCCATTTCCAAAATCGGACCAGGTCAAAAAAAGACCGACGTCGCAGGTCCAGAGGTTTGAATGGAGCCAGAGCGGGAACAACTCTTTCGTATGCTTAATTTAGAAGGAGGAATTTTCAATGTCTAAACATGTACTGATTGTCACGACGTCTGCCGATCAATTAGAAAACGGTCACGCGACAGGGCTTTGGCTCGAGGAATTTGCTGCACCGTACCTTCAATTTGAGAAGCAAGGCTATAAAGTCACAGTAGCGAGCATCGAAGGCGGAGACGTGCCAATCGATGCGAACAGCTTAGAGGGCGAATTGCCGCAAGAGGTGTTGGATACGCAGCATCTATTGAAAGATACAGCCCGACTTGATCAAGTGGCGGATGACACGTATGACGCTGTTTTCCTTCCGGGTGGGCATGGGACGGTCGTCGACTTCCCGAACAGTGAGACGCTACAGCGTGTCATCCGTGACACGTATGAAGGTGGAAACGTCGTCGCAGCCGTCTGTCATGGCCCGATCGGTCTCGTCAACGTCAAGTTAAGCAACGGAGAACCGCTCGTCAAAGACAAGCGCGTGACAGGATTCACGGACGCAGAAGAGCGCGAGATGCAGCTCGACTCAGCGGTGCCGTTCCTACTTGAATCAGCAATGCGTGAGCGCGGTGGGAAATTCGATAACGCCGACAACTGGGCCGTCAATGTAGCCGTGGACGAGCGCCTTGTCACGGGTCAGAACCCGCAGTCGTCAGAACAAGTCGGCGCGGAAATCGTCAAATTGCTTGGATAATCGTAACGACAGCTTAGAAATCATTTCTAAGCTGTCTTTTTTTCGGACATATGTCCTTTTCAAAGCGCTCCATCTCACGTACAGTCAGACGAGGAGATAGGAGGGGAACTTGTTTGGGAATTTTATTTGCCGTGCTCTCGGGCACGTTCATCGCGCTGCAAGGTATTTTTAACGCTAAGCTCGGTTACGCGGTCGGCGCCTGGTTGTCGGTCACAGTCGTCCATCTCGTCGGTCTCGTGCTCGCACTCCTCATTTATGCGTTCAAACGGGATGCAGATTTGACAGCGTTTCGGCGCGTGCCTTGGTATTACAGCCTCGGCGGGTTGTTCGGAGTCTTCGTCGTCTTCGGGGAATTGACAGCCATTCAACAGCTCGGTGTCACGTGGGCCATTTGCGTCTTGCTCGTCGCCCAATTGATTGGCGCATTCTTGATTGATGTGAACGGGTGGTTCGGTGTGAAGCAGAAACCTGTCAATCAAGGTCAGCTTATGGGGCTCGCTTTAATGATCATCGGGATTGGGATTTACACGTTCACGTAAGGAGGAGCCAGATGAGAGTAGAAACAGCGTTAACACGGCTCGGGTGGGCCCATCTGTTTTCAGGACAAACGTTAGAGGCGTCGACAATCATGACCTATCCGTCCGGGGCGATGCTCTGCACGAATGGTAACCCGATTGAGTCACTCTTCGTCGTGTTGTCGGGACGTGTCAAAATCTATACGTTAAGCGAGGAAGGCAAGTTGCGCTTACTGCGTTTAAAGATGGCCCCGACGTTGATTGGAGATATCGAATATGCGAGTGGACGCAACGTTCTCCACACGGTCGAGACGGTCGGCCCGGTGACGTGTCTGCGCATCCCATTCGATGTGTTGCGCACACATAACAGGACGATTGAATTTACGGAGCACCTTCTCCGCGGCGTGTCTGATAAGTTGTTCATCGAGGCGAACGCCTCATCGAACCATCTCATGTCGACGCTCGAAGAACGGTTGGCGGGTTATCTCGTCTCGCTCAGCGAGTCAGGGAATGAGTTGTTCCAAGATGAGATGAGTCAGTTGAAGCGAAAAGAAGTCGCGGAATGGCTCGGGACGAGCTATCGCCATTTGAACCGGACGTTACAGGCATTCGCGGATGAGGGACTCGTCGAGAAAACACGGACGCAAGTGACGATTTTAGATGCGACTCGATTAAAAGAACGTGCCAATGGCATGTTGTACGAATAAGGAGGCAATTCATGATAGTAGGAATTATTTGTTCGGCAGTGGCCGGTGCGTTCATTAGTGTCCAAGCGGCGGTTAATGCAAAAATGAACATCTATTTAGGCGCCTGGGCGACGACGGTGCTCGTCTTTATTGTCGGGCTAATCGGTTCGCTGATCCCACTCATTTTATTTGGCGGCAATCTGCAGGGACTGTTTGATATCTCTCCGATTTACGCGCTCGGCGGTCTGCTCGGTGTCGGTGTCGTCTTCTGTGTCATGCGAAGCATTCAATTGCTCGGACCGACCTTATCGGTGTCGATTATTCTCGTCTCTCAATTGATTTGGGCACTTGGTGTCGACTTGTCCGGAGCGTTCGGAATGCCACAGTTGTCATTGTCCCCAGGTCAGGTCATCGGACTGATGGTGCTACTTCTCGGTGTCATCGTCTTCAAGCAGTCACAAGCAACGGCTCTTCAGCAAGAAAGTTCAAACGAAGCGACTTCACGTTGAAGTGGCTTCTTTTTGAGCAAAACGGGTACAGGTGGATAAAGAATCTCTGATAGGATAGAGAGGGAAGCAGTACGAAATATACGTAGAGGTGATGAAAACGGTGGATTCTTCCATAGTAATCGATTTACTGATTGTTTTATTCTTGATTGTGTTGAACGGGATTTTCGCGATGACGGAAATCGCGCTCATCTCGTCTAAACCGGCCAAACTTGAAGTCGAGGCGAACCGCGGTAAGCGCAGTGCCGAAATCGCACTCAAGTATTCAAAAGATCCGACCGACCTGTTATCGACGGTCCAAGTCGGAATCACGTTAATCGGGATCATTAACGGTGCCTATGGGGGTGCGCGTTTCTCGGCACCGCTCGGCGAATTGTTCGCGGAGCTCGGAATGAGTGCCCAATACGCACCGACCGTCGGTTACGTCGTCGTGGTCACGCTCATCACGTACTTGTCGCTCATCATTGGTGAGCTCGTGCCGAAACGAATTGCCCTCGTTGCACCGGAAAAAGTGACGATGGCCATCATTCCAGCGCTGGACGTGTTCAGCAAAGTGATGCGACCGTTCATTTGGATTTTATCGAAATCGACGTTGTTCCTCTTTAAACTGCTCGGCTTGAAAGCAGAACAATCGAGTGGCGAGACGGAGCTCGAGATTAAACAGCTCTTATTCGAAGGGGCTCAACAAGGGGCGTTCGCTCACGAAGAAGTACAACAGGTCGAGCGCGTGTTTGCGTTCCATGACCAGTTGATTTATGAGTTGATGCAGCCGCGGACGACGCTCGAATGGGTCGACCTCGAAGATGATATGGACGATATCAAGAAATCGATTTATGAGAGTAAACACAATAAACTCCCGGTCGGTCGCGATACGCTCGATGAATTCGTGGGCTATATCGATGTCCGCGATATTTTGACCTTGCCGACGCTTCGGGAGCCATCGCAAATCTTGAAACGAATCAAACAACCGCTCGTCGTGCCAAAACAGCGAGAAGCGAGCCAAGTCTTGCAGATGATGCAAAAGAACGGCGTCGAGATTGCCTTCGTGCTCGATGAGTATGGTGGATTCCTCGGAATGGTCACGTTGTTCGATATCCTTGAAGAAATCGTCGGCGAAGTGATGATCGAAGAAGAGACGCCGGAAGTCGTGCGCCGTGAAGACGGATCGTACTTGGCAGACGGCCTCCTCGGAATTGAAGATTTAAAACGGACGTTCGGGATTCGAGATAATCGTTTCGATGAAGGACGAAGCTCGTATCATACGCTTGCCGGTCTCGTCATTTACGCGCTCGGGGACTTCCCGAAGCGAGGTGACGTCGTCGAGGCGTACGGCCTCCGGTTCGAAGTCGTCGATATGGACGGAAAACGTGTCGACCAAGTACTCGTATCTGAATTGCCAGCAACCGAAATAGAAGAAGACTGACGCCGCGGCGTCAGTCTTCTTTTTTGTACGTGTTCCAGGTCTCGAACGCCGCCTGCATGAGGATGCGGGCAGTATGCAGCATCGCCCGTTCATCGACATCGAACCGAGGGTGATGGTGTGGGAATACGGCACCGACTTCCGGGTTGCCAGCCCCTGTGAAAAAGAAGCTACCAGGAACGTGTTGCATATAGTAGGCGAAGTCTTCACCGACCATGAGCGGTGCCATCTCGATGACGCCATCCGTCCCGACGACACGCGCGGCACTGCGACGCACATGGTCAGTCTCGGTCGCATGGTTGATGACGGCGGGATAGCCGCGAATGTAATCGAGCTCATAATGTGCCTCGCTCGCCAAACAGATGTGGGCGATGGTGCGCTCCATCTCGGTGATGATACGTGTCTGTGTCTCCGGGGTGAACGTCCGCACCGTGCCGGACAGTTTCGCCTCGTCAGCGATGACGTTGAACGCTTGACCGGCGACGAACGTGCCGACGGTCAAGACGGCCGGTTCGAGCGGGTCGATGCGGCGGCTGATGATTTGTTGCAACTGGCTGACGATATTGGTTCCGACCATGACGGCATCGACCGTGTGTTGCGGGATGGCCCCGTGACCTCCCTTGCCTTTGACGGTCAGTTCGAACCGGTCGGCCGCCGCCATGATCGGTCCGGTCTTCACACCAACCGTGCCGAATGGAAGCGGCGTCCAAATATGAGAACCATAAATGTAGTCGACCCCATCGAGGCAGCCATCTTCGATCATTGGTTTGGCCCCGCCTGGTGCGAGCTCTTCCGCGAACTGATGGATGAGGACGACATCTCCGGGAAGATCGATTTCCGTAAGGGCTTTCGCCAAGACGAGCAGCGTCGCCGTATGGGCATCATGACCGCAAGCGTGCATCGAGCCGTTCACTTTTGAACGATACGGAACATCTTTTAAATCTTGAATCGGTAACGCATCGAAGTCGGCACGAAACGCGATGGTTGGACCGTCACCGCCATGAATCCGTCCGACGACACCGTTGCCGCCGACGTGTTCGCGCACATCGAGCCCGAGCTCACGTAAATAGGCCGCAATCGTCCGCGGTGTCTCCCGTTCTTTAAACGAGAGTTCGGGATGTTGGTGGAAGTGGCGTCGAAGCGACACCATCTCTTCGTATAATTCAGTCAATCGGGAATCGAGGTCAGTCACAAGCATAGCAAGCACTCCTGTCAGTTGATTGTTTTTGTTTGAATCAAGGTCCATACGTCATGTGAATCCAAATCATCGAGAATCGGTTGAAGTAACATCTGTCGTGCTTCATCAGCCGTCACCCATCTGGCATCGCTATGCTCTTCAGAGAGAGTGATGGTTGTTGCGACGGGATGAGCCCAGTACGTCATCAGAACGACTTGACGATTCGAGTCGGTCAAAAATGTCGTGGCGTACAGTAAGTGTTGAATCGTTACGCGTAGCCCAGTTTCTTCGAATACTTCCCGTTCCAGGGACTGTTCGAGCGTCTCACCAAAATCGAGCTTGCCGCCGACAAGCTCCCACGTGCCAGGATGGATTTCATCATCGGTTGCCCGTTTAATGATGAGGAGCCGGTCGTCTTGCACAATCACTGCCTTCACAGCGACGACGATAGATGGAATAGACATCGTGACACTCCTTTGTATGAAATCGTGAGGAAGCTCACTGTAGATATGAATCATTTACTATATTTTCCTAAGTTATGCTTATGGTATACGACGAGAGGGAATTAATACAGGAGAAAATCATGAAATGAGGTGTCGAAATGGGTTGGATTATCGCAATTGGGATTATCGTTGTCTTGGCGTTCGTCTATTTTTCGATGTACAACGGACTTGTCAAATATCGAAACTGGGTCGACGAGGCGTGGGCACAGATTGATGTACAGTTGAAACGGCGGTACGATTTGATTCCAAACTTGGTCGAAACGGTGAAGGGCTATGCCAAACACGAGCAAGAGACGCTTGCGAAAGTCGTTGAGCTCCGGAATCAGCTCGGGTCGAAGACGAGCCGTCAAGAACAGATGGAAGTGAACGATCAATTGAGCGGCGCGCTGAAAAACTTGTTCGCTCTCCGTGAGGCATATCCAGATTTGAAAGCGAACGAGAATTTTAAGATGCTTCAAGAAGAACTGACGCAGACTGAAAATAAAGTCGCCTACTCACGACAGTTGTATAACAATACGGTCATGAAATATAACACGAAAGTCGAATCGGTCCCGACGAACATCATCGCCTCCGTTCACAACTTCGAAAAACGCGACATGCTCGAAGCTCGTGAAGAAGAACGCGAAAACGTGCGTGTTTCATTCTAATGGATTGGAGTGGCGACGATGATTTTATATGAACAGATTCGCAAAAATAAAATCAAGACCGTGTTCATCGTGGCCGGATTCGTCCTTCTCGTCTTAGGCGTCGGGGTGGTCATCTCGTATTTGAATTATGGTGACCCGCTCCCAGGCCTCATCTTCACGCCGGTGTTCTCGCTGTTTTATATCGGGATCGTCATCATGTCGAGCACGAACATCGTCATGAAAATGAACCACGCCCAAGAGATCACTTCGGTCGACCAGCACCGGTTTCTCTGGCACACCGTCGAGAATATGGCGATGGTCGCGCGCGTCCCGATGCCGCGCATCTTCATCATCAACGATGCGTCACCGAACGCGTTCGCGACCGGCCTGAAACCAGAAAAGGCAGCTGTCGCCGTGACGACCGGACTGCTCGACCAGTTGACGCGAGAAGAAGTCGAGGGCGTCATCGCCCATGAAGTCGCCCATATCAAAAATTACGATGTACGACTGGCGACAGTGACGCTCGCCCTCGTCTCGGTCATCGCCATCATGAGCGATATCGGGTCGCGGATGCTGTTCTTCCGCAGCGTCGGCGGCCGTCGCGACAACAACCAAAACCCGATTTTTATGATTGTCGGGCTCGTGTTGTTGATTCTCGCACCGCTCATTGCCACGCTCGTTAACTTGGCCATCTCACGGAATCGTGAGTTTTTGGCGGACGCGAGCGGGGCCGAATTGACGCGTAATCCGGATGCCCTCGCATCGGCGCTCGAGAAAATCGCCAATATCCAGACACCGGTGAAGGAAGCCTCACGTGCCTCGGCGTCGCTCTACTTTTCAGACCCGCTCAAGAAAAAGCTGAGCGGTCTGTTCTCCACGCACCCGAACCCGGATGAACGGATTGCCAGACTGCGAAGTATGTAGTGCATAACGAAGGTCCTCTTTTTAGGAAGAGGGCCTTTGTACGTGAATCGGATCAGCCCATTTCACATACCCAGTTTGTATGAATAGTGAATGGGAATGATAGTAAAAAGAGGACGGATTGGAGGGGACTTCATGTTTGAGTCGGCACTTGAGTTAGGCATTGTCATCTTCTTATTGATTTACTCAGTCACGGTTTCGCTGATGTTGATGTCAGTCAAAAAGAAGAGCTGAACTAACATATGAGCAAAGGCAGTAAAAAGCCACCCCGCGCGCGAGGTGGCTTTCGTCAGTTACCCGGCGCGATGGCTCCGGAGTTTTTCAATCTCTTCGAGGACGAATTGGACGTTCGTTCCGACGATGACTTGAATGTGGTTCGGGCTGACAACCTTGATACCAGGGATGCCTGCTTTCTTGATTTGGGCTTGGTCGACCGTATCCATATCTTTCACATCGACACGAAGGCGCGTGACGCACGATTCGATGCCCGTGACGTTTTGATCGCCGCCGAGACCGTCGTAAATCATGGCTGCCATGGCAGAGTACTGTCCGCCGGCTGCGACTGGAGCCGTGCGTGTTTCACCTTCAGGAGTCGTTTCCGTTGCGACCGCGTCAACCGCTTCGTCTGACTCACGACCAGGTGTCGCCAAGTTGAGCTTGACGATCATGAAGCGGAAGATGACGTAGTAGATGGCACCGAAGACGAGACCTTGGACGAGCAACATGTACGGCTGGTTCGCGAGCGGTAACCGTGAGCTGAGGACAAAGTCGACAAGACCAGCGCTGAAGCCGAATCCGGCCGTCCATTGGAACGTCGCCGCGATGAAGAGGGAAACCCCTGTCAAGACCGCGTGGACGAGGTAGAGAACTGGTGCGAGGAACATGAACGAGAATTCGAGCGGTTCCGTGACACCTGTGAAGAACGATGCGAACGCTGCGGCGAGAAGGAGCGAGGCCGCTTGTTTTTTACGTTTTGTTTTCGCGGTGTGGTACATGGCGAGGGCTGCTGCCGGAAGACCGAACATCATGATTGGGAAGAATCCAGCTTGATATCGACCAGTGATTCCTTTCACGCCTTCGCCTGACCAGAAGTTACCGATGTCGTTGATACCGGCCACATCGAACCAGAATACCGAGTTCAAGGCGTGGTGAAGACCAGTTGGGATTAACAGACGGTTGAAGAAGCCGTAAAGGCCTGCCCCGATTGCACCCATTTTAGAGATCGTTTCCCCAAATCCGACGAGTCCTGTGTAAACGACCGGCCAGACGAAGTAAAGGGCGACCGAGACGAGAATCATCGAGAATGCCGTCATGATTGGCACGAGACGCTTACCACTGAAGAAAGCGAGCGCGTCTGGAAGCTTCACATGGCTAAAGCGGTTGTACATTTGAGCGGCGACGATACCTGACAAGATCCCGACGAACGCGTTGGCAATTTTACCGAATGCTGGGTTGACGGCTTCGACGTCGATACCTTGGAACAAGGCGACAGTAGCCGAAGACAAGAGCGTCGTGACCGTGAGGAAGGCGACAAGTCCGCTTAGAGCGGCTGAGCCGTCACGGTTTTTCGCCATTCCGAGGGCGACCCCGACTGCGAAGAGAATTGGAATGTTATCGATAATGGCTGCACCGGCTTTGATCAAGAATGCGGCGGCGATGTTTTCAGAACCCCAGCCGACGGGATCAATCCAGTAACCAATCCCCATGAGAATGGCAGCTGCAGGAAGTACGGCAACTGGCAACATGAGGGAACGTCCGAGACGTTGTAAAAAGTTCATCATTGTGAATTTCCTCCTTTTTGATGGTGTTGATCTTGCAGGCGTTGAATGTGGAGCGTAATATAACCAAGCTCTGATTCGGGCAAGACGATGCCGTATAAGTCTTCCATTTCGTTTGCGACGTCAGACGCACATGCATAGGCCGACGAGAACTTCGTTTGAATCATGAGAAGCATATCTTCGTCGATCGTATGGTGATCGTAATGGTTGACCCGATCCATGACGAATCGTAAATGAGTTAATAAGCGTTGATAGGATAAGTCATCTTCTTCTATAGATAGATCGAGTCGTCTCGAAATCGATTGAATCATGTCACGTACGATTGTCGTCTGTTTGACCGTCTTGCGTAAATCACCTCCCTTCACTTTTAGTGTATGGATGTGCAGCGCGATGAAGGCCGCCTCATCTTTCGGCATCTTGACGCCGAGTTTGTCCTCGATGAGGTGAAGCGCCCATAGTCCGATTTCGTACTCGTTGCGATATAAAATCTTAATCTCGTTCAACAGTTTATTTCGGAGCGAGATGCCTTCTTGCTCGCGCTCGATGGCGAATGAGATGTGATCGGTGAGGACGATATGGATGTGTTCGTTGAACGTCGTCTCGAGCCGTTTTTCCGCATGCGAAATGATTTCTTCTGAAATCGTGAAGTGCTCGATTGGAATCCGCGTCAGCAGTTGTTGAAATTTATCGTTCTCCGACATGACGAACAGCTTTTCAACTTTATGCGGATTGACGATATCGTTGCGTGCCTTCTTGAATGCGACGCCCGGTCCGATGGCGATTTTCTCTTCACCCTCATCTGAGACGATGACCGCGTTGTTGTTTAGAATCTTTTTGATTTTTAACATGTGTCCTCCTATCGAGGAGTCATTGTCCCGCTTGAGCGACGACGGTCTTCCCAGGAAGCGATGGGCCGCCTGCATGGAACGAGTAGGGCTGTTCCAAAGCGCCTCCGTTCGTGATGACCATTGGGGTGACCGTGTCTTTTCCGGCTTGTCGGATTTGTTCCAAGTCGGCCGTCAACAGTGGCTGTCCGGTCGTGACCGTGTCACCGACTTTGACGTGGACATCGAACGGGCTTCCCGCAAGCTCGACCGTATCTAGTCCGACATGAATCAAAATTTCAGCTCCGTCTCCCGAACGGAGCCCGATGGCATGCTTCGTCGGTGCGACTTGGACGATGGTCCCATCAGCCGGGGCGACGACGGTTCCGTTCGTCGGCATGATGGCAATCCCGTCGCCCATCATCTTCTCGCTGAAGACAGGGTCGGTCACTTCCTCAAGTGGAATGATGTCTCCTTCCATGGGTGCATAAAGTGTCAGTGTATGTCTCTTCATCCACTTATTCAATAACATCTTCGAATCATCCTTTCGCTTGAAAAATGATTGTGAAAAAACAAAACAGGCATGGAGTATAGACGGGTGGCCTGAGCCTTTCGTCTTACCCCATGCCTGATCGAATCAGTCACATGTGATCATTATTCGTTTCGTCACCCTCAAGATAGCACGCCGATGTATAGATATCAAGACCTAATTTGAAAGCGTTCTCTAGAAATTTTACTTCTTCGAAAATCTGTTGTATAGTTAGGGCGAAACTGAATGAGAAAGGTGTTGCATGTTAATGAGTGAGGTTGTATCTGCCTAACGAACTGAAAAAATGTTGGATGACACGTCTTTTCGTCATGCCTTCATGTTCTGTTACAGATACCGCCCTTCATAAACTGCCAGACACCGGTCTGTCTTTTTGCGTTGGTCGTCATCGGCCGACGCTTTTTGTTTGCGCGGTATCTCCATCCCATTTTTAAGGAGACTCCATCATGAATGAACAAACTTTAGACAAACTACAATATAACGACTTGATTCAACACGTCGAACGCTACTGCATCAGCGGATTCGGACGCAACTTGTTACGAAACCAGCGTCCGACGAGCCATTTGCAAACGGTAAAAAAACGGCTCCAAGAGACATCGGAAGCACGCGCGATTCTCGACGCGACGTCACACGTCCCCTTTATCGGGGTATCCGATATGGAACCACTCATCGGTAAAATCAGCCGGGGTATCCAGCTCGAGGCAAGCGAACTCGAAGCCGTCGCCGAATTTTTCCGGGGTGCCCGGAAACTGAAGCGGTTCATGGCCGAGCAGGCGTTCTTTGCACCGCTCTTGTCCCTTTACGCGGGAGAGATGAGCGAGTGGCGCAGTATCGAGGAAGACATTATCCAGTCGATTCGCGGGGGACGTGTCGTCGACGAGGCGTCCAAAGAATTGAAACGGGTCCGCAAACAAATCGACATTCTCGAAGGACGGATCGAGGAGCGGTTGAGCAAGTTCTTGAAGAGCGCTGCGAACCGGGAAGCGATTCAAGACGGCTTTGTGACTAAGAAACAAGACCGATTCACGATTCCGATCAAAGCGTCGTATAAACATAAAATCGCCGGGACAATCGTCGACACGTCGAGCCGCGGCACGACTGTGTTCATCGAACCGGAAGCGGTGGCGAAGCTGAACGCGGAACTCGTCGTCAAACGGACCGAGGAAGCAGTCGAAATCTATCAAGTGCTCGCCACGCTTACCGGCATAGTGGCGGAGGCGTTGCCGACCATCGAGGCGACGCTCGACGTCATCGCCCAATACGACATGGTGTTCGCGAAAGGGAAGTATAGCCAAGCCATCGATGGCATCGCCCCGCGCGTGAACGGTGTCGGGAACATCCGTTTGAAACAAGTCCGCCATCCGCTTCTCGAACGAGCGGTCCCTCTCGACTTCTCACTCGGGGACACGTACCGCGGTCTGATTATCACCGGACCGAACGCCGGCGGGAAGACGGTCGTCTTGAAGACGATCGGTCTGCTAAGTTTGATGACGATGAGCGGGCTTCATATCCCGGCCCATCCGGACACGGACATCTCGACGTTTGACGACGTATTCGTCGACATCGGGGACAACCAGGACATGGGTTCGGCGCTCAGTACGTTCTCGGCCCATATGCATAACGTGGCGAGCATCATGCAGGAGGCTGGGAAACGATCATTACTATTATTCGATGAGATCGGAAGCGGGACCGAGCCGAACGAGGGTGCGGCACTCGCCATCGCGATTTTAGAAGAGGCATACAAGCGCGGCTGTCTCGTCGTCGCCTCGACCCATTACGGCGAAATCAAAGCGTACTCAGAGACGCATCCGGACTTCATGAACGCGGCCATGCAGTTCGACCCGGACACGCTCGAACCGAAGTATCGGCTGTTGATTGGGCAGTCCGGCGACAGCAACGCCCTGTTCATTGCCCGGAAAATGAAATTGCCCGAATCGATTTTGAAGCAGGCGGCCCGCTATATGCACGACAAGACGTATGACCAGTCGCTCCTTGATGCGACGCGCCTGACACAAGAAGTCGTCCGCCCTGTCGTCGAACCTGACCAAATGCTAGCGAAAGGTGACCGGGTCCGCCTGCTTGAGACGAATCAAGTTGGTCTTGTCTATGCGATGGATGAATCGTTGCGCCAAGTCACCGTGTATGTCGACGGTGTTTTCAGTGAGCACCCGCTCCGTCGAGTTCGACGCGAGGCGAAAGCGCTCGACTTGTATCCGGCTGGTTATGACCTGGAAACGTTATTCGTCGAATACCGGAATCGGAAAGAAGCCCATGACTTTGCTCGCGGTTCAAAGAAGGCGCTCCGTCGCGTCGAGAAAGAGATTCGAGCGCGGCAACGTGCCGAACGAGGCGAATGAGTGTATCCGGCAGGACACTCGGGTAAGGAACAAGGACCGGGAGTCATCACAGCAGTTCGGCTTACGGGTAACGTGTCGGAGGTGACTGGATGTTTTGGTTAAGTTTATTGTTCGCCATCGGATTTGTCTTGATCCACTACTTTTCAGGACAGTTGATTCACGTGCGCGAGACGCCGCGGAGCCGGTTTCTGTCACTCGCCGGCGGAGTCGCCGTCGCGTATGTGTTTCTTCATCTCTTGCCTGAACTGAACGAATATCAACAAGAACTCGAAGGACATCTCGAGAGCGGACTGTTCGCCTCAATCGAAAACCATATCCTCGTCGTCAGCATGCTCGGTCTGGCGGTATTCTATGGTTTGGAGCGATTGGCCACGCAAATGAAACAACGTGGCAACGGTAACGTGTTTTGGATTCACATGGCGCTGTTCATCGTCTACAACTTCAGCATCGGCTATGTGCTCGCGGAGAGCGAGTTCGATACGGCATGGGCAATGACACTCTACTTTGTCGCATTAGGGATTCATTTCATCACGGTCGACCAGGGTCTGAGGCATCACCATCAGGAGTCGTACGACAGGCGAGGCCGATTGTGGTTGTCGTTGGCCGTGCTTGCCGGGTGGAGCGTCGGCGCATTTTCAGCGCTCCATGAAGTGACGCTGTCGATGATTGTCGCGTTCTTGGCCGGGGGGATTATTTTGAACGTCATGAAAGAAGAGCTGCCAGAAGAACGAGACAGCAGCTTTCGTGCGTTTGCTGTCGGGCTCATCGGATACGCTTTACTGTTATTGGCCATATGAAAAGGCAACCGCGAGGTTGCCTTTTTGCTTACAGTGAATTGGTGCTCTGATTGTCTACGTTATCATCGGACGCAGGTGTGTCCTCATCTTGGTTAGGTCCACCGAATTGACCACCGTGATGTGGGCCATGCCCACCCCCGTGACGTCCACCACCAAAGCCACGCATGTCGCCTAAGTCGTCGTAACTCGTGACGTCAGCAAAACGTTCTTCATGGTCGGCAAGAATCGCGTCGGCCTCATCTTGCGTCAAGTCACCGGATTCGACGGCTGCGTCAAGTTTCGCTTCATGAGAAGTGATGATCGCCTCGATGAACTGTTCGATGGTGATCCCTGTTTCTTCCGCGAGTTCAGAAAGCGATTGTCCTTCTTCACGCGCTGCTTCCACATCAGCTTCGGTCAACCCGAGCGCCTCGAGCAAAGCGGCTTGCCCGGCTGCCCGGTCACCGAACATACCCCGCTCACCGCGTTCTCCGCGTTCGCATTGGGTCGTCGTTTCCGTTCCGTCGGTCGTTGTCGTATCGTTCGTGGCGGCATAGACGCCGGTTCCTGAGACGGCCAGTAGGCCGGCCAAGGCGATGGCTAATTTAGATGAATTCATATTAATCTCCTCCTTTACTACTTCAAGTGTAGGGCGGGGACGTTCAAAAGTTGTGAGGGAGTTGCAAGGTTTCTGCAAATTGTCTTTGGGAAATGATGGGTTCGTTTCACGATGCGATATAATGAGAGTGGAGGCGATAAAGATGAACGTACTCGTAGTCGAAGATGAACCGAAATTAGCGGACGGGCTCGCCCGCTTTTTAACGTACGCGGGGTTTCATGTCAGTGTGGCCGGCACGCTCGCCGAAGCGAAACGACAGCTTGAGCAACCGTTCGATGCAGTCTTGCTCGACGTTCGTTTGCCGGACGGAGAAGGATGGACGCTCATTCCAAAACTGAAGGCACTTAAGCCACGGCCGGCCATCATCTTGGCGACGGCACGAGGAGAGGCAGATGACCGTGTGTTCGGTCTCGAGCTCGGGGCCGACGATTATTTGGTCAAACCGATTGTGCTAAAAGAACTCGAAATTCGTCTGAAGCGTCTCGTGAAACAGACGGACGAGATTTCGTTCGGCGACATGACGGTGGACGCACGTTCTCGCATAGTGATTGACGCCGGGCAAGTGATTCGAATGACCAATAAAGAATATGAGTTGTTACTCTACTTCTTGAAGCATAGCGGAGAAGCGCTCGATCGGAACCGCCTACTCGACGAGGTGTGGGATTATACGTTCGCCGGGGATACGCGGACGGTCGATACGCACGTCAAGCAGTTGCGCGACAAATCACCGACGATGAAACGGCAATTGAAGACGGTACACCGCGTCGGTTATCGATTGGAGGAAGTCTGATGAGCCGTTTGATGAAGAAACTGCTATGGACGGCAATCCTTCCGCTCGTCGTCATGGCGTTGCTCACGTTCGGCCTGACGTCGCTATTGATTGGACGTTTCGCTGAGACGGAAAGCTATGACCAATTAGCGCGTGAAGCGGATATCGTCTACGAGGCACTCGTGGATGGGCGCGGCATACCCGGACAGCTCGATGTCCTCGTGTTTCAAGACGGGGAGGCGGTCAATCTTGAACGGGGAGGTAGGATGCGTCGACAGATGACGCCGATGCTCGACCCGGACGGATTGTCCGAGCGAGACGAGGTCAGTGTGAACGGGATGCGGCTATTGACGTTCCTTCGGGAAGAAGGAGATGTTCAAATCGTGACGTATGCACCTGTCCCGCTGTCGAACCCTCAGTTTCGCCAAATTTATGTCATTCTTGGCAGCGGTTTTTTGCTCGCACTCCTCGTCGCCGTCGGTGTCACATATTGGATGGGTCGGCGTTTGACGTCCCCGCTCATCGAGCTGAAGCAAGCGACCGCGTCCATCATGTCGGGTCGTCATGATCTCACGTTGCCACCGGTCACTGACGATGAAATCGGCGATTTGACGGAAGCGGTCCGTCAAATGAACACGTCGCTCGAAGAGAAAGAGCGACTGCAAAACACGTTCATCTCGGGAATCACGCACGACGTCCGCACCCCGCTCGCCATCGTCCGAAACGAGGCAGAAATGCTTGAACTCGGTGTCGTTAAACAAGAAGACGTGGCCGAGACGGGACGCAGCATGACCGAAGAGGTCGATCGCATCGACCGGCTCGTCACCCAGATGCTCGAATACTCGAAGCTATCGGCAGGCAAGCTGGCGCTCACGATTGAGACTGTTCACATGAATGAATTGATTGAAGCGACGGTCACGCGGATGGAGGAATGGTTCCGTCACAAGCAAGTGACGGTCACACTTGAACTCGTCGAGGATGCGGTCGTTCAGGCGGACCGGTTGGCGATGGAGCGCATCTTGTCAAACTTTCTTCAGAACGCGTATCATGCGAGTCCGATTGGCGGAATGATTACAATCAGGCTCACCGAGCGACGGCTTGAAATCGAGGATCAGGGTCCGGGCATCACAGCATCGATGCTTGTCAACATCTGGGACATGTATGTGAAAGGCGACCGCTCGAACGGGCACGGGCTCGGTCTGGCTATCAATAAGCTGTTACTCGAGGCACAAGGGCTGTCGTACGGGATTGAGTCGAGAGAGGGGGCGCTGTTTTGGATCGAATGGGATTAAACTTATTTTTGCGGGGCGTGCGCTTGGAACGGGACCGGATTGAGACACCGGGCTATCCGTTCTCGCTACCGATTTTTGAGGGGTTTGATGAACTGACGCTGACGAAGCCGGTCACGTTCTTGGTCGGCGAGAATGGGAGTGGAAAATCGACGTTGGTCGAAGGGATGGCCATCGCCGCCGGATTCAATCCGGAAGGTGGGGCGACGACGTTCCGTTTTGAGACCGAGGCAACGCATAGCCCGTTGTTCGAGGCGCTCCGTCCGATTCGGGGTGCCTATCGACCGAAGGACGGATTTTTCCTCCGGGCCGAGACGGCATATCAATTGTCGAGTTATGTGGATGAGATTGCACGAACGTCGCCCGACCCGGAACGGTTCTATGCGTCTTACGGCGGTCGATCGCTCCATGAGCAATCGCACGGGGAGGCGTTCTTGTCGCTCATGCTCCATCGTTTCCGGGATGGCGGGCTCTATATATTGGACGAGCCTGAGGCCGCCTTGTCCCCGATGCGGCAGTTGACGATGCTCGCGCGGATGCATGAACTCGTCCAATCGGGCAGTCAATTCATCATCGCGACCCATTCACCAATCCTCATGTCGTATCCTGACGCCGACATACTCCAAGTCGAGACGGGACTCCAGCCGACGACATTCGACGAACTCGAGCACGTCCGTGTCATGCGTGACTTTCTAGCGGCACCAGAACGGATGCAACGCATCCTGTTCGAGTGAAAACGGTCATGGTGTAAGCGTTTTATTTTTATGTTGACGTCAAGATTTCAAGGGAGTATGCTAGTAGCGAGAAGAAGAAAATCCATTTTGGGATTGTTACTGGTCAAGCAGGCAAAACCTAAATTGATGCCGATCATCCAAATTTGGGCGGACCGGTGTGAATTTAGGTTTTTTTCTTTTCACTCGAACTTGAGCGGAGGTGAATTGATTCCATGCAGATTTCAAAAGTGTTCAACAATAACGTCGTGGCCATTCAAGCGAACGGTCAAGAACAAGTCGTCATGGGACGGGGGATTGCGTTTCAAAAACGTCCGGGTGATGCGATTGATCAAGCGCGGATTGAAAAAGTCTTTACGCTCGAGAGTAAAGAGAGCCACGAACGGTTCGTTCATTTTTTGAATGAGATGCCAGCGGCGGAGATGGATACGGTCAAAGAGATCGTCAAGTTGGCGGAGACGCGGCTTGAGAAGTCGGTCCATGATTCGCTATATGTGACCCTCGCCGACCACATCCATTTCGCCCTCAGTCGGTATCGGGATGGAATCATCATTCGGAACCCGCTCGTTTGGGAAGTGAAACGATTTTACGGACCCGAGTTCACCATCGGGAAAGAAGCGGTCGCCCTCATCAATGAACGGCACGACGTCAAATTAGACGAAGACGAGGCGGTCGCCATCGCGCTCCATCTCGTCAACGCAACGATGTCGGGTGCCAAAGGTGAGAATTTGCATCTCGTCACTGAGATGACACGCGCCACACAAGCAATCCTCACCATCATCACGTACCACTTTCAAATTGATTTGGATGAAGAATCATACGCCTATTCACGATTCTTGACCCACTTGAAGTATTTCGTCCAACGGCTTGCCTCAGGTGAGAAGATTAAGCAGGGGGGCGACGAGACGCTGTTCGAGATGGTGAAGCTGCGCTATCCGGACGCTTACGAATGTGTCGAGAAAATCGCCGGTCTAATCGCCACGAAGTACAATTACGAGGTTTCGACCGATGAGCGGTTGTATATGATGATTCATATCGAAAACTTAATGAAAGAACGACGATCCTAAGGATGGTTACTGATGATGCAGGCCAAACCTAAATGACGACACCTCCCGTGTGCGTTCATTTAGGTTTTTCTTTTTATACAAATTGAAGGAGTGAACAGTATGAGCCAAACAAAAACGCTCGCCGCGGACATCATTCGTCACGTCGGCGGGAAAGACAACGTCAAAAGCGTGTTCCATTGTGCGACACGGTTACGTTTTAAATTGAAAGATGAACAGAAAGCTAACCCCGAAGCGTTAAAAAATCATGACGGCGTCATCACGGTCGTCCAAAGTGGTGGCCAGTTCCAAGTCGTCATCGGCAACAACGTCCCATACGTCTACAAGGACGTGGTCGAGGCCGGTGGATTCCAGACGTCATCAAATGACGATACGGAAAAAACGGGCGTCTTTAACCGTTTGATTGATGTGATTGCGGGGATTTTCACCCCGATCCTCGGACCTATGGCCGGTAGTGGTCTATTGAAAGGTTTGCTCGCCATTCTCGTCGCCCTTGGCTTACTGACACAAGACATGGGCACATACATCGTCTTGAACGCAGCGGCCGACGCGCTCTTCTACTTCTTACCGGTCATCCTCGGCCATTCGGCAGCGAAGAAGTTTGGCGGCAATCCGTATATTGGGATGATTATCGGGGGTGCGCTCGTCTATCCGGCCATCGTCGCGATACAAGGTGCGGGCGAGTCACTCTCATTCCTCACGGTGCCAGTCGTCTTGATGAGCTACGCGTCCTCGGTCATTCCGATTATCTTGGCGGCGTACGTGTCATCGAAAGTAGAGACGTTCTTCAACAAACACACGCATGAGGCGGTCCGTAACTTCACGACCCCGATGATGGCACTCTTGATTGTCGTCCCGCTCACGTTCCTCGCCATCGGTCCGGTCGCGACATACGCGAGTCAAGGTCTCGCCGGCGGCTACTCGTTCTTATATGAACTCAGTCCAGTCGTCGCCATCGCTTTCATCGGTGCATTTTGGCAAGTGCTCGTCATGTTCGGTCTCCATTGGGGGCTCGTGCCGATTATCATCAACAACTTGGCAGTCGTCGGCATGGACACGATTGTCGTCGGGGTCCTCATGGCCACATTCGGTCAAGTCGGGGCAACGCTCGCCATCACATTGAAGGCGCGTGACCCGAAGACGAAGGGACTCGGTACCTCGTCGACGATCGCTGGTGTGTTCGGTATCACCGAGCCGGCGATTTACGGATTGACGCTCCCGCGTAAAAAACCGTTCGTCTTTGGGATGGTTGGCGGCGCGGCCGGCGGTGTCGTCGGCGGTATGCTCGGGACGGCCGCTTATGCGATGGGTGGTCTCGGCGTGTTCAGTATCCCGGTCATGATTCCGGCAACGGGCCTTGATATGACATTCTATGGTGCGTTGATTGGGATGGCAGTTGCGACGCTCGTCTCGTTCGGACTCACGTTCGCATTCCATAAAGAAGTAGCATCGGAAGAAACGTCGCCGCGTGTCGAATCAGCACCTGTCTTGACTGATCACGTCGGTACACCGGTCTCCTCACCGGTCAAAGGGGAAGTCGTCGCACTTGAGACCGTTCGCGATGAAGTGTTCTCGAGTGGCGCGATGGGGAAAGGAATTGCCATCATGCCGACAGAAGGCGTCGTCTATGCGCCGTTCGACGGGGAAGTCGTCACGGTCTATCAATCGAAGCACGCAATCGGACTCCGGTCGCATAGCGGTGTCGAAGTATTGATTCACGTCGGGCTCGACACGGTCCAGCTCGGGGGACAACATTTCGAATCGTTCGTCACAGACGGACAACAAGTGACCGAAGGCGACGTGTTGGTGAAATTTGATTTAGAAGCCATCGCTCAAGCCGGTTACGACACGATAACTCCGGTAATTGTCACCAATACAGGGAACTACTTAGATGTCTTGCCGACACATAGCGGCATCGTCGAACCAAACCACGGCGTCTTGCGCGTCTTAGCCTAAAAGGAGGAAATGGATATGAAACAAGTAGCGAAAAACTTTTTATGGGGTGGCGCCACAGCGGCGAACCAATTTGAAGGCGGATATCAAGAAGGCGGCAAAGGACTGTCGATCGCGGATGTGATGCCGGGCGGCAAGGACCGGATGAAAATCATCCATGACCCGACGTTCGATTTCGAGCTACATGACGAGTATACGTACCCGAACCACGAAGGCATTGACTTCTATCATCACTACAAGGAAGACATCGCTCTCTTCAAAGAGATGGGCTTCAAGACGTTCCGCATGTCAATCGCTTGGTCGCGCATCTTCCCGAACGGTGACGAACTCGAGCCGAACGAGGAAGGTCTTCAATTCTATGATCGCGTCATCGACGAGCTCGTCGCGCAGGGGATTGAGCCGCTCGTCACAATCTCGCACTATGAGTTGCCGCTCCACTTGGCGACAGCATACGGTGGTTGGCGTGACCGCCGCCTCGTGACATTTTTCGAGCGGTACAGCCGTGTCTTGTTCGAACGTTACCAAGGCAAGGTCAAGTATTGGCTCACGTTCAATGAAATCAACGGGGCCCAATTCATGCCGATGCTCAGTCTCGGGATGGCGATCCGTGAAGGGGATGACCAGTTGCAATTGACGTATCAAGGGTTGCACCATCAACTCGTGGCAAGTGCGCTCGCGACAAAAGCGGCACGCGAAATCGACCCATCGATGCAAATCGGCTGCATGCTCATCGCGGCGCCGGTCTATCCGTACAGCTCGAACCCGGAAGACATTTGGTACGCGCATGACGCCGAGCGCATGATGAACTTCTTCTGCGGCGACGTTCACGTTCGCGGTGAATATCCGTCGTTCGCGAAACGATTCTTCCGTGAGAACGGGATTGAACTCGTGATGGAAGACGGCGATCTCGAGACGCTGAAAGCACACACGGTCGACTTCTTCTCACTCAGCTACTATATGTCGCGTACCGAGAAAGCGGAGAAGACAGAAGACGAAGCAGCAGGGAACATTATGAGCGGTGTGAAAAACCCTTACTTGAAAGCAAGCGACTGGGGTTGGGAAATCGATCCGATGGGACTTCGCGTCATTTTGAACAAACTGTATGAGCGTTATGAATTGCCGCTCTTCATCGTCGAGAACGGTCTCGGGGCTTATGATAAGGTCGAAGCGGACGGTTCGGTCCATGACGATTATCGGATTGAGTATTTGCGTGACCATTTGAAAGCGATGGTGGAGGCGATTGAAGACGGTGTCGACGTCATCGGTTATACGAGCTGGGGCTGTATCGACCTTGTCAGCGCATCGACCGGGGAGTACAGCAAACGTTACGGTTTCATCTACGTCGATAAGCACGACGACGGGTCAGGGACGCTCGAACGTTCACGGAAAGACTCGTTCTTCTGGTATCAAGACGTCATCCAGACGAACGGGGCAAGCTTGTTCGAGGACGAGACGGTGAAATAATAAAAGAGCGGCCGCGGCCGCTCTTTTATTATGCTTTCGTGATTTTTCGCAAAACGATGATGGCGAGACTGACGCCGCCTGCAATCAACATATATGTGAGAATCTCTGTCCAGGCTGCCATCAGACGTCATCTTCGGCGAAGACGGCCAAGTCTCCTTGAGGCATGGCGACGAGTAAAAAGTGCTCGCCTCCGAGCGGGCGGGCGTCTCCGGCCTGCCAACTCTCGTACTGCTCATGATAACCGTTCACGAACAAGACCGATCCGGATTCAAATGTGAGTTCAAGGTTGGGGTTGTCTTCTGTTAAACGGACGGAGCGGACGCGTTCGCGTCGCAGTCCGACGAGGTGATGGAGTTGTTCATCTTCATTGAACGACGGACCCGATGAATGGACGTACCAGGGTCCTTCGATTGAGAGCCAAGACTCGTTGCCATCTCGTTTAAAGTAAAGTAGGTGATGGTTTGGGCCGGAACCGAAGTCGATTCCGACGAAGGAAGACGCGTTGAATAGATGTTGTAAAATCCGTGTAGCTTCTAGATGTTCGGTACGGGTCACGCTTCCACCTCGCTTAAATAGGTTAGTTAATTCCATCATTCCACGTTACTCCACTAAAGTAAACGAAAGGATTATGTGAAATCACTCATACGAGAGGTAGATAAAGACGTTCGACATCTTATGGAAAATACTTCAAGGAAGTTAAAAGTTTGGTCAGTGATTGGGCGAATTCGGTCCCGCCTTCGAAGATTCGATTTATAATCAAAAGTATAGATGAATCGATGAAACGAGGGGTAACCATGGTTTATGGCTTATTGATTGGCGGTACCGTCCTAATCACCATCGTCCTCAACGTCCTCCGGTTGATGACGACCCCCGCCCTGAATCGCTGGCTGCTCGCCGGGACGAGCAGTCTCGTCGTGATTTGGCACGGGGCGTTGTTCGACTTTTATGATTTACATTGGTCCGTACTGTTGTTGATTGTGACGGGACTCGTCTGTTTTCACTGGAAGGGCATGGTGACGGCCATTCTGGTCGGTTGGATTTTGGTGTACAGCCAATCGGGAACGTTGTCGTTCCCGTTGTTACTCAGTTATATCTTTTTCGGACTAGGTGCGGCGTTGCTCTTCGGCTATGTCAAACAGTTGAAGCGTGAGCGATCGGGACGGTTACGGATGTTGACGGCAAGTTCTCGTCAATTGAACGTGTTTCGGGAAGTCAGTTTTACAATGCAAGACACGCTCGATCCGGATCGGTTGCTGCAAACAATTTTGACATCGGTGACGGCGGGGCACGGGCTCGGGTTTAACCGTTCAATCATCTTCTTTGCGGATTTGGAAAAAGATAGCATTTACGGAGTGATGGGGACAGGACCTATGAATCCAGAAGACGGCTTTCAAATTTGGGAAGAAATTACGCGCCAACATTATGACCTCCAAGGACTGATTGATGAGAAGGAGACGGACTCGACGCACGATGAACAGTTGAACGAACGGATTCGGAAGATGACGATCCCGTTTCATGGCAACCACCTGTTCAAACAGACACTCGATTCAGGACGACCGCTCCATGTCTACGCGAGCATCACCGATGACCCGGTGCTGCGGATGCTACATACCGATTTACAAATGGATGAGTGTACGATTTTCCCGCTTCACCATCAAGGCATTCCTTACGGACTCCTTGTCATCGATAACGTCGTCAATAAAAAGCCGATTACCCCTCAAAAAATTGATAGCGTCCGTCCGATTGCGGAGCAAGCCTCGCTCGCGCTCCATCAAACGATGTTGTACCAGCGCATCGAGACATTAGCACTTCGTGACGGCTTGACGCGTCTTAAAAACCATCGCTCATTCGAACAAGATTTGGACGTCTTGTTCCGGGAGTGCGAAACGGACGAGCTGTCACTAATTGTCATGGATATCGATCATTTCAAGCACTTCAACGACACGAATGGTCACTTGGCTGGAAATGAGTTACTCACGCGACTCGCGAGCGTCATTCGACGGAGCGTGCCGGATGAACAGATGGCGTATCGGTTCGGTGGCGAAGAGTTTGTCGTGCTATTGCCGCAGTATGACGAGGTCGAGGCAGCACAGGTGGCGGAGACAATCCGCAGCGCCGTGCTCGGAACGAACTTTATGAACGGAGAACGACAACCGGGTGGACAGTTGACGCTAAGCTTCGGCGTCGCTTCAAAGCACACCCTTCATGAACAGTCCCTTGAACAGTTGATTGAGTGTGCCGATCAAGCCCTCTATATAGCCAAATCAAAAGGGAAAAACCAAGTTTGTCGTTGGGAAGGGGTGCCGCTTTGACCGAATTCAGTGTCATGATTATGACCGTCGCCTTTATCGGTTCAATCTTATTGACGAGTCAGCCGTGTTATCGTTTCGTGACAGGTAAGTTAGCGAGACGACATGCTGCGGCGCTCGGCGTCTCATTGAAAGACGTCTCGTTCTCGTTCGATCAAATGGTATATTTCATCGCGTTGCCGACGACGATTCCAGAAGTCCGAGATGCGGGGAAATCAGAACTGGTCGTCGAACCGTATTATGAATCTTATTTCTTTCCAGAAGTGAACGGCGTGCAAGTCTCGGTGAAGTCAGGGTCAGTCGTGATTGCTATCGCCTATTTGCCGATTGACGACTTCAGCCTTCCCGTGTTGGATCGACACTTGGAGGCCGGCAAGATTAATGAACGCGTTAACCGGACGATTCGGGAGCATATGATTGTCCATGATCGTACGCTCGCAGCGATTCGAGACGAGGTGTATCATCAACTCCATGAAGATCGCCTCGCAAAATAAAAGGGTTTCCATCACAGATTCGTGATGGAAACCCTTTTTTTTACTGCGCTAACATGTGAAACCGTGCGGCACCAATCAAGTTGGCCTCGTTGAAATGGGCACACGTCTCGATGTCGATGCGGAACGTGCCGAACGCGTCACAGAGCGCATCCAAGTGTCGTTTAATCCCGTCCCGGACTTCCGGACGGCGACTGATGCCACCACCGATTAAAATCAGATCCGGGTCGAGCCCGAATTGGAGATTGTACATGCCGATTGCGTTCCAGCGATAGAAGCGCTCTAATTCCGTTTGGATGACCGGATCGGTTTGAAGCGCGAACACATCTTTTCCGGTGAGTGGACGACCGAGCTGTTCGCTGCAACGCTTGACGAGGACGGCCGTCGAGCCGATGGCGCTCCATGTTCCGTCAGGATGAGGTAAGTTCGGGTCCAAAATCCAGTACCCGTACTCACCGCCGTGGAAGTGCGACCCGACCATAAGGACGTTCGAGTCGACGAACGCTCCACCGATGCCGGTTCCGATGACCACGGTCGCATAGCGTTTCACGGATGCGGCCGCACCATTCCATCCTTCTGCAAGTGCTGCCGCATTGGCATCGTTCAAGACGGTGACCGGTAAGTCGTAACGGTCTTCGAACGGCTGTAGAAACGGACGATTGTGGATATAAGGCAATGCGCTGATGCCATGAATCACACCGGTCGTCGAATCGACGGAGCCGGGCGCACTGAAGGCGATTCCGTCGAGTGGGGCCTCGACGTTAGCTTCGTTAAAAATCACATCGACGTGATCAAGCAGGCCGTCCCACGTCGCTGGGGTTGGGACGTGTTTGTTCGACAGGAGGTTGCCGTCGGCTTGGACGACTCCGTATTTGATACTAGTACCACCAATATCGATGGCTAAATAATGTTGCATGTCTTGTTTCCACTCCTTATGGCAAGAACGCGGCCCCGATGACGCCAGCGTCGCCATGCAGTTGCTGCAGGACGAGGGGGGTCGCTCCTCTCAAATGAGGGTATACTCGCATCGCGACCGCGTCTTGTAACTGATTCCAGTATAACGGAGCCGAAGCCGTCACACCTCCTCCAAGAATGATGACGTCAGGGTCGACCGTGTGGATGATATTGGCGAGACCGGTCGCTAAATCCTCGACGAACGTGTTGCGTTCGATTTCGTCTGTCAAAAGCGTCATCGAATCAGTCATTCCTTTAGTGCGGGCACGTTCGTGAAGTGCCGTTCCACTCGCATGCGTCTCAAGCGCTCCGACGTTCAGCGTCGGATGTGTTGGTCCGTCCGTACGAATAATCATATTGCCGACTTCTCCGGCGCTACCATGAGCCCCACTAATCAAATTTTGCTTATAGACGAAGCCGCCGCCAATACCTGTGCTGACCGTGACGTAAAAGACGGAGTCGACATGACGACCAGCCCCGAACTTCGCTTCAGCGAGTGCCGCCGCATTGGCATCATTCTCTAACGTGACAGGTAGGCCGAGCAGAGTGCATAGCGGCTCCACGATCGTCTGATGGTGCCAGTTCGGGAGGTTCGGCGGGGTCAAGAACGCACCTCGTTTTAAGTCGAGCGGACCAGGAGCCGCGATGCCGACGTGCGTGATGTCATATTCGAGTTGGAATCGTTCGACGGCAAGCTTGATTTGGTTCAACAAGGTGTCGAGCTCAAGGTGTGGCTGTGTCTTCAACTTATATTGTTTCTCGAGTCGCCCTTCTGTCGACACGACGGCGATTCGTGTGTTTGTGCCGCCCAAATCGATGCCGATGCGGGCTTTTTGTTTCGTTGGAGAGGATACGCCGGTGACGAGGCACGTGGCCGTTCCGTCCAACTGAAATGACTGACCCGCTGGCAAAAGCAACGTCGCACCAATATCGAAGGACGAACCGTCAATCTCAAGTGTCCCATCGACGACCGAGAGCAAACGGAACGTGTCCGTCGAGACGGATTCTTCGCGTTCGATCGTCCATTTTTCGACAAAGAAATACGGATTGCGCGTCAACTGCGTCCGGAAATGATTCAGTGACAGGACATGTTCCACATAGTCGAGATGGGGTGCAAAGGAGGCAAGGGTACCTTGATTGACGTGGAGATCACGTGTGCGGCCCGTCGTCGGTTCAGTGCGTCCGTAATCATAGAGACGGTACGTCGTATCCGAACTTTGTTGAATCTCGAGAACAGATACGTCTTTCGTCAAAGCGTGGACAGTCCCGGCCGGCACGTACAAAAAATCGCCGCGGCTGACAGGTCTTCGAATTAAACCGGACATGACATCACCAGCCTCGAGCGCCTGTTGTAACGTCTCTTTCGACTCGAACGTATGCCCGTAGATGATTTCTCCCCCTTCTGGCGCGTCGAGGATGTACCAGCATTCATTCTTTCCATACGGTTGACCCTCGAGCGACTGCGCCAACTCGTCATCAGGATGGACTTGAATCGATAAATCATCGTTCGGATCAATCCACTTGATTAACAATGGAAATACCGAAGCATCGATACCGAATAGTTCACGATGCGTGTTGTACAGTTCGCCTAGTGGCGTCCCCGCGTAAGGGCCAGCAGACACGACGGAACTGCCTTGCGGCAACGCCGAGGCGGTCCATGCTTCGCCAATCGAGACTTCATCAAAATAAAAACCAAAACGCTTTAAGCGGTCGCCTCCCCAAAGACGATATTGATAATGCGGCTGTAACGGGATGATTTTCATCGTCAATTCCCTCACTCTCATTTATTATCGTATACACTTTTAATTTTAAAAACTAAACAAACTTTAAATCAAGTATAGACATGAAATTAATCATGTGTATAATAAAAGTTGTAAACGATTTCAAAAAAGGAGTGATCGAACATGAAGAAGGTATTACTTGCTTGTAGTTCAGGAATGTCGACGAGCCTGCTCGTCACGAAAATGCAACAGCACGCGGCGTCAATCGGGGACGAAGCGAAAATTTGGGCAGTCGGTCAAGACCAGGTTGGTAAGGAGATGGAAGAAGCGGACGTCATCCTCATCGGACCGCAAATGCGCTTTTTGCTCGATAAATTGAAAGCGCAAACATCGAAGCCGGTCGAAGTCATCGACATGATGGCCTACGGAACGGCGAATGGGAAAGCAGCGTATGAGCAAGCAATCAAATTGATGGGGTGAGGTCATGGAAGGAACGGAAGAGTTAACGTTAGAACAGATGGCGTTCATGATGATTTTGCATAGCGGGAACGCTCGGAGCACGATTCAAGAAGCAATCCAAACGTATAAGAACGGTTCCTACGAAGCGTTTGAAGCGCAGCTAGCGACAGCACGTGAACAGTTAAAAGAAGCGCATCAGACGCACTTTAGCCAAATTCAAAAAGAGGCGAACGGGGAGAAGACGGACATGTCACTGTTGCTCCTTCACGCCGAAGACCATCTCATGTCGACTCAGACGATGCTAGATTTGACGGCAGGTCTGATTGAGATGATGGAGCAAAAGATTGTAAATCCTAATCAAGAAGGGTGAATCCTATGTCACAGGACAACAAAATGTTCTTATTGATCAGCAAGTTGCTCATGCCGATGGCGACTTACTTGAACAACAGTCGGTATTTGCAAGTCTTACGGGATGCGTTCATGCTCGCGTTCCCGATTACCATGTTCGGTTCAATCGTCGTCGTTATTGCCAACTTGCCGTTCTTAGACAAATTCATGTCGGAAGGGACGCTGAATGCGTTCAAATCGTCACTCGGTAACGCCCCATCGGCCACGATGGGAATCATGTCAATCTTCGTCGTTTTCGGTATTGGCTATTATCTTTCGAAAAGTTACAACGTCGAAGCCGTCTTCGGTGGGGCGATTTCGCTCGTATCGTTCCTCTTGTTGACACCGTTCCTCATTGAAGTCGAAGGAATGACAGAAGCGGTCGGTAACGTCCTCCCGCTCGATCGTCTTGGCGCCAAAGGAATGTTCCTCGCCATGATTACAGGTTTCCTCTCAGGTGAGATTTATCGATTCGTCGTTCAAAAGAACTGGACGATCAAAATGCCGAATGGCGTACCGCCGGCGGTTGCGAAGTCGTTCTCGGCGCTCGTTCCGGCCTTGTTGACGCTCACGGTCTTCTTGCTCCTCAACATCGGTGTGACGAGCTTGTTCAATACGAACTTACATGACGTCATCTTCAACGTCGTGCAACAGCCGCTCGTTAAATTGGGTAACGGTCTCGTCCCAACGTTGATCGCCATCTTCTTCGTCCAATTGTTCTGGTTCTTCGGGTTGCACGGACAAGTCATCGTCAACTCGGTCATGGATCCGATTTGGAATACGTTGTCGCTTGAAAACTTGAACGCGTACACGGCGACCGGAGATGTGCCGAACATCATCAGTAAACAGTTCGTCGAAATCTATACGGTCGGCCTTGGTGGCTCCGGCTCGACGCTTGCCGTCATCGTAGCGATTTTGTTGTTCTTGAAATCGAAGCAGTTGAAACAAATCGGAAAACTGTCACTCGGACCAGGGATTTTTAACGTCAACGAACCGGTCATTTTCGGTCTGCCGATCGTCATGAACCCGCTCATCATGATTCCGTGGATTGTCGCCCCACTCATCACGGTCACAGTCACTTACTTTGCAATGTCGACAGGGCTCGTCCCGCCGCCGACAGGGGTCGCGGTACCTTGGACCGTCCCGATGTTCATCAGCGGGATGATGGCGACGAACTCACTTGCCGGCGGATTGCTACAACTCGTCAACTTCTTGATCATCTTGGCGGTCTGGTTCCCATTCCTTAAATTTATTGACCGTTTGAACTTGAAGAAAGAACAGGAAGAAGCCGCTAACCATAAAGACGAAGCGGTATGAATGAGAAATAGAGAATAAGGGAGAGAAAGTTTATGACGAACCCGACAGAAACGAAAACATCAGCAGCAGTGACGTATCAATTCCCGACCGATTTTTGGTGGGGGACGGCCTCTTCGGCGACGCAAATGGAAGGTGCGGCTTTTGAGGGAGGCAAAGGCTTAAATATTTGGGATTATTGGTATATGCAACAGCCGAACCGATTCTTCAATGGCGTCAGCGCGACGGAGGCGTCTAACTTCTATCATTTGTACGAGCAAGACATCGCACTCATGAAGGAGCTCGGACATAACACGTTTCGTTTCTCAATCTCGTGGTCACGTCTATTCCCAGAAGGCGTCGGTGAGGTGAATGAAGAGGCGATCACGTTCTATAACAATGTGATCAATTGCCTCATCGATCATGACATCGAGCCGTTCATCAACTTGTATCACTTCGACATGCCGATGGCGCTTCAAGACCGAGGCGGTTGGGAATCACGTGACGTCGTCGACGCTTACGTACAGTTCGCGAAGACGTGTTTCGAACTTTTCGGAGACCGTGTGACGACATGGTTCACCCATAACGAACCGATTGTACCGGTCGAAGGCGGCTACTTGTACGATTTCCACTATCCGAACGTCGTCGATTTCAAGCGTGCCGTTCAAGTCGCTTACCATTCGATCTTATCGAGCGCGCTCGCTATCCAGGCGTATCGGAAGCAGGGACAACCCGGTCAAATCGGGATCATCCTGAATTTGACACCGTCGTATCCGCGCAGCCAACATCCGGCCGATCTGAAGGCGTCGCGCTTGGCCGACGCCATCTTCAACCGCTCGTTCTTGGACCCATCCGTGCTCGGGACGTTCCCTGAAGAACTCATCGACGTGTTACAGGAACAAGGCGCGATGCCGGAGATGCAGCCGGGCGACTTGGAACTCATTCGGACGAATACGATTGACCTCCTTGGCATCAATTACTATCAACCGCGTCGGGTCAAGGCCAAAGCGTCGCTTCCGAATCCTGATGCGCCGTTCCTGCCTGAGAACCTGTTCGACTTCTATGAGATGCCGGGTCGTAAGATGAACCCGTATCGTGGTTGGGAAATTTATGAACAGGGCGTCTATGACATCTTGATCAACTTGAAAGACAACTATGGCAACATCCCGTGTTTCATTTCTGAGAACGGGATGGGCGTTGAAGGAGAAGAACGTTACCGTGACACCGACGGCAGCGTCCAGGACGATTACCGGATCGATTTCATTCGCGAACATTTGAAATGGACGCATCGGGCGCTCGAAGAAGGTGCGAACGTGAAAGGGTACCATTTATGGACGTTCATGGACAACTGGTCATGGAGCAACGCCTATAAAAACCGCTATGGGTTCGTTGGTGTCGACTTGGCGACCCAGGAACGGACCATCAAAAAATCGGGTCACTGGTTCAAACAAGTGATTGCCAATCATGGATTTACAGAATAATAGGAAAAGCTGACAAGGACTACTCTTTGTCAGCTTTTTTTGATATATTATTTGTATATGTCTATACATGAGGTGGAATATGTCTACAAAGAAAAAACCAAAATATGAATCGATTGCTGATGAGATTCGGCATCGCATCAATGAACAGGCTTATGAACTCGAAACACCGCTCCCAGATGAGATTCAATTGGCAGAAGAGTTTGGCGTCAGCCGCATGACGATGAAGCGCGCCCTCGAGATTCTCGTGATGGAAGGCTTGATTTATCGGAAGCGTGGCAAAGGGACGTTCATCTTGCCAGCCAGTTTCCAAAAAGAACGCATCAACATCATCAGTAAAGAGACGCGAGGATTGACGCAAGTCATCGGCGACCGCAGTTTGCGCAGTGAAGTGCTCGATTTCGAAGTGAAGTTCCCGACCCAGGAAATCGCTGACCATTTGATGATTGAGCTGACGGAACCAGTCTATGAGATTCGTCGTGTCCGCTATGTGGACGAAGAGCCGTATGTCATCGAATTGACGTACATGGTCGCCAATCTAATTACAGGACTGTCGCGTAAAATTTTAGAGAAGTCGGTCTATAGCTACATCCAACAGGAGCTAGGTTATACAATCACGAGTTCACACAAGATGATTCGAGCCGACAAGCCTGACGAGTACGACCAACGCTACTTGAAGAATGACATTACCGACCCAATCATCGAAGTCGAACAAGTCGTTTACTTGAGTAACGGGAAGCCGTTCGAATATTCATTCGCCCGGCACCGCTATGACAAGTTCGTTTTCTCTTCGGTCAATATCGTTCGATGACGTCGCCTGAAAAGGCGACTTTTTGCGAAGGAGGTTCGAATGGACGTTCACATTGAACAAGCCGGGTATGAACGCGGTGAGTCGGTCATTGAGGACATCGAATTTGAGGTCCGACCGGGCGAAATCGTTGGGATGATTGGGTCGAACGGGGCCGGGAAGAGCACGACGCTCGCCTGTCTCACCGGAACAATCCCGTGGATGCGTGGAACGGTGAAAATCGACCGCTACGCCTATATCCCCGAGCAACCGGTTTACTATGATTATTTGACGCTCGAGGAACATATCGCTCTCGTATTGGAATTGACGAGTGTTCACACTCGCGAGCGGACAGACGAATTGCTGCGTCTGTTTCGGCTCGAGACGGTCCGGTACGACTATATCGCCTCGTTCTCAAAAGGGATGAAGCAAAAAGCGATGATTCTGTTGGCGCTCATCCAAGAGGCGAAGTTTCTCCTTGTCGATGAGCCGTTCGTCGGACTCGACGCGACGACGACGATTCAGTTGCTTCGTTTACTTGAAGCGGAACGCCGTCAAGGCACCGGGGTGCTTCTCGTCACCCACGTCCTCGACACGGCAGAGCGGTTATGCGACCGCTTCGTCTGGATCGATGACGGACGCATGCTCGCAAGTGGGACGAAAGATGAATTGCGTCTCAGCCTGCAAACCGAAGGCGAGTCGCTGTTCGATATGATGGAAGATGTGGTTATGCGATGAATGAACATCAGCTGTTTGCTAGACGTATTCGAGTCCATATGACCAAGCAGTGGAAGACGTGGCGGCTCATTTTGGATTGGACAGTCGTTCTTTACGGAGTCATTCCGTTCGCCATCTTTCTCGGATATCAATACCGATTGCTTTGGCAAGGTGAGCTTAGATGGGTGAGCCAAGTACCGATGTTCGTTTGGGCGCTTGGAATTGGAATCGTACTACTCAGAAATCAGTTTTTCGTCTGGATCGAACGGGCGGACGTGACGCTGATCGCCAAACGTTCTTTGATTCACAGATTGAAGCACGATTCGTTGTTTTATTACGCCATCAAACTAGGTTCAACGCTCCTCTTTGTCCTATTTGGCTTGACGGTTGGCCCGTTGTCTCCATATCCGCATTTGGGATCAGCCTCCTGTTTTTGACCGGGATTCATACGTGGATCCGTTATCAGTTGACAGTCCGGCGCAGCCATTGGATGTTACGAGTTACGGTCACGTGTGTGACGTTCGTTTGTATGTATGCGCTCCTCAGCGACTCGCCTTTAGGGGCGGTCGTCCTCGGCAGCGGCCTCGTTGCATTTGCGATTTATATCGGAGAAGGATGGCTGTCACGCCACCCATATCTTAGTCAAGAACTCGAACGTAGTGAGGCGCTGCGTATGGCTTTCGACCGGGCCGTATTATCCACGTCGGGTGCGATCGAGAAACCAAGTCGGCGCAAACGTCCGCTTTATCGACCGAGACCTAATCGGTTTGGGTCCGCCCGGCGTACGTCGGCCATTTTACTCTATATACGGACGCCGCGTCATCGGAACCTATGGTTGCGTCTCGTCCCACTTGCCGTCACCGGAATGCTCCTCGTGCCGAGCTGGTTCAAGTTGCTCATCCCGCTCTATGTCGGCTATGTGATGTGGCAAGAACGACAGGCGTTCAAACAAGAGATGGAGCGTCATCCGTTTTTCCGCGCCATCCAAGAAAGGACAGATTTATGACTGAACAAGATTATGAACGATTGCTTCAAATCGAGACGGCGAAACCGCAACAAGGGTTCCCGGCCTCGGCTGAATACCATCGCTATGAACCGACTCCTTATGAGGCGCTCGACTTGTTGCGTGACGCCTATCCGCTCGCCGCAACGGACACGGTCGTAGATTTCGGTTCGGGGAAGGGGCGGCTTCCGTTTTATCTCGCCTATACGTTCCGGGTCCGGGCCATCGGTGTCGAGATGGACGGCGGCTTCCACGAGGCGGCGCTCGAGAATTGGATGAACTATGCCAAGAAACATCGGACGCGTGGCAGTGTTCAGCTCGTCCGCGGCTACGCCGAACAGTTTGAGGTGCCGGCTGAGGCGAACCGCTTTTATTTCTTCAACCCGTTCTCGGTGAACGTGTTCCGGCAGGTAGTCGCGAATATTATCGACTCGGTCGAGCGCACACCGCGCCCGGTCGACCTCATCCTCTATTATCCGGCCGATGAGTACTTACATTTTTTGAACGATGAGACGCCGTTTCGCTACGTGCAGGATGTCCGATTACCATTGAAGAATCTTCATGAGCGCTTTCTCATTTATCGTTTTGATATGATGGAGTCATCTTGGTGAATGGGGAGTGGAAAATCGTGAAAAAAGAAGATATTTTAGACGCGTATCGTTGGCGTCAAGCGACGAAAGAGTTCGATGCGGACCGAAAAATCGATGAGGAAGATTTCGAGTTCATCTTGGAGACGGGCCGTTTGTCACCGAGTTCGTTCGGTTTCGAGCCGTGGCAGTTCGTCGTCGTTCGTCGCGAAGACTTGCTCCAAAAGATTAAAGACCATGCTTGGGGTGCACAAGGACAAGCGTTGACGGCAAGTCATTTCGTGTTGATTTTGGCGCGGACGCCTGAAGCGATGCGATATGATTCGGACTATATCCGTCACGTCGTCACGGACGTCCAAGGTCGGACGGAAGACGAATATGCCCTCCGTGTGAAGCGTGTCCGTGAGTTCCAAGAACAAGATTATCGATTGTTGGACGACGAGCGTGTGTTCCAAGAGTGGATTAAACGTCAGACGTACATTCCGCTCGGCAACATGATGACGGCTGCTGCCCAAATCGGTGTCGACTCATGCCCGATTGAAGGGTTCAATCAAGCAGATATTGACGAATTGTTGATTTCAGAAGGTGTCATGGAACGAGGCGCTTGGTCGCTCTCGGTCATGGTCGCGTTCGGACATCGGGCCCGTGACTTCGCGCCGAAGACACGCCGTGACTTCAACGAGGTCGTCAAATACATCGGATGAAAAAAAGCTCAAGCGCCTCGGCGCTTGAGCTTTTTCTTATTTCCAGTCTGTGATGCGGTCGATTGGGAAGCGGACTGATTGGTAACCGTCTTCCGCGGCTTTTCCGATTGAGAGGAGCATGACCGGAAGGTAGCGCTCTTTTTCGAGGCCGAACGCTTCCGCGATGTTCGCTTTGTCATAGCCACCAATCGGGTTCGTGTCATAGCCGTGGGCGCGGGCGACGAGCATGAGCTGCATCGCGACGAGGCCTGAGTCGAGCAAGATACTGTCTTTGATTGACTCTTTCGGTGCATCTTTGAAGATGCCTGTAATCATATCGACTTGACGGTCGCGGACGTCTGGCGGCATGAGGCCACGTTCAACGGCCGTATCGAAAATCTCTTCTGTGTAATCGGCCATTTGATAATCGGCGAAGATGGCGATGACGGCAGATGACGTCTCGACTTGGCGTTTGTTGAAGCTTGCGAGCGGGAGGAGCGTGTCTTTGCCTTCCGCGCTATCGATGACGACGAAGCGCCATGGTTGCAGGTTAAGTGACGACGGAGCCGTAGTCGCTTCCTCCAAGATTTGTGTCATCTCTTCTTTCGAGATTTTGACGTTCTCATCGTATACGCGAATCGAGCGGCGTCCTTTGACGATCTCCATAAAGTCTTTTTGTGTAGTCGTGTTCATATAAGGGTCTTCCTTTCGTGTTGAATGTTGGTTTGTAATGTATTTAACAATTCGAGTAGCTGTTGTTGATCCTCTACCTTCATGTTTACAAAAAGTCGGTCCGATAAGCACTTCTTTTGCTCGGTCCAATGTGCAATCCGCTCACGACCGTCATCCGTCAAATCGACAAAGATGACCCGATTGTCTTGAAGACATCGTTCGCGCGTGATTAAGCCCTGTGTCTCAAGCTGTTTTAAGTGACGCGTGATGGCGGCATGGTCGACGCCGACCCGTTGTTGCAATTCACGTTGCCGTAACGGTCCGACGTGATGCAGGTTGCTTAAAATATCGAAGCGGGTCGAACTGAGCCCGTCCATTTCCGTATCGAACAGTTGGGCGAGTTCTTTTTGTACGGTGATGACGTGGTAAAGGATTTCGTCGCTGAGCGAACAGGCGTCGCGCATGAGACATCCTCCTTAAAACTAATTGATAAATCAATCATTGATAGGTCACACAATTCATCCTAATCGGTTTGAAGAGAGAAGGCAAATAAAAAGATTCAAAAAAACTGTTGTCAAACTGTTATATAATAGTCTATATTATATTCAACTGATATATAACAATTATTCGAAAGGATGTGACGGATTGGAACAATACGTAAGGATTGGCACATACCGTGTCCATCGTGCACTCGTCAACTTGATTGCGCAGCGGGTATTGCCCGAAGAGGCTTCCCGGCAACAGTTTTGGGTGGGGGTCGGTCAAATTCTAGACGACTTCACGGAGCGGAACGAAGCATTGATGGAAGAACGAGTAGCATATGAACGATTGTTACAGGACTGGTACAAGGAACATGGTCCGACCTTCGAGCAACATCGATACGAGGCGTTCTTGCAAGACATCCACTACATCGAGCCAATCGTTCCCGATTTTACGATCGACGTCACGAACGTCGACTCAGAGATTATACAGGCCGGGCCACAGCTCGTCGTCCCGCTCGATAATGCGCGCTATGCGTTGAACGCGGCGAATGCTCGCTGGGGCAGCTTGTACGACGCCTTGTACGGAACGGACGTCATCGACACGGACGAGGAGCCGACGGCTGGATATAATCCGGAACGGGGGGCGAAGGTCATCGCCTACGCCAAACAGTTTCTCGACGATACGTTTCCGCTCGGGGAAGGCTTACATGAGGAAACGGACGGCTATCTCGTGTCAGAGGGCAGGCCGTACGCCATCATCGAAGGGAACCGCATCGCGTTCCAAGACGATTGTCTCGTCGGCTATGTCGGGGAGGCAAGTGATCCGAAGAAGATCCTGCTCGTCCACAACGGGATTCACGTCGAGCTGAAGTTTGACCGGAACCATCCAATCGGAAAAACAGATCGAGCGGGACTTGTCGATATCGAGCTCGAATCAGCGTTATCGGCCATCATCGACTGTGAGGACTCGGTCGCGGCCGTGTGCGCCGAAGAGAAAGTCCAGCTCTACTCGAACTGGCTCGGTCTCATGGACGGAACACTCGAGGCGACATTCATGAAAGGCGGGAGACGACTCACACGGAAATTGAACCCGGACCGGCATTATATCGGACCGGAAGGACGTGAAGTCACGCTACCGGGACGGTCACTCTTGTTCATTCGCAACGTCGGACACTTGATGACGACGGATTTGATGCTTGATGAGGCAGGGCGTGAAGTGCCGGAAGGCATCCTGGACGGGATTTTCACAGCGCTCATCTCGAGCCGTCATCTCGACGCTAGACACAATTCTCGCGAACGTTCGATCTATATCGTCAAACCGAAAATGCATGGCTCGAAAGAAGTCGCCTTCACGAACGATTTGTTCGACGCGATTGAAGACGTGCTCGAGCTGCCGCGTCACACGATTAAAGTTGGTGTGATGGACGAGGAGCGTCGGACGTCGCTCAATCTAAAGAACTGCATTGAACGAGTGAAAGAGCGCATCGTCTTTATCAATACAGGCTTCCTCGACCGGACCGGGGATGAGATTCACTCCTCGCTCACGCTCGGACCGATGCGCCGAAAAGGTGAGATGAAAGCCTCGGCTTGGCTCGACGCGTATGAGCGGTCGAACGTCCGGTGCGGACTCGACGCCGGATTCCATCGAAGCGGACAAATCGGGAAAGGAATGTGGGCCATGCCGGACCGTATGGGCGAGATGATGCGCGAAAAAATCAACCATGTCCGGTCCGGGGCGACGACGGCCTGGGTCCCATCACCGACGGCCGCCACGCTTCATGCACTCCATTACCATCAAGTCGACGCCTTTGACGTCCAACGTGAAGTGGCCGCTCGTTCGTTCGATCATGTGATGGAACGGAGTCGGTTGCTTGAAATCCCACTCGCCACGCGAGACTACACGGACGAAGACGTGAACGAGGAGCTCGAGAATAACTTGCAAGGCTTACTCGGGTATGTCGTCCGTTGGGTCGAACAAGGTGTCGGCTGCTCGAAAGTGCCCGATATTCATCATGTCGGCTTAATGGAAGACCGGGCGACGCTCCGCATCTCGAGTCAGCACGTGGCCAACTGGTTGTATCATGGCGTCTGTAGTCGAGAGCAAGTGGAAGCGACGCTCGTCCGGATGGCCGGTGTCGTCGACGCGCAAAACGCGTCGGACCCGTACTATCGCCCGATGACGCCTGACGTGGAGCGTTCGATCGCCTATCAAGCGGCGCGAGATTTAGTATTCGAAGGCGGCGAATCGCCGAATGGATATACGGAACCGATTTTGCACCGGCGCCGTCGACAGTTTTTACAACAAGTGACATTAGAACCGAACTTAAAAGGAGGAGCATCATTATGACAACGAAAAAAATCGAAAGCGAACAGTTAATTGAACGTTGGGTCGTCCGTCGAATCATCTCAGGGGAATCGACAGCGACGCTCGCGAACACGGCGTTCGTCTACGGGAACGATTTGATGCGCCTCGTCCTAGACCGGGCCGACGGATCGCTCCAAATCATGAGAGAGCCAGTCGAAGAAGTCGTCGTGTTCCGCAAACCGGAAGAACGTGATGAAGAGAACGTCTGTCGCTGCTGCGGCATGGAACACTCATCCTTCAAGTCGGCGCTTGAGTGCTGCGCATACTTGGATTAATCATGCACCATCTGTTATATAACAAATGATTAAATATAAAATTAATATAATACAGGAGGAATAGGTATGAACGAACAACGCGCACAAGTTGAGGAAATGATACAGTCGGAACGATTTATTGGGGTCGAACGTCCATACGGAGTGGAAGACGTGATGCGACTTCGGGGGTCGGTGTTAATTGAACATACGCTCGCGACAAAAGGAGCGGAACGGTTATGGGAGTTACTCCACGAGCGGGACTACGTCCACGCGCTCGGGGCGTTAACGGGGAACCAGGCCATCCAGCAAGTAAAGGCTGGTCTTGAGGCCATCTATTTGAGCGGTTGGCAAGTTGCCGCCGACGCGAACTTGTCGGGACATATGTATCCGGATCAAAGCCTGTATCCGGCCAATTCGGTGCCGAGCGTCGTCAAACGGATCAATCAGGCGCTTCAACGCGCCGACCATATCCAAACGGCGGAAGGAAAAGGCGATACGCATTGGTTCGCCCCGATTGTCGCTGACATGGAGGCCGGTTTCGGCGGTGTGCTCAACGTGTTCGAACTGACGAAGGCGATGATTGAGGCGGGAGCGGCCGGTGTCCATCTTGAGGATCAATTGTCGTCAGAGAAGAAGTGCGGACATCTCGGCGGGAAAGTGTTGCTACCGACACAGACGGCCGTGAAAAACTTGATTGCCGCTCGGCTCGCGGCAGACGTCATGGGGGTGTCGACGATTATCGTCGCCCGGACGGATGCTCACGCGGCGAATTTGATTACGAGCGACATCGACCCAATCGACCATCCGTTCATCGTCGGTGACCGGACACCGGAAGGGTTTTACCGCACCGAGGCAGGCATCGAGCAGGCAATCGCGCGTGGTCTTGCCTACGCACCGTACGCCGACCTCGTCTGGTGCGAGACTTCCGAGCCCGATTTGGACGAGGCACGCCAATTCGCAAATGCGATTCACGCGAAATATCCGGGCAAACTGCTTGCTTACAACTGCTCACCTTCGTTCAACTGGAAGAAGAAGCTGTCAGACGAGGAAATCGCAACGTTCCAACAAGAAATTGGTGCGATGGGGTACAAGTTCCAATTCGTCACGCTCGCTGGTTTCCACTCGCTCAACTTCGGAATGTTCGAACTCGCACGCGGATACAAAGCCCGCGGGATGGCTGCCTATTCCGAGTTGCAGCAAGCTGAATTCTCGGCGGAGCAGCATGGCTATACGGCGACACGTCACCAGCGCGAAGTCGGGACCGGGTACTTTGATGAAGTGTCACTCGTCATTTCTGGAGGCCAGTCGTCGACGACGGCACTGGCCGGATCGACAGAGGCAGAGCAGTTTGAAACGCCTTCCCATTAATCGACGCCCCTCACAAAATGAGGGGCTGTTTTGTGTCCAAATTTGGAACGAGGCAATCCCGTTCACCTAAATGTGACGTATTTCACATTTTTGTCGTCAAACTCTTGCTACGCTAAACATGTCAAAACGAATATGGAGGTTATGACAGATGACACAGACATTCACGGGCGATACGCACGTATCTGAAATCGTCAAACAATGCCCGCAAGCAGCAGACATCTTCAAACGGAACCGAATCGATTTTTGTTGTGGTGGCAACCGACCACTCGCTGAAGCGACTGACAAATCGAAACGGTCGACAGAAGATATTTTAGAAGAAGTCAATGCGCTCTATCAACGCAAGCAAGAGATGAACGAGAAGAGCATCGATTGGGATGCCGCTTCTTCTTCGGAATTGATTGAGCACATCATTTATAAGCATCACCAGTTTTTGACGGACGAATTGCCTCAGCTCACACCATATGTGACAAAAGTGTTCCGGGTTCACGGACAAAATCATCCGCACCTCGGTCGCATTCACCAATTGTTCAATCAATTGAAAGTGGAACTTGAACAACATATCGTCAAAGAAGAGACGGAAGACTTCCCGACGTTGCTTCGTCATGAGACGGCACCGACAGCTGAAACGAGACGGGAGCTTGATGACATTTTGGCTTTGCTCGAGTCAGAACATGCAGCAGCGGGTGACATCTTGAAAGAGCTTCGGCACATCACGAACGACTATACGCCGCCTGAAGGTGCGTGTGGGACGTATCGTCTTGTCTATCAACGGTTAGAAGCGCTCGAATCGGATACGTTCGAACATATTCATCTCGAGAACAACATTTTATTCCCGCGGGCGCGCACGTTCGCTTAATAAGGGCACACCTCTACTGACGTAGGGGTGTATTTTTGTGACGTTTGATACAGATGGGAGGCGAAGCAATCGCTACGATAAAAGAGAAGCAAAGGAGTGATCAATCATGAAACGGGTGAGTGGAGTCATCATAGGGATGGCAGTCGCCTTATTACTAAGTCAAGTCTGGTCGAGTTCAGATTCGGAGGACACTGTGACCATCCTGGCAGCGGCGAGCTTAGGACCGGCTTTGGAAGAGATCGAGCGACAACTTGAAGCGGAATTCGATGGGATTGATGTTCGGGTCGTGACGAACGGGAGCGGCGCTTTGCGAGCACAAATCAATCACGGGTCTCCGGCAGATATCTTTTTAGCCGCGAGCGTTGACGATGTCGACCGATTACAAATCCCGATTCTAGAGCGGGATATGTTCTTGCATAACGAATTGTGGCTCGTAACACCGAAAGGGAAACCGTGCGCGGAGACGTGGGACGACTTAAATACATGTGCTCGCATCGTCATCGGTGATCCAATCAATGTCCCGGCCGGTCGTTACGCAAAAGTGGCGCTCGAAGGGGAAGATGTGTGGGAGGAAGTGGAGCCGCGAGTCATGTTCGCCCAAAACGTGAGACAAGTGCTGACGCTCATCGAACAAGGTGACGCCAATGCGGGATTCGTTTATAAAACGGAACTCACGACGGACATCGAGTCGATTCAGTCGGTCCCGTTTGAAGCGACGGGTGCGATTTCGTATCCGGCAGTTCGCTTAACGCATGATCCATACGTCCGCGATATCTATGCGCGTTTGTTTGATGATGAGATTCAAGCTCACTTTTTGGCGAAAGGATTTTCCAAATGACGCAATCTCCACTTCAACTCACATTCGAAGTCGGGATGATGGCGACGGTGAGCGCCTTCGTCCTTGCCTTCGGAGCGGCCTATTTCATGCATCACCGTCAATTTAAAGGAAAGCGGCTGCTGGAGACAGTGTTTTTACTGCCGCTTATCTTGCCGCCGACAGTCATCGGGCTATACGCCTTGATTGTCCTCGGGAACAACGGGATCGGTGGGTTCTTGCCCGTCACGATCTTGTTCACCAAACAGGCGAACGTCATCGCGTCCGCCTTGGCCGCGTTTCCGCTCATCTACCAAACGATTCGTCTCGGGCTCAAACAACTCGATGCAGAATGGTATGAGGCCGGACGCGTGCTCGGCGGGTCAGAGCGTCAACTGTTCACTTACGTGACGATTCCACTGCTGCTCCCCGCGTTGACGAGCGGCTTCGTCCTCGGTTTCGCACGGTCAATCGGCGAGTTCGGGATCACGATGATGATTGCCGGGAACATTCCGGGCGAGACGATGACACTTGCTACTGCGATTTATATGGCGACAATCAACGGTGATATGACCCAGGCACTCGTCTGGAGCGGATGGTTGGTTGGTTTGGCGTTTTTAGTCCTATGGCTGAGTGAACGTTATGGCAAACGTCAATATTAGTCAATCACGTCGACTTTTTTCACATAAGACCGGTTCGGAGTATTTAAGATACTTGGGCCGGTCTTTTTCCAAATGTGGACGTGGTCCCCGACAGCGATTTGTTCGAACGTGGCTTTCACTTGAAACTTGAACCAACTTACGTCTTCCGGTTCACTTTGCGCGAAAAGAGTGTCAGGAGAGAGCGTCGCCTCTTCTGCAGTGATACCACTGATGACGAGAGCGGTGCGGTCAAACTCATTCACTTCAATCACATATCCTTCGACGTCTGGCTCGGTCGTCGCGCGGTTAGCGAAGACAAACCCGATGGAAAAGACGACAAGCATGGCTGCGATGGCGAGAAATAACATGATTTTGAATGATGATTTCATAAGGGAACGCCTCCTTCGTTCATTATTCTGTCACGTCTCGAATCGCTTATCTGTGAAAAAAGTAACAGTTAAGTCGAGATGTCATCTTTATGATGAAACTATGAAGTCGCTCGGAAAGAGAAGGAGGAACACATATGTCCGATCGTTATTTTTATTCGACCGCTGCAAAGTGGTCGTTCGTAGGATTCACCGCCTTGGTGCTCTCGACGTGGGTCGCGTCGGCAGGATTTGAGCACGTGGACATGGCGTTGTTCGGCTACTATATCGCCGCCGTCATTTGCATGATTGGGATGGTCGTTCGTTTGACGTTATTCTTTGCACGGCCGGCCACTTCGCAAGTATTGAAGCGGAGCCTTAAACAAATGAAGGCAGAAAAGAAACGGACCAGTAAAGCCGTCGCCACGACAACTGTCAATAACATCGTCTTACAGAAGTTCATCTGGGAACGTGGCTGGTACCGCTGGACCCAACATATGTTGATCGCCTGGGGATGCCTCGGGTCGTTCGCCATCACGTTCGGCTTGACGTTCCAATGGATGCGCTTTGATTTGATTGATATCGAGACGTATCAAATCGTCGTCTTCAACATCCCGACCATCAAAATGGCCGCGCACGGGTTGTTCGCCGAGCTCGTCTATAACGGCTTGAACATCACCGCGCTCATGTTGCTCGTCGGCGTGCTCATGGCACTCTATCGCCGGATTAACGACCAGGACGTGAAAGTGACACAGCGGTTTGAATTTGATATTTTACCGCTCCTCATGTTGCTCATCGTCACCGTATCAGGTCTCTTGTTGACCGTGTCGTACGTATTCTTCGGCGGCTTCATTCATCATGAACTCGCCTTGTTCCATCAATTGACCGTCATCATCTTTTTATGCTACTTCCCGTTCGGTAAACTGTTCCACTTGCCAGTCCGACCGATGGCAGCCAGCGTACCGATGAACTACCGGGAAGTCGAAGCGGATGAGACGCGTGTCTGCGCTGGTTGTGGCACACGCTATGCAACGGACAATCAAGTCGAGGACGTCCAAGCGATTTTACAAGCACAGACGATTCAGCTCGGACTCAGTGACGGGACCCAGCTGTCGGATTACTGCCAACCGTGTCGACGTTCGATGCGTGTGAAGATGCAGTTGAACTTGATGAATGGACAGTTGTCGACGCACCCGGTCGATACGAATACCGGCATGTCGATGCCAGGGTTCGGCCGGCCGAAGGAGACGAAAGATGAGGCAAAAGATGAGACACCTGTGCGTTAAATGCGGAGAACCGACCGGGACGCTTGAAGAAATCGAGCAAGTGAAACAATTGCTCGAAGGGTCGGACCAACTCGTAAAAGTCGATGCGGCACATACGGTCCAAGACCTCTGTCACGCCTGTCGTCGTCGGGCCCGGCTCGATTCGGCGCTCGGACGGCCAGGAAGTGACGGGATGCATTATCCGCTTCAAACGATTAACGGCTATCACGTCAGTGGATTTTCAAAACGAAGAGCGGAAACGTTCTATGGAGGGGAAGACGATGAGTGACTTTTTAACGTCGCCAGAAGTACAGAACTTAATCAAACCTGGTGAGAAACTGATTACGACCCATTGTTGTTACTGCGGTATGCAGTGCGGCATGCACATCCGGGTCGATGAGAAGACCGGAGCCGTCAAAGGCGTCGAACCACGCTACGATTTCCCGGTGAATAAAGGCAAGCTTTGTCCGAAAGGCGTCACGGCCTATCAAACGATTGAGCATCCGGACCGCATCCTCACACCGCTCATCAAGCGGAATGGCAAGTTTGAGAAAGCGACATGGGACGAAGCGCTCGACGTGATCGAAGCGAACTTTAAACGGATTCAACGAGAGCACGGAAAGGATGCGGTGTCTGTCTTCGGCGGCGTCTCGATGACGAATGAGAAATGTTACCTCGTCGGGAAGTATGCGCGGGTCGCACTCGGCACACGATTCATCGACTATAACGGCCGCTTCTGTATGTCATCTGCTGCCGGCGGTTTCTTAAAGACTCTCGGGATTGACCGCGGGGCGACGCTCCCGTGGACGGAGTTCGAGCATGTTGACACGTTCTTTGTCGCCGGTTCGAATATCGCCGAATGTCATCCGACGACGACGCAGCATATTTGGAAAGCGAAGGACAAAGGCGCGAAAATCATCGTCGCCGACCCGCGTGAGATTCCGATGGCGCGTGTCGCCGATGTCCACCTCGATTTGAAACCGGGGACGGATGCGGCGCTTGCGATGGGACTGCTCAACTTTTTAGTCGAACACGATTATGTCGATCAAGCGTATGTGGATGAGCGTTGCGATAACTACGAAGAGTTGAAGGCGTCGGTCCGTGACTGGACGCTCGAACGGACGAGTGATGTGACGGGGATTGCTATCGAAAAGCTTGAAAAGGCAGGTCACATTTACGGAAAGAGCCCACGGTCGGTCATGTTGTTTGCCCGTGGTGTCGAACAACAGTCAAAAGGCGTCGACAACGTCTCGCTTTACACGTCGATGGCACTTCTGCGCGGCATGGTCGGAAAATTCGCCTCGGGTGTCGCTACGATGACCGGGCAAGGGAATGGCCAAGGCGGACGGGAACATGGACAAAAAGCCGATTTGTTACCGGGCTACCGGAAGTTAACTGACCCGAAAGCCGTCGAATATGTGAGCGGTGTCTGGGGCATCGATCCTTCCGAGATGCCAAAACCAGGTGTGTCTGCATTCGAAATGTTCGATGAGATTCAAGCGGGAACGATTCGGGCGATGCACCTCATGTGTTCGAATCCGGCCGTCTCGGCACCGAACCTACCGTACGTGTGGGACAGTTTCAATAAGCTCGATTTCTTCGTCGTCAGCGACTTCTTCATGTCAGAATCTTGCGAGTTCGCGGACGTCGTCTTGCCGGCTTGTTCGTGGGCCGAAGATGAAGGGACGACGACGAACCTAGAAGGACGTGTCATTCGGATCCGGAAAGTACGCGAACCTCTCGGAGACTCGCTTCCAGACTGGGAAATCATGAAGCGGATTGCTGAACGGATGGGACGCGGACAGTACTTCCCGTACGAGACGGCGCGTGACATTTGGGAGGAGTTCCGCATCGCGACAAAAGGTGGAGCGGCCGACTACTCCGGAATCACGTGGGAACGAATCGACAACGAATATGGTGTCTTCTGGCCGTGTCCGTCTGAAGACCATCCGGGCACACCGACGATGTTCAAAGAACGGTTTGGGACGGCAAACGGGAAAGCGAATTTGCCCGTCGTCACGTATCGACCGGCCGGCGAATATGCGAATGAAGAATATCCGGTCACGCTCACGACAGGCCGTGTCGTCTTCCATTACTTGTCGGGCAACCAGACGCGTCGTGTCGATTTCTTGAGCACGATGTCAAAATTGCCGTTCGTGGAGATTCATCCCGAGCTCGCCTCAAGTTATGGCCTACAAACAGGTGACAAAGTCGAATTGCGGACACGCCGCGGAGCGATGGTCGTCGAGGCGCGTTTGACGAAGGCGATTCGAAACGATACCGTCTTTGTCCCTTACCATTGGGGCAAAGAGCTCGCCATCAATCAATTGACGAATCCGTGCCTCGATCCGATGTCACGCATGCCTGAGTTCAAAGTATGCGCGGTTCAACTGAAGAAGTTACCGGCGAATACGCCGCTACACATTAACCCGTTGACGGTGCCACTCGGTTCGAGCGTACCGTTCATGGCGGACCATGCGATTGCGACGAGCTGTCACGTCATGGATGAGGAGGTTCATACGAAATGAATAAAGTCATGTATTTAGAATTTGAACGCTGTATCGGCTGTCGAGCTTGTCAGGCGGCTTGCCGCGAATGTGGCGATCATGACGGACTTGAGCGCAACTACGTGGACTATATCGATTTCTCGGAGAACCGTCAGACGTTCCCAATGATCTGTATGCAATGTAAAAATCCAGCTTGTGCTCAAGTGTGTCCGGCCAATGCGATTCAAATCACGCCAGAAGGTGTCGTCTTATCGGCTTCCGAAGAAAAATGTATCGGCTGCCGGAACTGTACGTTCGCTTGTCCGTTCGGGATTCCGAAGTTCGATTTTGAGAAGAACAAGATGTATAAATGCGACATGTGTTACGACCGTTCCAAACATGATATCGCGCCGATGTGTGCGTCAGTTTGTCCGTCAGATGCGATTCGTTTCATTGACCATGACGAGATGATGCAACTGCGTCGTCAGCGCGTTCAAATGAACATGATTGAAGGAAAAAAACCTTCACAAGACGATAAATGGAATTACGTCCCTGAATTCTTTGGCGTCTATTCCGACTGAGGCAGAAAGGAAGATGACTTATGTCGAAAGATTCAAAAGAGCGGGAACGGTTATCCGCACTTGTCGATAACTTGAGTCGGGCCGATGATGTGAAACTGAACCGACGGGCCTTCATCAAATCGACGTTTGGGGCCGGCATCGCGCTCGGTCTCGCGACGGTCCCGTTCAATATCGCGACCTTCGTTCGAAGCGAGCCGAGAACCGACCGTCAGTTCATCACGACGGTCGAGGCGCTCGAGCGCGGGAAATCACTCGAATTTGAATATCCGGGTACGGAACCATCATTGCTTGTTCATTTAAAGACCGGTGAGTTCGTCGCCTATAACAACAAATGTACACATCTGCAGTGTCCTGTGTTTTATGTAGAGGAAGAAGATGTGCTCCTCTGCCCATGTCACCGCGGCTACTTCGATCTGGATGGGCAGCCGCAAGCGGGTCCGCCACAACGGGAGCTTCCTAAAATCCTACTGGAGATTGAGAACGGGAAAATCTTTGCGGTCGGAAGAGAGATTCATCATGGGGCGTAACGGTTGGAGTTTAATCGGACTGGTCGTGTTGCTCGCGACGAACATGGTGCTGTTGCAATATACAATTGAGAGCTATATGGTGTATGATCATGTCTCGATGCGACTATATATGGCCATCGCCATCATCAATGTCGGATTGATCGCCTTATTATATCGATATTGGAAAAAAATTGAATATCGTACGAAAGAATAGTCGTCCCCTTGAAACGCTTCCAAATGTTGATTGCGTTTCGAGGGGGTTTGTGTTTAGAATGAAGGCAAGCTTTCATATGGTGCAACGTGTTTTTAAGGAAGGTCGGTGGAAATGGCTCATTCAAGTAAATCGATGGTGCTCGAGGAAACAAAAAAATTGGCACATCGAATCATTCATGTCCCCAAAGGCGGGTTTCTGTTCCGGGAACAAGAAGACGCATCCGAATTTTATATTGTAAAGAGTGGACTAATCCAAATTTCGAAATTGACGGAAAATGGAAAAGAATTGACGTTACGTTGTTTAAGCGCTGAGGCTTGTTGCGGAGAATTGACGTTGTTCGCAATCGATCCGAAATATCTGTTTAACGCGAAAGCGTTAGAAGACAGTGAAATTTATGCGGTCAAAATCGAACGGATTGAAACGATGATTTTGTCATCGAATCCCGAGTTCGTCCGCGAGTTCATGATTATGATTAACGAACATATGCGGAAGCAGCATACGAAATTTAGAGACTTGGTGTTGAACGGGAAGAAAGGGGCGCTTTATTCGACGCTCATTCGCATGGCGAACAGCTATGGGGTGGAAGTCGAAGGTGGCATTCTCATCGACTTGAAACTGAAAAATCAAGAGCTCGCCAACTATTGCGGAACGTCGCGCGAACGCGTGAACCGCATGTTGAACGAGCTCGCCCAAGAGGGGATTTTGTCGCTCCCGTCTCGTCAAATCATCATTCATGACCTCGACCGCTTGAAACAGCTCAACCATTGTGAGGACTGTCCCATTTCAGTCTGTGTCATCGATTGATCACATCACGGCGGCAAGTGATAGCTCGCCCTCGAAATGTTCTAACCCATCGGCCTCGATTGTACAGGCCGATACATAAAAATCGCCATCTTCCATCAACTCGTAAGACCGAAGTACTCCTTCGGCTAGCTTGACCCCGTTAGCACGGACTTCGACGACGACACCTTCCATCGAGCGAACGCGCGCTGCGGACAAAAAGTCCAGCCAACGTTTGAAGTGGCGATAGACGGTGACCACCGTCCCGTCCCCTAGGTAGCCGATGACCGCCTGGGTATCATCGATCGTCACGTCGTGGTTTGTATCGATTCGGACAAGCAAGTCATGCAGGGCTTGCAGTTCTTCCATCGGACTTTCCAGTGGGAACGTGACGGTGATGCCCGTCTCCGTGAACGCCGCTTCGGCAATCGAGACACCGAAGACGCGGAACACATGGGCCCCATCTTGACTGAAGAAATATGGCTGCAGCGCCAAACGAGCCTCGGATGCGCAATGAATTTGAATAAGATGTGACACAGTTATCCCTCCTCTATTCCTTACGATAAGGAATCGGGGAGGGTTTTTCTGTGTTCAATGTCACAGAACCGAAAGAAAGGCGATTTTGTCACAGATTGATGACAAGCCGATAAAAAAACTCAACATGCGAAATAAGTGTGAAAGAAGGCACACTTTTTTAAGGGAGGGGTCGATAGGATGGGATTAGGATACGAATTGAACCGTTTAGAGGAGGAATAGACAATGCAACAATTAGACAAAGGGTCGCATGCACTCGCCGAGTGGAAGCCAGAGGACGTGGGGTTCTGGGAAGGGACGGGGAAACAAGTCGCCAATCGCAACCTACTTGTCTCAGTCCCGGCCCTGACGCTTGCGTTCATCGTTTGGCAGATGTGGTCGGTCGCGGCCGTCCAATTGAATTCGATTGGATTCAGCTTTACTCAAGGCCAATTATTTACGTTGGCCGCACTGCCTGGACTTGTCGGGGCGTCGTTGCGCTTTTTCTACACGTTTGCGAACAGTATATTCGGCGGGCGGAACTGGACGATCTTCTCGACGTCGATTTTGTTGTTGCCGCTCCTTGGTATCGCCTACGCCGTGCAAAACGTCAACACACCGTATTGGGTGTTCATGATTTTGGCCGCTCTTTGCGGACTAGGTGGGGGGAACTTCTCGTCGTCAAACGCCAATATCGGTGCGTTTTATCCGAAAGCGAAAAAAGGGACGGCGCTCGGGATTAACGGAGGCATCGGGAACTTGGGCGTCTCGCTCGTTCAATTGATCACACCGCTTGTCATCACGACGAGTATATTCGGATTCATTGGCGGCAACGCCCTCGTGACTGAGACCGGGCAACAGATTTGGCTCCAAAACGCGGCGCTGCTTTGGGTCGTGCCGACCATCATATTGACAGTCTGTGCCTACTTGTTCATGGATAACTTACCGACGGCACGCCAATCGATTCGAGAACAGGCGAGCGTGTTCAAAGACAAGCACTTTTGGATTCAAACGTTGCTCTACACGGCGGCCTTCGGTTCGTTCATCGGATATGCCGCTGCGTTCCCGATGATTTTGAAATTAAAGTTCCCTGAATCGGACTTGTTGGCACTCGCCTTCCTTGGTGCGTTCCTCGGCGCTTCCTCACGTCCATTCGGAGGTTGGATTAGCGATAAGGTCGGAGCGGCCAAAGTGACATTGGTCGTGTTCGGTGTCATGGCGCTCGGGACGATGAGTGTCATCCTGGCCATCACGAACGACAACTTGACGATGTTTTTCATCTCGTTCGTAGTTCTGTTCATCGCGACCGGACTCAACTCCGGTGCGACGTTTGCGATGATTCCCCACGTGTTTGTGGCAACGAAGACACCGGCCGTCGTCGGATTCTCGGCAGCGTTTGCCGCTTACGGCGCCTTCTTCATTCCGAAAATGTTCGGCTGGTCGCTCGAACTCGTCGGTTCGTTCAATGGCGCGTTGTTCGTCATGCTCGGACTCTACGCGATTTCAATCGTCACTACAATTTATTACTATTTGCGGAACGGTGCTGAAAAGCCGATTCGCTGACTTTTGGGAAGGGACTTAGGAGGTCCCTTCTGTCGTTGACAGAAAGGATGAACCCATATGACACCATGGACCGATCGTCGGAGACGACCGTTGGAAGATTTGCGTATCTCGGTGATTGATAAATGTAACTTCCGATGCCGCTACTGCATGCCTGAAGAAGCGTTTCGCCACCACCAATTTTTAAAGCGAGATGAATTGCTATCATTCGATGAGATTGAGCGATTCGTTCGGATTATCGCCCCGCATGGCGTGAAGAAAGTGCGCTTGACCGGAGGTGAACCGTTACTCCGAGCGAATCTCGATGAACTGATTCACCGTCTCCGAGCGGTCACGACCATCGAGACGATCGGGTTGACGACGAACGGCGTCTATTTAGAACGGATGGCGAAGGCGTTGAAACAAGCCGGGCTGGACCGGGTCAATGTGAGTCTAGACGCCTTATCAGCCGAGACGTTCGGGATGATGAACGGGCGCGGGACGTCGCCCGAGACGGTGTTACGAGGCATCGATGAGGCGAAACGACAAGGGCTTGAGGTGAAAGTGAACATGGTCGTCCGGAAAGGATGGAACGATCATGAAGTTGCCCCGATGGCCGCTTATTTCAAAGAACGGAATATCACGCTTCGTTATATCGAGTTCATGGATGTTGGCACGGCGAATGAGTGGAATGTCGAACATGTCGTATCGTCCGAATCGATTCTCGAGGTGTTGCGCCAACAGAACGGCTTGCTCGAACCACTTGCTCCCGAGGCGCTCGGGGAGGTGGCCAAACGTTACCGCTACGATGATGGAGCAGAAGTTGGTTTTATCTCTTCGGTCAGTCAACCGTTCTGCGGGACGTGCACACGAGGTCGGCTATCGAGCGATGGCAAATGGTATACGTGCCTGTTCGCGGAAGAAGGGACAGATATTCGCGAGTTGCTTCGCAGCGGAGCGAGTGACGACCTCATCGCGATGACGTTAAAAATGGTATGGGAAGTGCGCGACGATCGCTATTCGGAAGAACGATCACGAAATGGGAACCGGACACGCAACCGGATTGAAATGAGTTACATCGGAGGGTGAAAACCATGCAGACACACAATCACGTACATGAAAATACAAAGCGTGTCCGGGCCGCGATTTTAACAATCTCGGATACACGCACGCTCGATACGGACGTTTCGGGAGAACATATTTGCTCATTGTTAAAAGCAGAGGCCCACACAGTCACATACCGTGAAATCACGAAAGATGATCCGATAGAGATTGAGGCGGCCGTCAGACGAATGGTTGATGAGAAGATGGATGTCATCTTGACGACCGGTGGGACGGGAATTACGAAGCGCGATGTCACCATCGAGACGATTCGACCACTGCTCGACCGGGAGATGGTCGGCTTTGGCGAGTTGTTCCGTCACGTCAGCTTCACGGACGACATCGGACCGGCCGCGATGTTGTCGCGCGCTCTCGCCGGACGTATCGGGGATACAATCATCTTCTCGATGCCAGGGTCACGGGGCGCCGTCGACTTGGCGATGACCCGTTTGATTCTCCCCGAGCTTTCGCACATCGTCTGGGAAGCGACGCGATGATTGGCATCGTTTTGGCGGGCGGCCAATCGCGTCGGTTCGGCGCCCCTAAATGGCAAGCTCGCTACAAAGACGCCTCGTTTGAAGAACGAGCAAGGAACATCCTTGCCACGACGACGGCGACCCAGTGGAGCGTCGTTCCGGCCGGACAGTCGACGACCCCATATCAACTCGAAGACGACACGGAATGGCGAGGCATGGGCCCTATCGCAGGCATCGTCACTGTCATGCGGCACGTTACGAGTGATTGGTACGCCGTCTGTGCGTGCGATACGCCCTTGGTGCCAGCAAGTGTTTATGAACGCCTAGCGATGGAGCGAAGAGATCAACCGGTCGTCGCCTACGCCGACAATCGAATTCATCCGCTCATCGCCCTCTATCCACGGGCGATGGAATCGCAGTTTGTGGCTGCCTTACATCGAGGTGAACGGGCGGTCATGCCTCATTTGACCGAGGCGACCATCGTCTCGTTCGAAGAACGGGACTGGTTTAAAAATGTGAATACGCCAAATGATTATGAAGCACTGCTTGGAAGGAAGTGAAGTGATGGAGAAGAGATCGACCCTATTTCGAAAGCCGCTCGCCGTCGACGAGGCGATTGCACTCGTCGAAGAAATGTCGGGGCGAGCCAAGACGGAAACGGTGCCATTGTATCGAGCGCACGGAAGAATTTTAGCGATGGACCTCGTCGCGACGCATGACGTTCCAGCGTTCGATAAATCACCGTATGACGGCTTTGCCGTCCAGTCCGCGGACTTGTTGACTGCGAGTCGCGACGAACCGGTGACCTTGCCTGTTCAATACGTGCAGGGAGCTGGACACGTCGGAGAACCGCTATGCGCTGGCCAAGCGATTCGCATCATGACCGGAGCTAAAATCCCAGACGGGGCGGATGCGATTGTCATGCTTGAGCTCGTGCAAGCAGATGAACGAGTCGTGACGTTCAAACGACCGGCCCGTGACGCCAATATCTCCTATCGCGGAGAAGATGTGGCGATGGGGACGAATATCGTTGACCGAGGCACCCGCATCAATCCGGGCGTGATCGCCTTGCTCGCGACGTTCGGCTACGAACAAATTGACGTGTACGTGAAACCGCACATCACCGTATTCGCGACCGGAGACGAGCTCGTCGAACCGGGACGCAAGAAAGGCGACGGTCAAATTTATAATTCGAATGCGTATATGATTCTTGCTCAGATTGAGGAGCTCGGTGGCACAGCGACATATGGCGGCATCTTGCCGGATACGTTCACTTCGACGAAGCGGGCGGTCGAAGAAGCGCTTCAGTCGAGTGATGCCATCGTCACGACAGGCGGGGTATCGGTCGGCGATTTCGATTATTTGCCCGATGTGTATGATGCGCTCGGAGCGACAGTACTGTTCAATAAAGTCGGGATGCGGCCAGGGTCCGTCACGACAGTCGCGCACCTCGAAGGTCGGCTGTTATTCGGATTATCTGGCAATCCGTCGGCCTGCTTCGTCGGCACGGAACTATTTGTCGGGACGTATATGAAGACGTTATTCGGGCAAGCAGAGCGTCCGGTCGTCGAAGCGACGCTTGGTGCTGATTTCCCGAAAGCAAATCCGTTTGACCGATTTGTACGTGGACATATAACAATCGACGAGGTCGGACAGGCGGTCGTTCATCCGAGTGGTAAAGATAAATCGGGAATCGTCTCTTCGCTCGCGACGTGCAATGCATTGATTCATTTGCCGGGCGGGACGAGAGGGTTTCAGAAGGGGGACACGGTTCGATGTCGAATCATCGATCAGCTTTGATTTTACAAGTGGTCGGCTATCAAAATAGCGGCAAGACATCGTTCGTTTCTGATTTGATAGCGCGGTTGTCGGCGAAGGGGCTCCGTGTCGGCGTCATCAAACATCACGGTCATGGTGGAGCAATCGACGTACCGATGTCGGACTCGCATCGTCACGCCTTGGCGGGTGCGGTGTTATCGAGTGTGATTGGTGAAGACAGCACGTTAATCGAATGGCAAGCCGGTGACACGTTCGAACTACTCTTGAACTTGTATGAGTCTCACGTCGACATCTTACTCATTGAAGGTTATAAGCAAAAAGACTATCCGAAAGTGGTGCTCGTGCGAGACGGACAGGAACAACCGATTGGTTTGATGAACGTCATTGCACGCGGAGATGCTATGGCAGACCGGGCACGCTTGCTGGATATGGTAGAAAGGTGGATGGCAGATGAAGTGGTATCAAGTAAATGAACATCCGCTCGAGCCGATGGCACTTTACGAAACGGTCCGACATCGAAATGTCGGTGCGGTCGTGCTCTTTATCGGAACGGTGCGGGAAATGACCGGTTCTAAACAGACTGAGCTCCTCGAGTACGAATCGTACGTACCGATGGCTGAGAAGATGCTCGAGCAAATCGGGCATGAAGTCTCAGAACGATGGCCTGGTGCGTTGACAGCCATCCATCACCGAATTGGACGTCTCGATATCCTGGACGAAGCAGTCGTCATCGCGACGAGTTCTTCCCATCGAGCCGACGCGTATGAAGCAAATCGCTATGCTATCGAACGGATCAAAGAGATTGTCCCGATTTGGAAACGGGAGCACTGGACCGACGGCACGAAATGGATTGGTGACCAAAAAGAACAATTACCCGGACGCCCGGAAGGAGTGACGTACTCATGATAGAAGTATTATGTTTTGCCCATGTGGCAGAGGAGCTCGCGATGCGGTCTTACACGGTATCGGCACCGACGACAATCGCTTCGTTGCGGGAAGGGTTGATGGAACGTGGCGTGTCGGGAGCGGAACGTCTCATGTTCGCGGTCAATGAACGTTATGAGACAGATGATTACATGATTGAAGACGGAGACACGGTCGCCGTCATCCCGATGGTGAGCGGAGGGTAAACGATGGAATTAACACATATGAACAACCAAGGACGGGCGCAGATGGTCGATGTATCCGGGAAAGTAGAGACGACACGGACGGCTCGGGCCCGTACGTCGGTTGAACTGAGTCGTGAACTCAAACAGCTCATCACAGACGGCGGTCTTGCAAAAGGAGATGTGCTCGCCGTCGCCCAAGTGGCTGGCATCATGGCCGCTAAAGAGACGAGCCGCATCATCCCGATGTGCCACCCGCTCGCCTTGAAAAAAGTCGACTTGACGTTCGAGTGGGACGGGACGCAGCTCATCATCGAGGCGTTCGTGAAGACGAAAGGTGATACCGGTGTCGAGATGGAGGCGTTGACGGCCGCGTCCGTCGCCGCCTTGACCGTGTATGACATGACAAAAGCCGTCGATAAAGGGATCGTCATCGGACCGACATATCTGCTCGAGAAACAAGGTGGGAAGTCAGGGGATTACGTCCGATGACACACGCCTCGGAGCGCTATGCGCGGCAGGCCCGGTTCCACGGCATCGGAGCGGAGGGCCAAGAACGTCTGATGGAGAAACGGGTGCTCGTCATCGGTCTCGGTGCGCTCGGTGCGGCCGTAAGTGATCAGCTTGTGCGGGCCGGTGTCTCGCTCGTCCTCGTCGACCGGGATTATGTCGAGGTGACGAACTTACAGCGACAGACGCTTTACGTAGAACAGGATGCGATCAGTGAGACGCCAAAAGCGATTGCCGCGCTCGAACGTTTACGGGTCATCAACTCGGACATCGAGTTAGACGCGCAAATCGTCGACGTCTCGTGGGATTGGCTTCGCGCCTTGCCTCACGTCGATCTCGTTTTGGACGCAACAGACAATGTCGAGACACGGCTGTTGTTAAACGATTTCGCACTCGACCGCGGCATTCCGTTCATGTTCGCCTCGTGCGTCGGGGCGTACGGCATGAACTACACGGTGATGCCGGGAGAGGCCCCATGTCTTCGCTGCCTCATGCGTCACTTACCACTAACTGGACAGACGTGTGCGACAGCGGGAGTGGTGGCACCGATTGTACAACACGTGGCGAGTCGTCAAGTCGTCGAGGCGTTGAAGTTTTTGACGGGTCGTCCTGAAAAGATGGAACGTCGGCTCTTGATTGAAGACATGTGGGAAAATCAGTCGCAGCGACTCGATGTCGCGCGGCTCATCGACGTGTCTTGCCCGTCTTGTCAGACGCATGACTATCCGAGCCTTGTGTCAAATCGACAGCAGACGTCGCTTCTATGCGGACGTGACGTCGTTCAAGTCCGTCGGTCCATCGAAGGACTGGCCCCTATCGCCAATCTGCTAGAACGTGCTGACATTGCGGTGAAGCGAACACCGTTCACGTTAGAATGGCGCTGGCGGAATCATCGGATGCTCTTATTCAAAGACGGCCGTGTCCTCGTCCACGGGGTCAATGACGCGCATGTCGCGGTCGCGATGGTCGATGAATGTCTTGGCACATAAAAGAAGTGCCCGCGGAATGTGTGGCGGACACTTCTTTTTGGTTAACGTGGAATCGTGAGCACTTGCCCGACGTAAATCAAGCTCGTGTTCGTAATATTGTTGGCGGCGGCAATCTTGGCGACGGTCGTATTATACATCGTCGCAATCTTATAGAGCGTGTCGCCCGATTTGACGGTGTACTTCACTGTCGTCGGAGTTGTTGTCGTACCTGGGATGACGAGCACTTGTCCGACATAAATCAAATTGTAGTTTGTGATTTTATTGGCGGCGGCGAGGGCAGAGACGGTGACGCCGTAAGCACGAGCGATGCTATAGAGGGTATCACCTGATTTGACGGTATACGTTTTGGCAGTCGAAGTAGAACGATAAGCAAGGAGTTGGGAGACAGTGACGAATTTATAGCCCTTCGCTTTCAATTGCGAAATCATCGTCGGCAAGGCGAGCGGTGTGCCCGGAGCGCCGGCACCGGTGTGCATTAAGACGATTGAGCCCGGTTTGATATTCGCTTGTACTTTCGTATTGATTTGACTAGCGGTGACACCTTTCCAGTCGACGGTATCGATGTTCCATTGAATCGTGTAGCCGTAGCCTGCTGCACCAACTCCGCTCAACACGGCGCTGTTAACGGCGCCGAATGGGGCCCGGAAAATTGGTTTTGTTGTTTTACCGGTAATCGATTTAATTTTCGCTTCCGTCCGATCGAGTTCCGATTTCATCTGCGTGGCGGTCAACTTCGTGAAGTCTGGATGAGTATACGAATGGTTACCGAATTGGTGACCTTTAGCGGCGATGTTTTTGATGTATTGAGGATGGTTATTGGCGCCCGATCCAGTCAAAAAGAAAGTGGCTTTGACATTGTTCTTGGCAAGTATGTCCAAAATCTTATTCGTATTCGCACCATCCGCTCCGTCATCGAACGTCAACGCAACGACTTTACTCGTCGTGTTCACGCTCGTGATGAATTTCGACGCGGCGGCATCGGCCGATTTTGGATAAGCGACTAACGGTGCCAACATGATCAACAAGGCCATTAACACACGTACGAACCTGCTCTTCATTTTGGTTTCGCCTCCATTCTTGGGTGTATGTATCTTGATGTTAAGGCTTTCCATATATTGAGCTGTGTATATATTTTATATACCCCCTTTTGATGGCAAACATCGTCCAATCCTAAAATAAGGCAAAGGATTTTTTGGATAATATCTCTCAAAATTTGTGTTCAATTTATGAGTGGTAAACTCGGAAAATATCACACAATCCTCACACATTTCCGAAAAAAGGGTGCTATCATGAACAATGTGTGAAGAATGTAAGCGATTGAATAGGGGGATTCAATATGAACACCATGATGAAACGATTGGGTGTAACGTTTGGACTGGTCGGTCTATTCGTTCTCGGAGCGTGCGGGACAGATGAGACAACAAAAAGCGCCGAGACCACGCCATCGATGGAGCCGGTAGAAGCAGAATTGAACGTGCCGGCGACAGCCGATAAAGACGAGGCGGTCACATTGGCGGTTCGCGTCACACAAGACGGGAAAGCGGTCGATGACGCCGACGAAATTAAGTTCGAAGTCTGGAAGAACGGTGCCAAGGAAGAGAGCGAGATGACAAAAGCGACGCTCACAGAAGACGGCGTATATGAGGCGGAGACGTCGTTTGCCGAAGAAGCGGTCTATACGGTTCAAGTGCATGTAACGGCTCGGTCGATGCATACGATGCCGACGACGAACGTGACGGTCGGTCATCCAGAGACAGCGGCGGAAGCAGAGGCTGAAGAAGATCATCACCATCACGCCGGAGCGGACATTGTCCTCGACCCGACACAAGCGGTCGCCGAGGAAGCCCAACCGTTCACCGTCAACGTCGAGATTGAGCATGAGGCGTTGACAGGTGCGGATGTTCAACTTGAAGTGTTTAAAGACGGTGCAGACAAACACGAGTGGGTGAAACTCGAAGAAACGGAAGGCGGAAACTATGCGGGTGAGCATACATTCTTTGAGGCCGGTACGTATAACGTTCAAGTCCATGTGACAAAAGGACACGACATCCATGAACACATCATGGAGACCGTCGAGGTCAAATAAAAAACGATCGGCCGCGGCCGATCGTTTTTCTTATGCGTTCTGATAAAGTGATTCGACTTGTTGTTGGAGCGATTCGTTCTCGAGGAACTCGTCGTACGTCGCTTCTTTGTCGACAATCCCGTTCGGCGTCACTTCGATGATGCGCGTGGCAATCGTTGAGATGAGCTGATGGTCATGCGAGCTAAAGAGGAGTACGCCTTTGAACGTCTCGAGCCCGTTGTTGAGCGCTGTGATCGACTCGAGGTCCAAGTGATTCGTCGGATCGTCGAGGACGAGGACGTTCGAGTTCGACAGCATCATTTTCGAGAGCATGCAACGCACTTTCTCTCCCCCTGAGAGGACAGATGCTTTCTTCATGACTTCTTCGCCTGAGAAGAGCATACGACCGAGGAAGCCGCGAAGGAACGTATCCGACTCGTCTGCTGGTGAGAACTGGCGTAACCAATCCAAGATGCTCTTATCCGAGCCTTCGAAGTATTCTGAGTTGTCTTTCGGGAAGTACGACTGTGTCGTCGTGACGCCCCATTTGACCGTACCTGCGTCAGGCTCCATCTCACCCATGATGATTTTGAAGAGTGTCGTGATGGCGACGTCCGAACGGCCGACGAATGCGACTTTGTCCGTCTTGTTCAATGAGAACGTGACGTTGTCGAGTACTTTGACGCCATCGATTGTCTTCGAGACGTTGTCGACGTAGAGCACGTCGTTCCCGATTTCACGTTCCATCGAGAAACCGACGAACGGATAACGGCGTGACGATGGACGGATATCGTCGAGCGTGATTTTATCGAGCAACTTCTTACGCGACGTCGCTTGACGCGCCTTCGAGGCGTTCGAGCTGAAACGGGCGATGAAGTTTTGAAGTTCTTTAATCTTCTCTTCTTTTTTCTTGTTCTGGTCGTTGGCCATGCGTGAAGCAAGTTGGCTCGACTCGTACCAGAAGTCGTAGTTCCCGACGTACAATTGAATCTTACCGAAGTCGAGGTCGGCCATGTGCGTACATACTTTGTTCAAGAAGTGACGGTCATGGGATACGACGATGACGGTGTTCTCGAAGTTGATTAAGAACTCTTCGAGCCATTGAATCGCTTTAAGGTCAAGACCGTTCGTCGGCTCATCGAGGAGAAGAATGTCAGGTTTGCCAAACAATGCTTGCGCAAGGAGAACTTTAACTTTCTCGCCACCTGTGAGCTCACTCATGAGCTTGTGGTGTGACGCGTCCGTGATGCCGAGTCCTTGAAGGACCATGGCAGCTTCTGATTCGGCTTCCCAACCGTTCATCTCAGCGAATTCGCCTTCGAGTTCAGCAGCGCGCATACCATCTTCGTCAGAGAAATCTTCCTTCATATAGATGGCGTCTTTTTCTTTCATGACTTGATACAAGCGCTCGTGGCCCATGATGACCGTCTCGAGTACCGCTTGATCTTCGTACGCATAATGGTCCTGTTTAAGGACAGCGAGGCGTTCGCCAGGCGAGAAGCTGACGTCACCTGTCGTCGTGTCTTGCTCACCGGCAAGAATTTTTAAGAATGTTGACTTCCCGGCGCCGTTCGCACCGATCAAGCCGTAACAGTTGCCTGGTGTGAACTTGATGTTCACGTCTTCGAACAACTTGCGTCCACCGAATTGGAGACTTACGTTATTTACTGTAATCATGTATAGGATCCCTCGTTTTTCTGATTAGTTTACGACGTGTATTGTATCACGTTTTTTGAAAACGCGCAGTCGTGGGTAAAAATGAAACAAACAGCAACCTGATTCGTATAGAGAATAAAAGGGGGAATCAGTCATGAAAACAACGCTCCCGCTGAAAGAAGCGTGGTCGAACTATTATCGTAGAGATTTCTTCCGTCTATGGGTCATTTTCCTCGTGACGGGTATCGGGTCGTATTTCTTGTTTCGATCGTTCATCGCACCCGATCAAATAGACGAGATTTTAGCGCAGCTCGGAGATACGTTTGAATCGAGGGGCTTGACGTTCGATTCGAGCGCCCATGAGACGATGATTGCCTTGTTCGTGAACAATACGCGTGTCACGCTGTTCGCCTTCCTGCTCGGGATGATTCCACTCTTCATCCCGTACGTGTTCGTCGTCATCAACGCCGCGGTCATCGGGCTGGTCGCCATGCTCGTTGGGTTTGCCGGCGAATCCGTGATTCGGGTCATCGTGCTCGGCATTTTACCCCACGGTGTCACGGAGATATCGGCCATCTTACTCGGAGCGGCGATGGGATTATCGCTCAACCGTTACGTGTGGAAGAAACTGCGCGGTAAAGAGACGGACGTCACGTTCAAGGCGCTATTTGTGGCAGGCGTGAAGATGTTTCTCTTCATCGCGGTGCCGCTCCTCGCCATTTCGGCCGTCATCGAGGCATACGTGACCCCACTGTTATTACAGTAAAAAAGCCATCAGCGATGGCTTTTTTACTTGAAATGATTCGTTGTCTCAACACATCGGATCAAACGAATCCCTTCTCTGGACAGGTCGCCGTTCACTTGCCAAATTTCTAATCCATTCGTGATCGCATCGCGAATCAGCTGACGAATCCGCGCGTCTTGTTTCCGGTTCGGATTGCCGGTGAAGACGGGCGCATCATATAAGAAGACATACAGCAGGACGGCCCGTTTGGTTGCAGGCAACGTCGCAATCAACGTCTCGAGATGGCGAATTAATCGTTCGGTCTCGATCGGTCTCGTCACCGCACGGCGTTCAAAGCGGGGGAGAGGCGTCACGAACAACTCGGTGAGTGGTGCCTTCACTTCCATATAGACACCATCAACTTTGAAATCGAGTCGTGACGTGCCAATGACTTGCTCGCGTTCCACATGTTTCGAGTAAGGAAAGACCGGTAATGCGTCCGTGTCCAAGCAATACGCGACGAAATCGTTGGCGCGACCTTGATGAATCCCAATCCATTGTCGGTCTGCATCAATCGAGATGGCTTCTACTGTGAAGGCGGTGTTCCGTCGCGGATCGTTCGTTGTCGAGATGAGGCAAGGCACCCCGTCAAAGACGAGGTCACCGATGCGGCCTGTGACCGGACAGTGGCAGGCGACGACGGTGTCGCCGATCAATACATCCATCACGAACCGATTGCGTCGTTTCAAAATGATGCCTTCTTGCAGGTCTAGTGCGAAGCGATACATCGTCAGTCGACGCGTGTGACCGTCGTGCTGAGCTCGAACGTGACGTTGCCGGCCAAGGCGCGTGAAATCATGCAGCCGTCCTTGGCTTTCTTGGCGATCCGTTCGACGAGCGTGATATCACGGTCTGTGGCATCTGTCGGCACGTTGATGCGGGTCGTGTAGCGAATCGTCTCATACGTGAAGACACCGTTCGTCACGTCGACGATGCCTTCGGCGTCAATCGTGATTCCGCGATGTGGCAGTTCGCTTCGCCCGAGCATAGCCGCGAGCGTGATGATATAGCAGGTCGCCGCAGCACCGAGCAACATCTCATCGGGGTTCGTCCCGATGCCCGGACCATCCATTTCCGGGGGAATCGAGATTTGTGTCTTTAACCGTTCGGCCTCAATCGTTCCGACGTCGTTGCGTCCGCCGGTCCAGTCGAGGTTCATTTGAAACGTATGCTTCATAAAAAATCGCCTCCAATGTCTCTATTCTAGAAGAGAACGATTGGAGGCGCATGTGTTATGCTCGCGCGCGTTCAGCGAACGTGCGGAGCGTCTGGATGATGACGTGGGTCGCTTTTTCCATGTTGTTGACGGAGACGTACTCGAACTTGCCGTGATAGTTCTCGCCGCCCGTGAAGATGTTCGGGGTCGGGAGTCCCATATACGATAGTTGCGAACCGTCCGTACCACCGCGAATCGGTTCGATTTTCGGTTCGATTCCAAGTTCGCGCATGACGTCGGCGACCGTATCGACGATGTGTTTCACTGGCTCGATTTTCTCGGCCATGTTGTAGTATTGGTCGTCCATTTTTAAGTCAACGCGCGCTTCGCCGTACTTCTGTTTCCATTCGACGACGAGCTTTTCAAGCAACGCTTTGCGCGCCTCGAACTTCGTGCGATCGTGGTCACGGATAATGTATTGCAGCGTCGTCGTCTCCACGTCGCCAGAGAAACCGTTCAGATGGAAGAATCCTTCGTAGTCGCTCGTATGCTCTGGGGCCTCATCAGCCGGAAGGCGGTTGTGGAATGCCATCGCCAATTTCATCGAGTTGACCATCTTGTTTTTGGCACTGCCCGGGTGGACGTTCGTCCCATGGAACGTGACCGTGGCACCAGCGGCGTTGAAGCTCTCATATTGGAGTTCGCCGAGGGGACCGCCGTCCATCGTATAGGCGAAGTCGGCGTTGAAGCGAGCGACGTCGAACTTGTGCGGGCCGCGTCCAATTTCTTCGTCCGGTGTGAAGGCGATCCGGACCGGTCCGTGCGGAATCTCCGGATGGGCCAATAAGTATTCGACCGCAGTGACGATTTCGGCCATACCGGCTTTGTCATCGGCACCGAGCAAGGTCGTGCCGTCTGTCGTGATGAGCGTATGTCCGACATAGCCGTCGAGCTCCGGGAAGTCACGCGGCGACAAGATGACTTGGAGCGCCTCGTTCAAGACGATATCGCCACCCTCGTAATGTGCGACGAGTTGCGGGTTGACGTTCGTCCCGGTGAAGTCGGTCGCCGTATCGACGTGGGCAAGTAAGCCGATCGTCGGTACATCATGGTCGACGTTACTCGGAAGTGTCGCGAACAAGTAACCGTACTCATCCGTCTCGACGTCCTCGAGCCCGATTGCTTTCAATTCGGTCTCGAGATGGCGAATCAAATCCCATTGTTTCGCCGTCGACGGAGTCGTCTCACTCGTGAAGTCGGACTGTGTATCAATTTTTGCATACGTGATTAAACGTTCAATCAATTTCGATTGCATGGTCTGCCTCCTCTGATGAATCTGTTCTCATTTAGTTTAGCATGAGAGCCGTTTTGAAAAGTATCGAAATTGTTTGAAAATAAAAAGAGAGGCGCGATGGCCTCTCTTCGTGCCCGATTTCTTCCCGAATCAAAACAGAAGAGGAAGTAGAAATGGCAACACAAATGACGTGAAGATGGCAGACAGACCCATTGCCGCTCCCCCTGTCGCACCGGATAATGGGTGTTCCGTCGCAGCTTGAGCCGTCCCGATGCCGTGGCTGAGCGTCCCGAGCGCAAGTCCGCGCGTGAACGGGTCGGTCACGTTGAAGCGCGTGAGAATCATCGGACCGAGCATGGCCCCGAGGATTCCGCAAGCGACGGCGACCGACGCGGCGAGTGCGGCGTCACCTTGTAGTTGCCGCGCCAATTCTAAGGCGATTGGTGACGTCACTGATTTGACGGACAAGGCGAGCAAGACGTGATCCGTCAATTTGAGCGCGGTCCCTAACCCGACAGCGACGAAAATCGTCGACAGCGTCCCGAGCATGATGGCCCCGAGCGCCCGTTTCGCGCGAGCGAGCAAGATAGGCAAGTTGCGATAGAGTGGTAATCCGAGTGCGACCGTGGCTGGTCCAAGCAGCGTCGTGATGGCGTCTCGAGCCGGGGCGTACGTGTCGTACGTCTGTCCGGACAAGAGCAAGATGACAATCAATGTCGCTGTACTCAAGAAGACGACGTTTGTGAAGGAGGACGCCCATTTGAACGATAGTTTGCGGCTCAACATGTAGACGCCGATGGTGACGAGCACCCAAAATAATGTCATGAGGCTTCACCTCGTCTTCCAGAGATGAGTGCGGTGACGATGAGACCAACGAATAGACTGATGATCAAGGCGGCAAACAGTGGCACACCTTCCGCCTTCAATAAATCACTGTAAGACATGAGTCCGACCGCAATCGGGATAAAGAAGAAAGCGAGATGCTTTGTCAAAAAACCAGCGCTGTCTTCAATCCACTCGGCACGGATCAGTTTCGTCATCAATAAGAGCAGTAAGAGGACCATTCCGATGACGCTTCCAGGAACTTTTAAATCAAGCGCAGCGACGATCCAATTGCCGAGTGAGCTCAAGCCAAACAAGAGCGAAAGGCCAATCACCCATTTGATGAGACGTTGCATATATGACATCCTTTCGCGAATAAGTTCAAAACGTATGCATTTTCTCAAGTTTCATTCATTCGGTCAAGATAAAGGCTATATAAAAAATGATAAAGGGTACACACGTTCGGTATGGTAGACTACTTTTATCATATCCGAATGAGGTGTTCGAATGGAACTTCAATCAATCAAACAGTTTATTGATCAGCACGGGCTCGAACAGGGTGATGACATCTTGGCGGCGTTCACGAAGCGCGTTAACTTGAAGCTTGAACCCCGAACGACACGAGAAGAAGTCGCGATTGGTCATTCGAAATTTGGCGGCTACCCAGATTTGCCGAGTGCGTCGGACCATCCTGGAGAGAACTTGACGTTGTTGGCACAGTTCCGGCTGAGTGACTTCACTGGATTTGAATCGGTCGAAGCGCTTCCGAAAGAAGGGATGTTATCGTTCTTCTATGATTTGGACGAACAACCGTGGGGTGACGCGGACGAACGTCACCTTTGGCGCGTCCTCTATACAGATGCGACGGCGCTTGTAAGGGTCCGCGTCGGCGAAGCACTCAACGAGAGGGCTGTCGCATTCGAAGAAGGCTATGCGCAGAACGATCACGACTTGTTTGATCTGATGAGTGAGGACGAGTATTCCGCGTTTGAGGAGTTATTCAATGAAGAAGAGGCGCATGCGGTCGGCGGTCATCCAGACGAGGTGCAACATGATGTGTTTGAAGAGGTTGAAGAGACCCATGGGGAACGATTCAGTGACCCGTTTCTCTTATTCCAAATGGACTCAAGCGATGAACTTGACATCATGTTCGGCGACGCCGGCATCCTCTATTTCCTGATTCCGATCGAAGCGCTCCGAGCCAAGCGGTTTGAAGAAGCTGAAATCATCATGCAATGTTACTGAGCGCAAAAAGAGAGTCGACCCTTTATGGGCGACTCTCTTTTGAATTACGCTTCTTTTTTCTTACGGAACCGTGCGAAGAACTCATACACGATTGGGACGATAAGGAGCGTCAACAGCGTCGAACTCGTCAGTCCGCCGATGACGGTCACACCGAGACCTTTCGAGATCAAGGCGCCGCCTTCAAGGCCGAGAGCGAGCGGTGCGAGGGCACCGATCGTCGCGAGCGCCGTCATGAGAATCGGACGGAGACGCGTACCGGCTGCTTCGAGCAAGGCATCGCGTGTCGAGAGACCGGCCGCTTCTTTATGAATGACGCGGTCAATCAAGACGATGGCGTTCGTGACAACAATCCCGATTAACATGAGCGCACCGATTAAGGCAGATACCGAAATCGTTTCGCCTGTAATGAGAAGGGCGACAAGCCCCCCGATAATCGCGTAAGGAAGCGAGAACAGGACGACGAACGGTGTGACAGCACCACCGAACGTGATGACGAGCACCAAGTAGACGATGGCGACGGCCGCGAGCATGGCGAGACCGAGCTGGGTGAACGATTCTTGAATCTGTTCAGTGACCCCACCGACGTCATACGAGACACCAGTCGGGAGTTCGATATCAGATACACGTTCCTCGATGGCAGCCGAAGCTTCCGTCGCTTTGTCGGTGCTGAGCTCGACGTTGACGCGAGCTAGGAGCTTCCCGTCACGTTGGACGAGCGTATCCGGTGTCGTTCCTTCCTCGACTTCGATGAAGTCCGAGATTGGGCGAGGGCCGAACGGTGTTGTCACTTCTTGTTCCTGCAAGTCTTCAATGCTGTCGTACGTGACTTGTTCCGTCGGGATGATGACATCGAGCTGCTTGTCATCGATTGTCACGGTCGAAAGCGGGCTTTCTTGCGCTTGGAACTGTCCAATCGTCTGGGCGAGCTGAGCGGCCGAGACACCTGCCTCAGCAGCAGCTTGCTGGTCGACGTTGAACGTGTATTGCACGTACGATTCGCGAAGGTCAGACGTTGCTTGACGGACGTAATCCGTCTCTTCTTCAATCGTCTCAATGAATGTCGGGACGATTGCTTCAAGCTCTTCAAGTGAGTTGGCATAGACGTTATACGTCACACCGCTCGTTCCGGCGCCGCCGGCGAAGTCTTGTTCTTTCCACTCACCGCCTGAGGCGAGTTCATTCAACCGTTCGACGTCGGCGATTTTGACATCGGCGAAATCTTCCGTGTCCGGATCGTACTGGACGATGAAAATCCCTTGTTTGTTGTTCCCAGGGTTGAGCGGGTTCTCGCCACCGACCGTGAATTGAACGTCGGTCGCGTCCGCTTGCTCTTCCATGAAATACGTCTCGGCGATTTCGGCCGCCGCAATCGAATCATCAAGCGTTTGGCCCGGTTCTGGGTCGAACGTGACGTAAAGCGTCTTCTCAGACTCTTGGTTCAAGAAGTTGACCCCAATGGCTGGGACGAGGGCGAAACTTCCGATTAAGAGAAGCGTCGCTAATCCAAAGACGACGAGTTTATGGTTGAGCGACCAGTTGAGGACGCCGCGATACCATTCGGCGAGCTTCCCTGGTCCTTCTTCCGGTTTCAATTTGTCGCGGTTCTTAAAGAACGAGTCGGCCATCATCGGTACGACCGTGATCGCGACGAGTAGCGACGCGAGCAAGGCGAAGACGACGGTCAAGGCGAACGGTAAGAACAGCTCGCCGACGAATCCTGTGACGAAACCGAGCGGCAAGAAGACGGCGATTGTGACGATTGTCGACGACGCGATCGGAATGAACACTTCCTTCGTCGCAGCGATAATCAGTTCTTTGCCGCGCAATGTCTCGTTCGGACGTGTGAGGCGACGGTAAATGTTCTCAATGACGACGATAGAGTCATCGACGACCCGCCCGATGGCGACGGTCATCGCGCCGAGCGTCATGATGTTGAGCGTGATGTCGAGCTGTTTCAAGACGATCAACGCCATCAAGAGCGAGAGCGGGATGGAGATGACCGCAATAATCGTCGAGCGGAAGTTACGAAGGAACACGAGAATAATCAAGATGGCGAACAGACCACCGAGTAACGCTTTCGAGACCATCGTCTCGACCGATTCTTCAATCGGTTGGCCTTGGTCGAGCGTGACTGTGACGTTGGCCGTGTCATAGTCGGCTTCGAAGTCGGCGAGCACATCTTTGACGGCGTTGACGACATCGACGGTGTTCGCGTCTTGCGTTTTCGTCACTTGAATCCCGATGGAACGTTCCCCGTTCGACCGTGAAATCGATTCCTCGACGCCGCGGTCTTCAATCGTCGCGAGTTCGCTCAAGGCGACGGTCGGGACGGTTGTCGGGACGTTGGCAGGTGGGACGGCACCTGGCACTTCAGTCGGGACTTGTGGGGTCTCGCCAGTCGGAAGTTCCGTTGGCGCACCTGGCACCGGCTGTTCCGTTTGTGCGGGTGAATATGGGATTTGGAGGTCGCGGAACGCTTCGAGCGTCTCCGACTTCCCGTCGATGACGACGGCTTGTTCCGTATCACCGAGTTCATACAGGCCGAGCGCGATGCGGGCATCGTTCGCTTGAATCAACTGTTTGACCGTGTCTTCCGTCAAGTTGTAGTCGGCGAGTGCCTCCTCATCGAACTGAAGCTCGACACGACGAATCTCTTGTCCGGCGATTTGGACGGTCTGAGCGCCTTCGACCCCTTCAAGGGCCGGTTGTAACTCATCTTCGACCAATTTCGTCAATTCGGCCAAATCGAGACTCTCATCTGAGACGGCTGCCCCGATGACCGGGAATGCGTCAAAGCTGAGACGCGACACTTGCGGGTCTTGGACGGCTTCCGGCAACTCGACGTTGCTGAGCGCGTCTTTGACGAGTTGTTCAGCTTCTTCCATATCGGTGCTGAAATCGTAATCGATTTGAATGTTTGAAGCGTTCTGGAACGAAGACGATCGAACTTGTTCGACCCCGTTCAAACTCTTCAAGCGCTCTTCGAGCACGGTACTGACTTCATCGAGCACTTGTTCAGGTGAAGCACCTGGGTAAATCGTCGTCACCGAGACGGTCGGTGTCGTGATGTCAGGCAACGTTTCTAGTTTCATCGTCAAGCCGGCGAAAATTCCGGCGGCCGTCAAGATGATCGTCATCAACCAGACTGCGAACTTGTTGTTGACGGAGAAGGACGTGATTTTCTGCATGGGGTTCATTTCTCCTCTGATGGGTTAGTCTGTTTTACCCGAATCGATGTTCCGGGCTCGCTCGATCAAGCGAGCGATAATGTCTTGTTTTAGGGCGGGAGGGGCGATGCCGACGTTAAAGTGCTCGGACATCATCATCCCTTCGAGTGCATAACGGATAATCATCGTCTCGACGGGATCGCTCGTCTGTTGAAACGCTGCGAAGAACGTGTCGAGGTCGTGCTTCCACCGTTCGGCGTATTCCTGGTCGACAGCGAATAGCGTCAAGAAGGCAATCATTTTCTCGGCGTCGATGTGAATCGGTGAACGCTCGGGATGGAGTTTCGTCTCGTCAAACAGGCGAACGAACGCTTCGACAGGACCGTTGCCGTCGGCTTGAAGCGACTCGTACAACTCGTTTTGCTCGGTTTGGAGCCGTTCGACGATTGCGGTCAACAGCGCTTCTTTGGATGGATAATGATATAGGAGACCACCTTTCGAGACGCCAGCCGTCTTGGCGACTTCATCTAATGTAAGATGATGTACACCATGCTCCATGATGATATCCGTCGCGGCATCCAACAATTTCTGTTTCGTGATCATTGATCGGTTTGTCATGTCATGCCTCCTTTCTGTACCGACCAGACGGTTTGTTCTCTTTCACTATAGGGGGCTAGTCATTTTGAAGTCAAGACATGATGATGTTAAAACTGTTAAGTTATGTGTTTATAACTGTGGTAAACGATTTCAAAAAAAGGTTGACGTGAGAATGATTATCAGTGATGATAGTAACTGAGAGTAATTATCATTACCAATATTAGAGATGAATAAGTGGGGGATTATGAAATGAACAAAAAGTACATGGCACTTGGCCTTTCGGCTGCGCTCACGACATCACTTCTTGCGGCTTGCGCCAGCACAGAAGAAACGACGACTTCAAGCGACAACGAGACAGCAGAAGAGTCAAAAGTCGTCAATGTTTACTCGAGCCGTCACTATGATGTCGATAAAGAGCTTTACAAGCAGTTCGAAGAAGAGACAGGCGTGAAAGTCAACGTCGTCGAAGGGAAAAGCGATGAGTTGCTCGAGCGTTTGAACACAGAAGGCGACAACACGGAAGCCGATCTCTTCATCACAGCGGATGCAGGGAACTTGTATCAAGCCAAAGAAGCGGGACATCTGCAAGCGGTCGATAGCGATGTGCTTGAGTCAAACGTCCCTGAGAAATACCGTGACACAGACAAAGAATGGTTCGGTCTCACGAAGCGGGCCCGTGTCATCGTCTACGCCAAAGACCGCGTGAAACCAGAAGACTTGTCAACGTATGAAGCACTCACAGAAGAACAGTGGAACGGCAAAGTTCTCGTCCGTCCGTCTGAGAACATGTACAACATCTCGCTCCTCGCCTCGTTCATCGAAGTGAACGGTGTCGACCAGGCAAAAGAGTGGGCGAAAGGTATGGTCAACAACTTTGCACGCGACCCACAAGGAAACGACCGTGACCAAGCGAAAGCAGTCGTGGCCGGTGAAGGTGATGTCGCCATCATGAACACATACTATATGGGTCTCATGTTGAACTCGGAAGACGCGGAAGAGAAGAAAGTGGCTGAGCAACTCGGTGTCTTCTTCCCGAACCAAGATACGACGGGGACACACGTGAACATCTCAGGAATCGCGATGACAAAAGCCTCGAAGAACGAAGACAATGCGAAGAAACTCATGGAATTCATGTCTGACCCGTCAGCACAAGAACAGTTCGCGAGCGCGAACTATGAGTATCCGGTCAACGAGTCGGTTGAACCGAACGAACTCCTCCAATCATGGGGTGAGTTCAAAGAGCAGGACATCAACCTCTCGGCACTTGGAGAACACCAACAAGAAGCCATCCGTCTCTTCAACGAAGCGGGCTGGAAATAAGAAGACTTCGGCTTGAACAGACGTTCAGGCCGAAGATTTTTGCGTTTCTTGACACGCTAGCGGTACAACGAGAGCGTTGAACCTGATATGATGGGACAGGAAGTGACTGAACGAAAGAACGGGAGTTGTACGACATGAACTGGTACGCGCTGAAACGACAACTGAATGGATGGGCCATCCTCAGCTTTATCGCGCTGGTGTTCATCGTCCTGCCAGGCGTCGTCGTCTTGGTCGAACTGTTCGCACCGGTCAACGACAACTGGCAACACATCCGCGAGTACTTGTTACCGACTTATGTGCGCAATACGCTGTTCATCATGCTCGCGACCGGATTGTTGACGACCATCATCGGGACGAGCTTGGCTTGGTTCGTCACCGTCTATGACTTTCCGTTCCGTCGGTTCTTCAAATGGGCGCTCATCTTACCGCTCGCTATCCCGCCTTATATCGGGGGATACACGTATCACGGAATCTTGAACTATACGGGCGTCATCCAGACGACGCTGCGCAATGAGTTCGGCATCACCGTCGACCAGACGTACTTCAACATCATGACGATTCAAGGGACGGTGTTCATCTTCACGCTGTTCTTGTATCCATACATTTATACGATCACGCGGGCCTTCCTGCACAATCAATCGTCCTCGATGATTGAGAACGCCCGCATCCTCGGCCGCGGCTCATGGGACATCTTCTTCACTGTCGTCATCCCGATCTCGCGCGTCGCCATCATCGGCGGGGTCAGCCTCGTCTTGATGGAAGTATTGAACGACTATGGGGTCGTCAAATACTTCGGGATTCAGACGTTCAGCACGGCCATCTTCAGTACATGGTTCGGGATGAAAGATACGTCCTCGGCGCTCAAACTCGCCGGGACGCTCATGATTCTTGTTATCGCCATCTTGACGATGGAACGGCTCGTCCGGGGGCGGAAGCAGTTCAGCTATGCGACGACAAAAGTGAAGCCGCTTAAACCGAGACAATTGACCGGGTGGCACCGCTACGCCGTGTTCGGCTATGTGGCGACCATCTTCGCCGTCGCGTTTCTCATCCCGTTCGTACAACTCGTCGCTTGGACGGTATTGACGTTCGAGCAAGTGTTCACGGCCGAGTTTTTCCGCCTCGTCTGGAACACGGTGAGCGTGGCGTTCATTGCGACCGTGATCATTCTTGTGTTCGCGCTCATCATCGCGAACTACACGCGCCTGTTCCCGTCGAACATGACACGCGTCATCTCGAAAGTGACGACGCTCGGTTATTCGATCCCGGGAGCGGCCATCGCCATCGCCGTCATCACGTTGTTCTTGCTGCTTGATGAGTGGGTGTTGAACGTGGCGCTCGCTTTGGACTTAGGCCAGACGTTCGTATTCAGAACGACACTCATCATGCTCATCTTCGCCTACGTCATCCGCTTCCTCGCCATCGGCTATAACTCGATTGAGAGTGGATTTGAGAAAGTCGGGAAGTCGTTCACGGAAGCGTCACGCATGCTCGGGTGGGGGACGGTACAGACGTTCTTCCGGGTCGATATCCCGATGATTAAAGGGGCGATCATGAGCGCGTTCATCCTCGTCTTTATCGATATTATGAAAGAATTGCCGCTGACGCTGTTTTTACAGCCATTCAATTTTTCGACGCTCGCCACACAGGCGTTCAAATATGTCAGTGACGAGAAGATACATGAGGCAGCGCTCGCCTCAATCGTCATCGTGCTCATGAGCGGACTGTTGATCTTTGTGTTCCATAAGGTGCTTGATAAGGAGGCCGACTAATGTTTGTTCAAATCAACGATTTACACTTCAGCTATAAAGGTGCGCAAGCCGAGACGATTAAAGGATTCTCAATCTCGATCACGAAAGGTGAAATCGTCTCGCTTCTCGGTGACAGCGGTTCTGGGAAGAGTACGATTTTACGCCTCATCGCAGGGCTTGAGATGCCGAATCAAGGCGTCGTCGTCGTTAACGACTGTGTCTGTTGCGACGATTGCCAGTTCATGCCGCCTGAACAGCGTGGTGTCGGGATGGTGTTCCAAGACTATGCGCTCTTCCCGCATATGACCGTTGAGAAGAACATCCGCTTCGGTCTGCATAAATTGAGCCGGAAAGAGCGGAACGAGCGTGTCGAAGAGATGCTGACGCTCGTAAACCTGTCCGAGTTCCGTCACCGCTATCCGTATGAGCTCAGTGGTGGTCAGCAACAGCGTGTCGCGCTCGCGCGTGCGCTCGCACCGAAACCATCGCTCCTCATTTTAGATGAGCCGTTCAGCAACTTAGACACGTCGCTCCAACATCGCATTCGGGACGATTTGCGCCGCCTCCTCAAACAGACGGGGACGACGACAATCTTCGTCACCCACGATGAAGAGGACGCGGAGGCGCTCGCTGACCGTATCGTCTATCTCGGCGAAGGCAAAATCAAAAAACAGATCATGACGGAGAACAATAAGACGTTCAACCCGCAGATTCCGTGTTTCGTCTAAACGAAAAAGCATTCCTCATCGAGGGATGCTTTTTTGCTTGAAGTTGCAAGTTGATAAAAAGCACCCACAGATGGCGGTCTGTGGGTGCTTCGATCATCACTTCGTCTGTGCGGAAGGACTCGACTCGTTCCCGAGTTGATCGATCGCTGTCACGTAATACGCTGCCTGCTCGTTCGTGACTTCGATGCTCTTCCGGGCGTGCGACGGGATACTTTCGATATGTGTCGCTTCACCGTCGACCATTTCGTAGACGCGATAGCCGATGACGGCGTCGTCACGGACGGCGTGCCACGTCAATAAGTTCCCGCGGAGTTCGACGCTCGTCGGTGCGTCGAGTTCGACTTCGGTATTGATCTCGGTATCGACAAGTTCGGTATAGACGACGAAACGCTCGTCGTAACCGCCGTCACCGAATGTACCGGAACACGTGATCAAGTTCAAATGTCGACTCGACGTGGCCCCGAAGATATCCTCGATCGGTGCGTTTTTCGTATCGTAGCTCTCTGTTTTTGTGACACGAAACGTCAACATGTTGCCATTCTCGTCAATAATCGTCACGGCATCGCCTTTCTTCAATTGATCAAGGTCATAGAAGACGGCAGGGCCGGTCTTGCTGTCGACGTGTCCTGCGATGACGGCATTTCCTTTACTACCAGGTTTGACACCCGGCTCGAACCAACCGACTTGGTTCTCGTCTTTTGGGACGCCCATCTGTCCGTTGTCGAGCACACCGACTTGCTCGATCGCGGTGTCGACCTTGATTTTGGGAATTTGAAGTTGGACGGGTGTTGCGGCCTTGGCACTTTCCTCTTCCTCGGCTAATCGGAGCTTCTTCACCTCTTCCTGTAGAAGTGAGAATTCAGCCGATAAATCTGGGCTCTCCTCTATTTGTTTTTCTTCTACAGGTGGTGACGACGATTCTTGGGCGCTCGTCCACGTCCAGAAGCCAAAACAAAAGAGAGAGAGCGCCAGAAACAAATGGCGCTTGTTCATGGGGCTCCCTCCTTATTGAATTATTGTTCAGACACTTTACGGTTGCGAAGCGTTACAAAGGCGAGCAAGATTCCACCAAGTACAGCAAGGCCAGCGTAGAGCGTGTTCATTGATTGTTCTTGTGCACCACCGAGACCTGTTTCAGGCATCTCTTCAGGCATTGTTGTTTCAGCGAACTTGTCAGGCATTTGTGTCACGATCGCGTTACCGAGTGTCTCACCAACACCGAACATGAACGCGTATCCTTCACGGAATGACATCCAAGCGGCATCCGCGTCACCAGCTACATACTGATCGAACGTTTGAAGCACGAGGGCCTCATGTTGTTTGATGGCTTCTTGGCCAGCTTTTTGTGGCAAGTTACCTTCTGTCGCTGCGTCGAGGAATGTGCTGAAATCGACAGCGAACTGGTCGAGCTTCATGCGTGCTTCTTCAATTTTAGCTTCATCGCCTTCAAGTGTAGCGGCAACGATGTCACCTTGTGCTGTGATGTGGTTCCCGTTCCATACTTTTTCGAATTGGGCCGCACCTTCATCACCGTAGACTGAACCGATGGCTGCTTTGAAATCGAGTGTGTTCTGATCTTCAGCCCAGCTCACGTAGTCGAAGTCTTCTGCTTGATCGTAGCCTTTTTGCATGCCGATTGCTGCGAGTGCGAAGTGTTCACCAGCAAGGCTGTTCAATGTTGAACGAAGCTCGACGGCCGGTGTGTCAGCAGCAGTTTCAAACTTGTCAGGCATCTGTGTGACGATTGCGCCTGAGAGGGCTTTACTGATGTCGAACATGAGCTTGTACCCTTCACGGTACGTCATGTATGCCGACTCGTAGTCACCTGCGACATAGTTGTCGAATACTGAGAGAACTTGGTCTTCGTGAAGCTCGAGTACGTCAGCTGCAGCGTCTTTTGGTAAGTTACCTTCTGTTGCTGCATCAAGGAATGTTGAGAACTCTTCGACGAATTCGTCGACCTCAGCTTCAGCGTCAGCGCGAAGCTCTTTGTCTTCTGATTTAGCCGCTTCAACGAAGTCAGCTGAGTAGTCGTTGTGACCAGCGAAGATGTCTTCGAACTGGGCTGCGCCCTCATCTCCATAAATTGAAGCGATGGCCGGTGTCATGTCGAGTGCGTTTTGATCGAGTGCCTTCATCGCGACTTCAGCGTCTGGTGCTCCATCGTAAGCTTTCATCATCGATGTGACGGCTAAGACGTAATGCTCAGACAGTAATTGGTCGAGCGTGGCTCGTAAGTCACCTGCTGGTGTGCTTGCTGTCGGCGCGTGATCCGCTGCCTGTGCATTCAATGGTACGAGTAAGCCGAGTGCGAGTGCCGGTGCTACAATCTTGTTCATTGTTTTCTTCTTCATGGGTAATCGCTCCTTTTTTTGAGTGGTTGTCGTTGTTTACACCCATCTAACGGAGCGGTTCAAAAAATGGATCACTCTTTTTTTATTTTTTTTCGTTTTTTTGTTGAAGTGTGCGATAAACCCCTGGTGCGACGCCATATTTTCGTTTAAAGATACGATGAAAATATGGATAGGAGCGGAATCCGGACAGTTCGGCAATCCGTTCGAGAGAGTGTTGGGTATACTGCATCTGTTCTTCGGCGAGCTGGAGTCGAATCGATTGAGCATAGGCGACAATCGTCATACCGGTCACTTCTTTAAATAAGTGGACGGTCCGCGATACACTGAGCCCGACCGCGTCGGCGACGTCCGCCACTTTGAAGTCGCTTGTAACGTTTCCTTCTATATAACGCATCATGCGTGACACGACAGGTGGTCGCACGTTTGCTTGCACTTCTTGGACTGAACGGTCGAGCATGAGGAGCAAGGCTTCAATCAGTGTTTCAATCAAGTCCGGACTTTGTTCAGTCGTCGGGCGTCGCGCCTCTTCGGTGATATGCTGCCAGAGTGACAACAAACGAGGGTCGATCGAGATGGACGTGATGCGGGAACGATCGACCGCCATCCACCATGCATCGAGGGTCGGACCGTCACAGAAAAGATGATAATCCCCGCTTGCCGGGGTATCGACATGCAGTTCGTACGCGTCACCAGGTTTGACGAGCAACAGGTCGCCAGGGCGTGCCGTATACGTCTTCCCATTGACGACGATGCGCGCCGTGCCTTCTGTCTGCAAGCGAATCAAATACGTCTCCAATCGATTGGGAAAAGGAAAAGTATAGGTCGTTGTATGATACGAATAGCCACAAAAGCCAATTTCCATCGAATCATCCTTTCTTAATAGCAAAATTGTGCATATTTTCATCATATCATGGATAGAAATCAAGGCGACGAGCGGGTACGATGAAATCGACAGAACGTATGAGGAGGATGAAACATGAAACAATGGTGGAAAGAAGCGGTCGTCTATCAAATTTACCCGCGTAGCTTTAATGACTCGAACGGTGACGGGATTGGGGACATCCCTGGAATCACTGAGAAGATGTCGTATTTGGCGGAACTCGGCATCGATGTCATCTGGCTATCGCCGGTGTACGATTCACCGAACGACGACAACGGATACGACATCCGCGATTACCGGGCCATCATGGATGAGTTCGGAACGATGGACGATTTCGATGCGATGCTCGAAGAAGCGCATCGTCACGGCATCAAAATCATGATGGACCTCGTCGTCAACCATTCGTCGGACGAACACCAATGGTTCATGGAATCGCGCTCCTCAAAATACAGCCCGTACCGGGACTACTACATTTGGAAAAAAGGCGAGAACGGTCAGCCGCCAACGAACTGGGGCGCTTTCTTCGGAGGGAGTGCGTGGCAATACGATGAGGCAAGCGACGAATACTACTTGCATCTGTTCAGCAAAAAGCAACCAGACTTGAACTGGGAGTCAGAGACGTTGCGCCGTGAAGTATACGATTTGATGACGTACTGGCTCGATAAAGGAGTCGACGGTTTCCGAATGGATGTCATCAACATGATCTCGAAAGATCCGAGCTATCCAGACGGCGAGACGCGTGGGACGGGTTATGGGGACGGCACACCGTTCTTCTTCAACGGGCCGCGCATCCATGAGTTCATGCAGGAGATGAACCGTGAGGTCTTGTCGAAATACGATACGATCACGGTCGGTGAGATGCCGGGCGTCAGCGTCGACGAGGCGAAACTTTATACGGGAACAGACCGTGACGAGTTGAACATGGTGTTCCATTTCGAACACGTCGACGTCGGCAACGGCAGTTTCGGCAAATGGAATCCGACGGACTGGAAGTTGACGGACTTGAAGACAATCTTCTCGCGTTGGCAAGAAGGTCTTGAAGAAGATGGCTGGAACAGTCTCTACTGGAGCAACCATGATCAACCGCGAGCCATCTCACGGTTCGGGAACGACTCGGACGAATACCGTGTCGTCTCCGGTAAAATGCTGGCGACGCTCCTGCACATGTTGAAAGGAACGCCTTACATCTATCAAGGTGAAGAGTTGGGGATGACGAACGTGGCGTTCGACTCGATCGATGAGTACCGCGATATCGAGACGCTCAACGCGTATCGGGATTACACGACGAACGGACTGTTGACGCATGATGAGATTTTCCGCGGCATTCACGCACGTGGGCGCGACAACTCACGGACGCCGGTCCAGTGGTCGGCCGAGGCGCAAGGCGGATTCACGTCCGGCACGCCTTGGATCGGGGTCAACCCGAACTATGTGACCGTGAACGCGGAAGCGGCACGACGCGATCCGGACTCGCTCTTCCATTACTATCGCCAATTGATTCAGCTCCGTAAACAACATCCGATTGTCGTCTACGGGAAGTATGAGTTGTTGCTGCCGGACGATGAAGCGGTATACGCCTTCACACGTACGTTCGAAGGCGAGACGTGGCTCGTGCTCTGCAACTTCTCAGCTGAGACGGTGACGCGGGAGCTGCCGTATGACGTGACAGAACGCGTCATCGGCAACATGGAACCAATCGAGCCGTTCACGCTTCGTCCGTACGAAGCGCAAGTGTATAAAGTGTGACGAAAAAAACTCGCCTCCTTGGCGAGTTTTTGTTGTGTCGTTAGTAAAGATGACCCGTTTCGGGAATAAGGATAGTAGAGTCTGACCGAAAGGGGGAAACACGATGAATACGTTAATTGCTTATTCGACCCGCTACGGGACGAGTGAGAAAGTCGCCCATCTGTTGGCGGAGCGGCTTCCGGGAGACGTCCACATTCAAAACGTGGTCGAAGCACCGGACGTCGAGTGGGGGACGGTCGACCATGTGATTGTCGGCAGCTCAATCCGGATGGGCAAAATTCAAGACGAGATGACGGCTTGGCTGCACATCAACGAAGCTCAATTGCTCAAACGACCGCTCGGCCTCTATTTATGTGCCGGTACGCCGACCCCAGCCGAACGGCAACGGGAGCTCGAGGACGCGTATCGAGAAGTGTTGCGTGCACACGCTTATTTTGTCGAGGTCGTCGGCAACGGCTATGATTTCGAGCGGATGGGCTTTCTCGACAAAGCCATCGTCCGCATGATGGCAAAACAGACGGTGAGTTCGCTCAATTTAGACGAGACGATGCTCGATGAACTCGTCGAGGCGGCTCAAACATCGTTGCGTACACGGTCTGAGAACCCGTAAGCAAACAAGTCGTGAGCCTCGATTGGACTACTCGTGGAGATGAGCACATCTCCACTTTTTTGTTCGCCTTCGATTCGCTGGAGCGTAATATTCGTCAACTGGCCACCAATTTTCAATGCGACCGGGGCCGAGTTGCGACAGATAACGTCCTCGATCGTGACGTGGTCGGTCCGGTTATCGCCGCCGAACAGTTCAATGTCGGCCCGACCCGATGCAAATCCGCTCGTCGCAATCCGTTTCAAACGTACGTTGCGAGATTTATATTGGACGGCGAGGGCTGGATTGGCGCGATAATCGTAATCCGGATTGCCGATGGCCGTAAATCCATGAATCAAAACGTCCTGATACGCCGACACGACGAGGCTGCGTGCCGAAGATTTCGTATACAGCTTCGAGCGGACCGGTTCCATCGAGACGAGATTCGTCCCTGAAAGGAAGCGTGCCGTCTTCGACTGTGGGTCATCGGCCAAGTGATGGCTGATGTGACGGAAATTGAACGACCGATTGTCGTGATACGAGAAGTGTCCGAATATGTGGACATCGTGAGCGGCCGACGACGTCCCGTGCGCTTTCACTTCGACGCCCCCGAAACAACCTTCGCTCATATTATTGACGAGCGTGACGTGGCGTGACCCGTCATCAATCTCGATCCCGTTCGAGTTCGAGAAGCCATGGGCGTGGGTGCGTCCGTGTGGATGATGGCAGTAACAGTTCGTGATATAGAGGGCGTCGCTATGATGGGTCGTAATGCCGTCGTCCCCGTAATTCGTCGCTTCGCAATGGTCGAGCCACACGTACCGGCTCCCTTTTTTGGCGCGAAGCCCGTCCCCTAAGTAATGATAATGAGGAGACGTGATATCGAAGGCATGGAGTCCAGCGTTTTTCGCCGTGACATGGTGAATCCAACCGAATTTGACGTGCGCGAACGTCAATGCGCTCGAAGCGGTATCGCCACTCGAGGTCCGGTCGACGTCACCGAGGCGCTCCACGTTCCAGTCGAGCGTCAAATGTGCGACTTCAATATGGTGGTTTCCGGCGAACGGGGTTGCATTTCGAAGCAACCGTCGATGTTTCGGAGCTCGGTCCGAGAGCTTGATGATCGTTTCCTGCTGGCTTGCCCCTTCAAGCACACAGTTCGACGGGATGCGGATGCCGCGGACGACATACACGCCGGCCGGCACGTGGACGTGGCGGTTCGACCGGAGGGCGAGCCGGAAAGCGAGCGTGCAATCGGTCAAACCATCCCCGACGGCCCCGTAGTCGGTGACGTCGACATGTTGGCGTGTCGCTTGTCTCAAGTTCAAGTGCTCGGCGTCGAGCCGACGCATCCATACCGGGCGGACGATTCCGTCCACTGTCTCGAGGGGTAAGGAACTTGTCACTGGGACGATGCGTTCGGTCATCGGCAGGTGAGAGAGATAGGTTTTCGCTTGGTCGGGATAGTGGTCCTGTCGTGTCGTCTCATGCCAATCAAGTGTTTCTTTCAAGAGATCACCGAGCGCCCAGTTCGAATGGTGGGCGATGGTGGCAGCGATATTCGAGCGATCAATGTATGCGGTCATATGCTTCATCCTCCTAGCGTTCACTACAATTGAATGTACCCGTTTTAAAAGTATTTTTAGCAAACCGAAGTATTTAGTAGACAGAAGCATTTATCCGTGGTATATTCTATATGTGCTTAATTAAGAATAGCTGGAAACATAATTCACAAAACGCTTTGGATTATTTTTCGTTTAAGATAATCCTAGAGGTTTGTGATTTTTTATTGGTCAGTTTTTTCTAGTAAGGCACTACTAGAACGCACAGCGTTTATTTCAGGAGGGTTCATTATGAACACAGGTAAAGTAAAATGGTTTAACTCAGAAAAAGGTTACGGCTTCATCGAAATGGAAGGCGGAGACGACGTATTCGTACACTTCTCAGCAATCCAAGGCGACGGCTTCAAGACACTTGAAGAAGGCCAAGCAGTAACTTTCGAAATCACTGACGGAGCTCGTGGACCACAAGCTTCTAACGTTGAAAAAATCTAATCTTCCTTCCTAAGGAATTTTATAACCTGCTCGCTTCGGCGAGCAGGTTTTTTGTTGTCCGCGTGTTTAATCACTTGTCCCAGGGGAATGAATATACGAGTGACTACCACAAGGAGGTTTTTCAGAATGGATGCAATGCAAACGGCAAGACAGATTTTAGATCATAGTAACGTGGGCACGATGGCGACGGTCTATAAAGGAAAGCCGCACAGCCGTTATATGACTTTTTTTCATGATGAGCTGACACTCTACACGGCAACATCGAAAGACACGGATAAAGTCGATGAACTGAAGAACAATCCGTATACGCATATTCTGATTGGCTATGACGGCGATGGCGTCGGGGATACGTATCTTGAGATTTTGGGGGAGACGACGGTATCCGATGACGAATCAATGAAAGAAAAAGTATGGAACGAGAAACTCGAAGGCTGGTTCGACGGTCCGGATGATCCGAAACTCGTCATCTTAAAAATCTCGCCGCAATCGATGCGTGTGATGAATAAAAAAGGGCAGCCGCCCCAAGAAGTAAATCTGTAATTCAAACAAAGACGTCCCGAGTGGGCGTCTTTTGTAATTGACCAATTTCCAAAAAGTGACTGACCTGTGACACACATATGAACGAAACGTGAACTGTTATCCTAACCTATGTGAAAAGATGAACATGGATGTTATATTGTGAATGTAATCACATATAAGACATCATTCACTCATTCTAAGGAGGAATTATCATGTTCACAAAATTTTGGCAGAACCACAACGTCGCCACCGGTATTTTGACAGTCCTTCGTGTCTGGCTCGGCTATCACTGGCTCACAGCAGGTTGGGGCAAGATCACAGGCGGATTCGGTTCAGAAGGTTTCCTCAATAACGCACTGACCCTCGCAACAGGCGATCACCCAGCTGTAGCCGGTTGGTGGGCAGCATTCCTTGAAAACTTCGCCATCCCGAACGCTGCCTTGTTCGATGTGTTGATTCCATACGGTGAATTCCTAGTGGGTCTTGGGCTCTTGGTTGGTGCCCTCACACGTAGCGCAGCCTTCTTCGGTCTCGTGATGAACATGGCGTTCTTGCTCTCAGGTACGGTCAGCACGAATCCAACGATGTTGATTGTCTCAGTCCTCATTCTTGTCGCAGGCTATAATGCTGGGAAACTTGGTGTCGATGGATTGTTCCTACGCAAATTCGTGGAAACAAAAGTCATGCATCGTTCACCAAATCGTCAAATAGCGTAACGACTTTATGACGTTCTCCTGTGACAAACATCACCTCTTTCGGCTACGATGGACGTAGCATCGATTGAAAAGGAGAACGAATATGAACGCGACACGTTTTAAATGGCTTGGATACACAGAGGGGATGTCTTTCTTACTCTTGTTGCTCTTCGCGATGCCGCTCAAGTACTTGGCGGGCATGCCGCTTGCCGTCAGCATCGTCGGCGCGGCCCACGGTTTCTTGTTCGTCGCTTATGTGGCGGCAGCCGTCTATATGGCATGGCGTTTCAACTGGGGCTTCAAAGTGTTGGTCCTCGCGGTTATGGCATCCGTTATCCCGTTCGGACCGTTCTTGTTAGAGAAACGAGTCCTACCATCTACAGAAAAGACATCGAATTGAGGTTCGATGTCTTTTTTGCGTTCATGCACTTTCTGCTTGCGCTGACACAGCGGCTTTTTCGGCAGTGATGTCGTGACGGATCCGATACATCGCGAACAACGTGATGGTGAGCAGGCAGAGCATGCAAATCGTATAGAGTGAAGCGACCGGCATCCATTCGCTTAATAGGCCAAACACGATGAAGCCGAACGGTGTGATGCCCATCGCGAGGGATTCGAGGACACCAATCACGCGACCGAGATAACTCGGTTCCGTGTTCGTCTGTAAATAGAGCTGGATGGGGATATTGACACGGATGATGAAGAACCCGCTTAATAAGGCGAAACCAGCGAAGAAGACGATAGCTGGTGTGACTGAGAAGTCGAAATAGAGCGGGACGGCCGGTCCGATAAAGAGGCAACTCATAATGATCAGCGCGGTTCGGGTCGTGGCTAGCCGATGTTTGATTTGAAAGACCGGCAATGCATGGGCGAGCGAGGCGACTAAAAATCCGACGGCGAACATGCTTTCTAAAAATCCGAATTGAAGCGGGCTGACGCCGATTTCTTGTAGGGCGGCAATCGGGAACAGCACTTCGGTGGCAACAAAAAAGAAATTGAGCAAGGCGGCCAAGAGGGTCAACGTCCAAAGTACGCGCTGGCGTTTCAAGTAGCGGAAGCCAGACCGGACCTCGGACCAAGTCGATTGCTCGCTGGGGACATGGTCGTACGCTTTAAAGTGGAGACGAGAGGCGACAAGAGCGGCGATCATAAATAAGAGAGACGAGCTGAAGAGAAACGCTGATACCGGAAGTAACGTGAACAGTGCCCCGGCGAGCAGCGGCGTGCCGATGCTTGAGATGGAGATGGTACTTTGAATGAGGGAATTGGCGCGTTGGAGTCCGTCTTCGTCGAACAAGAATGGAATCGAACTCGATAATGTGACGGATAAGAAAGTCGAGACGACAGAGAGCAGACATGTGATAATCAAGAAAGCAGGAACGCCGAACGTCCAGACGAGACTCGCGATGCCGGCAGCTAAAAATAATAAGGCGTTCACGGACTCCATCGTAATGATCACGCGCTTGCGATCCAGTTTGTCGGCAAACGCCCCAGCAAACGGAGATAATAAGACACGTGGCACTGTGCCGGCAAGCAAGACGAGTGCGAACTGTAGTCCCGAACCGGACGTCGTCAGAACCGTCAGTCCCGCGACGAACGTGAAGAGACTGGATGCAAACAACGACATGAATTTTCCGAGCAATAATACATACAAGTTTGATGAAGTGGTCGTCATATCGATTCTCCTTTACAGTTAAGTTCAATCTGATTTAACTTTATAGTAAACGATGACACTCGATTTGTATACAATAAGTTCAATTAAATTTAACTTTTAAGAGGTGCTCTATGATTGGACAACGGATTAAAGCGTTACGCAAAGAAAAAAAACTGACGCAAAGCCAGCTCGCTGAAGGCATCATCACGAAATCGATGCTCAGTATGATTGAGAACGGCAAAGCAGAGACGTCGATGCGCAGCCTTCGTGAAATCGCGAAACGACTCGACGTGTCGGTACAGTCATTGCTCGTCGATCCTCGCGAGGAGGACTTACAGAAAATCGTCGAGGAGATTGAATATACGCAAGGAGGTCTCCACTCATGGGAAGACGAGGCCGTTCAGAAGGCGCTCCTCCCTTACGTGGACGTTGAGATGAACTCGGTATGGCAAGGGAAGGCGTACACGTTACTCGCGGACAGTGTATTTTATAGTGGGAATCAACAACAACTGTTGGAGTGGTATGATCGGGCAATCGCGGTGTTTGAGCGGCTCGAGGAGAAAGAAGAATTGATTATGGCCCGCATCAGCCAAGCGTTTTATCTGCTTATGTGGAATCGGTTTGATGAGGCAATTGAACGGATCGATACGATTGAATTGATTGATTCGAGAAGCATGAAGACGAAGACCCGCGTCGAATTCAGCATGTTGATGGTGTTTCGAAATATGTTGTATGACGATGATTTACCAGGCGCGATTCGTCGTCTCGAAGATACGCTTGATTACATGAAACGAACGAAAATGTACTATCGGGTCGACGATGTATATCGAACGATTGCCATTTGTGCCCTTTATTTAAAAGATGAAGCAACGATTGTCGATGCGCTACAAAAAGCGAAACAATACACGAGCTTCACGGACGACGTGACGATGAAAATACGCCTGGCGATGACAGAAGCGCTCTATGCGATTGAATATCGGAAGACGGATCTTCTACAGCAACAGATTGCTGTCATGAATCAGTTGCTAGAAGGAAATACAGAATTCATCGCAGCGTTCGAGATGAGTAAAGGCGTCTATTTCGCGTTGACTGGTGAGATAGAGGCAGCCCGGAAATCGTTTTTGAAACTGTTGGAGCATCATGATCAATGGTCGAAGCATGGATTTGTCGATCAAGCGATTTATTTCGAAGGGTTATTAATTGGAACGAGTCACGGGTGTGGGGATGAATGGGTCCCGTTGATCGAACGAGAAGTGGGTCTGTTCCCGGAAGGTCGTTTCCGCAGCCATCTGATGTCGCTCATCAAAAAAATCAAGGGCTGACGCGTCAGCCCTTGAACGTTTGAATGAGTGTACCTTTGCCGTCCTCGACTTGAATCGAGGCGTGGGCACCGTTGATGAGTGTCATTTGCGGCGGGACGTGCCCGCAGTCGATATCGTAAATGACAGGGACGTCGAGCAAGTACTGCAGTTCCGCATACACGTCTTCTGCCGTGTAGCCTTGGACGGGCTGTTGGGCCGCGCTACGCCCGAACAGAATGCCAGACGTATGATTGAACCAACCGGCCCACTTCATTTGAAGCAGGGTCTGTTTGAGTGCCGGGACATCGAGCTCGGCGTTTTCGAAATACCAAAGGATCGGCTCCCCGTTCAAATGGGTCTGTTGGAACGTGGCGACGTCGCCGTACGGTGTACCAATCGTATGCATCAGGACATCGATACAGCCGCCGAGCAGTCGTCCGGTCGCTTCTGTCCCGCCGAGTGATTTCCACTCCGTCGGTTCGGTCAAATGATAGACGTGCGGGCTCGGGTTCTCATGTTGCCACTCTTTTTGGAACTGTTCCGAGGCGAGCTGGATGACCGTCTCGCCTTCTTTCGCTGAAACGACGTCGAGCCAACGTGAGCTCGTCGCATCCCATTCTTCGCCGCGCAGGTCGACGAGGTTCGTCCCGTGAGCAGAGGCGATGCCGGTCTTGAGCGTATACACGAATAGGAATAAGCTGACGTCCGAATAGCCGAGCATCCATTTCGGCGGGAGCGCGTCCCAGTCAATCGCGTCTAGCAACTCAATCAAAAGGACGCCGCCCCATGGCGGGATAATTAAATCGATGGCGTCATCGTGGAACAAACGCGTCAATTCATCGGCCCGGACTTTTGCCGGTGCCGATTTTGCTTTGTCTTGCGTACAGACCGATGGCTCGAATTGGAGCGTGAACCCGTGGCGGCTGAATGTCGCCTCGGCTTCATGGAGCAGTCCATGTAATTCAGCGGGAACGCCAGACGAAGGGGCCGTCACACCGAAGTGATGTCCGGTCAATTGTGGATAACGAATCATGTGAGCCTCCTGTGGATAAGTGATGGTTGGTGTTGCGGGAATAGGTTATCCACATGTGGACAATTATTTATTGCGCATACGTTCTGCGTGTTGGATGCCCCAAGCGTTCATCGTCTCAAGAACGGGAATCAACGTCTTCCCATATTCGCTCAAGCGATAGTCGACACGAGGCGGGACTTCCGGATAGACGGTGCGGATGATGATGTCTTGCTCTTCTAAATCGCGAAGCTGTGCCGTCAAAATCTTTTGACTGATATTTGGGAGCGAGCGTTTCAATTCGCTGAACCGCAACGTGTCTCCATTAATGAGCGCGAGTAAAATCGACGGTTTCCATTTCCCCGTGATCAACTCGAGCGCGGTATCGACCTCACAACTTGAAATCAGTGGCATCAGTCTCACTCCTCTCTACAGTATCCTTGAGGTAACTATACCACCTTTTTGTGCCGTCTTCTGTCGATGCTACTTAGCGGGTATACTGAGAAAGAGGTGATCAAGGATGAACTTAACAAACATTAAACTCGGCGCCGTCACATTGCGCGTCAACGATTTAGAAATGATGAAAACATATTATGAGCGCGTCATCGGAATGGATGTACTCGAGACGTCAGAACATCGCGTCACACTCGGAACGAACGAAATGGCGCTCGTCGTCTTACATGAGGTGAGCGGCGTGCGTCCAAATCCACGAACAGCTGGCTTGTTCCATATGGCGATCCTATTGCCAAACCGCGTCGAACTCGGACGGATCCTTCGTCATTTGATTGAACAACGGATTGAAGTCGGACAAGGAGATCATTTGGTCAGTGAGGCGTTCTATTTGAGCGACCCGGAAGGTAACGGCATCGAGCTCTACGCCGATCGTCCCCGCGAGCAGTGGGAATATGAAGCGAACGGTCATGTGAAGATGTCGACGGACCCGGTTGAATATGAATCGATGCTTGAGGCGGCGGCCGACCGTCCGTTCACGGGTCTTCCGAACGGGACGACGATGGGGCATGTCCACTTCAAAGTACGTTCCCTAGAAGCGGCAAAATCATTCTATCAAAATCGTCTCGGTTTCAAGGTGACGACCGATTCGTATCCGGGCGCCTTATTTTTAGCGGCCGACGGGTATCATCACCACATTGGCGCGAACGTCTGGGCCCGACCAAGCCAGCCGATGGGACAAGAGGCCGGTCTGGAGGCGTGGACGCTCTTGGTCGATACGGCCACGAATCGCGAACTCGGCGGGACGACATCGGAATGGTCGCTCACCGATGACGACGGCATCACGGTCAATATAAAAAGCGTGGACTAATGTCCGCGCTTTTTTAGCGTGCTGAAATTTTCTTTTGACTTGAATCAAACGAGAGGCGAATGCCGCGCTTTTGATACGCTTGTTCGACACGTTTTGAATTGATACTGAGCTCAAGATGAGCGAGTTTCAAGTGTTCAAGTTCTGGCACCGTGACATCGAGACGGACGAGCTCCATGTTGCGCTCGGCCTTTTTACGTGTGCGTCTCAAGTTACGGGGCACTTCTTCTGACGTCAGTGCCGCGATCGTTTCATTGATCAATTGTCGTTTGTCGCCTTTGACGCTGAGCGCCGTATAGAGCTTATCGAGCGAACCGAAGCGTTTGATTAACTGGACCGATTGACTTTCATCTAATCCGGCCACAGGTGGAATCCCGTCTGAACGGTCTCCTGTCAATGCTTTGACTGCTGAGAGCTGTTTTGGCTTCAATCCCTCGTACAATGCCGCAATCTCCTCAGGGCGAATCTCGAGATGTCGCTTGAGCGGGAGCGGGCGATTGTCTTTGATGTCGCAACGAGCCTGCATTTGTTGCAGCTCTTGCGTTTGAAGCCAGACGGTGATGCGTGGGCTCACGAGCTGAAGCAAGTCCTTGTCTTTCGTCATAATGACGACAGGGGCGCTACAGCTAAACTTCCGAGCGATATGAGCAATCAAATCTTCACCTTCATAGCCTTCGACTTGATATTGCGGAATGCCGCTCTCTTCAAGCAATTGGCGCATGAGTTCCATTTGTGCTTTCAACTCGGGTGGTGTCTGGCGGCGACGGCGTTTATAGCCTGGATAGAGCTCGCGGCGCCATAATGTTTCACGTGAGACGTCCCACACGACGACGAAATGAGTCGGACGATGTCTGCGTAGAATCGTCCGGATGAGGCCGGTCATACCGATGACGGCACTCCGATCGTTTTTAGATACCTCGCGTCCTTTTTTCGTTCGGCTCGCGGCGGCACCATAGTAGGCACTGGCCAGCATGGAGTTTCCGTCAATTAAAAATAGTTTACGTTCCATGCGTAACCTTCTTTCTGTAGTTGTTGGACCGAACATTGATGAACTGTTCGGTGATGTTGTGTCAATGAGTGACACGCACTCAAATTAGCAACATATGTGCAGTATATCACGACAAGACATGAAAATATAGCGACAGTTCGACCGCTCCACGAAAAGCCCTCCCCGAAAAATCGGGGAGGGCGGTCCATTGAGTCAGTCGAGTTCAGGTTGAATCTCGTCTTTATGGGCTAAAATCAAATCGACGAAAACGACGCGGTGATTGTCGATTTCACGGACGATCAGTTCATGTTCGCCCGGTAAGACGAACCGTTCACCGGTGCGGGCATTCGCTTTTTGCGATAAGACGAATCCGCCGATTGTATCGACGTCATCCTCGATTTCGATGCCGAACCGTTCTTCAATCTCTTGCGTCAAGACGAGACCGGACAAGCGGTAATGACCGGGTGTGACTTCGGTGATTTCAGCCTGTTCGTCACGGTCGAACTCGTCACGAATCTCTCCGACGATTTCCTCGAGGATGTCCTCGATCGTGAGAAGACCGGCCGTACCGCCGTACTCATCGATGACGAGACACATCATCGTCCGCGCGTTCTGCATTTTCACCATCGCTTCTTGGAGCGGTGTGAATTCCGTCACGAGCGGAAGCTGATGAATGAACGTCTCGAACGGGGCATCGCTTTTGACGAGTTGAGCGGTGAATAATTGTTTGGCGTTGATGAAGCCAAGCACGTCATCGCGGTCGCCATCACGCGTGACCGGATAACGGGTGTATTGATGTTCTTGGACGGTAGCGATAATCGTCTCAATCGAGTCTTCTTCGTCGATGGTCACCATGTTCATTCGTGGGACCATCGCGTCCTTGGCGATCCGTTCGTCGAAGGAGAAGATGTTTTGAACGTAGGCGAGCTCATTCTCGTTGATTTCTCCGCTGCGGAAGCTCTCGGTCATGATGATCTTAAGTTCTTCTTCCGAGTGCGCCGTCTCTTGTGCGGTCGTCTGCACGCCGAACAAGCGCAACGTCAACCGGGCCGTCCCGTTCAACACATGGATAAACGGATACAGTAATTTCGTGAAGAAATAGAGCGGTCGGGCGACGAGTAACGTCAAGCGTTCGGCTTCATGCACAGCAAGCGTTTTCGGGACGAGTTCCCCGATGACGACGTGTAAGAAGGCAATCAGCAAGAAGGCAATCAAGAAAGATAGGATGGTCGCGAGCGACGATGAGACGTTCAAGCGGTCGACGAGCGGTTGAATCATCCCTTCGATTTGGTCCGCGCCAATCCAGCCTAGCCCGAGGGCAGCGAGTGTGATGCCGAACTGTGAGGCCGATAGCGAGTCATCGAGATTCTCAATCACTTTCTTGGCGACAGCGGCCCGTCGGTTTCCTTCGAGCACGAGTTGGTCGAGTCGGGCCCCACGCACTTTGACGATGGAGAATTCGGCCGCCACGAAAAAGGCGGTCATAAAAATGAGCAAGGCGACGATCAATAAGCTGAGTAACATGGGACTGTCCAAAAATTCCCCCAAAAATCGGGGAGTCACCTCCATTAACGTTAAGTCGTATGTCGTTCAGGAGAATCCCTGAAAACGAATAGTTTGTTTCAGTATAGTAGATTTACCAAAAATATTCAAAAAACAGGCGGAAAGGTTTCGACAAGAGGGGAATGAGGGAACTACAAATCGAGAAGAGATGAAGGAGGAATTGATATGGCTAACTATCCAGAACTAAAGGGAAAAGTCGCAGTCATCACCGGGAGTTCGAAAGGACTCGGGCGCGCCATCGCGGAACGATATGCGAAGGAAGGGGTTCATGTCGTCTTGAATTATCGTAGCAGCGAGGACGAGATGAACAAAGTCATTGAAGGCATCGAGGCTGCTGGCGGGAAAGCGGTCGCAGTCAAAGGGGACGTCGCCGAAGAGGGTCTCGCCGAGAAGATGATTGAAACGGCCGTATCGGAGTTCGGGAAGATGGACATTTTCGTCAACAATGCCGGCGTACAGGTCGAGGCGAAGACGCACGAGATGGAGCTCGATAACTGGAAGAAAATCATCGACACGAATTTGACGGGAACGTTCCTCGGTGTACGTGCCGCCCTCAAATACTTCGTCGACCATGAGATTCAAGGAAACATCATCAATATGTCATCGGTGCACGAAGTGATTCCACGTCCAGGCTATACGCATTATGCGGCGAGTAAAGGTGGCGTGAAGATGTTCACGAAATCGGTCGCCCTCGAGTACGCACCGAACAAAATTCGTGTCAATGGCATCGCACCAGGCGCCATCGACACACCAATCAATGAAGAGACGATGCAAGACCCTGAAGAGAAGAAAGGGCTCGAGGCACTCATCCCGACTCATGAGATTGGTCGTCCGGAACAGATTGCGGCCGTTGCGGCATGGCTTGCTTCAGACGAGTCATCATACGTCACCGGCGCGACGATTTTCGCGGACGGAGGCTTGTCGCTCTATCCATCATTCGGTCCTGAAAATAAAGTGCAATGATAAAAGGGAGGCTCCGCGTCAAGCGGCGTCTCCCTTTGTCTATTAACTGCTTAGTTGATCTTCCGCCGCGTATTTCGGCAAGATGATGGTGAATGTCGAGCCGTGGCCGACGCTCGAATCGACGCGAATCGTTCCGCCGTGTCCTTCGGCAATTTCTTTACAGATGGCGAGGCCAAGGCCCGTGCCACCGATTTTACGACTGGCCGAGTTGTCGACGCGATAAAACTTGTCGAACAGTTTCGGTAGCGCCGACGTCGGAATGCCGATGCCGGTGTCCTGAATCGAAATCTCGATGACATCGGACTTGTCATTCGTGACACAGACGGCGACTTTTCCACCTTCTGGTGAATATTTGATCGCGTTGTGGAGCAAGTTCGTGAACAGTTGACTCAAGCGATCTCGATCACCGTATACATATAGATTCGTATCACATTCGAGGTCGAGCTGATGATGTTCACTCGCACCTTGATGGATGGCGATCGTTTCTTTTAAAATCGTATGCAAGCTCTCGGGTCGGCTATGGTACGTCTGTTTTCCGGACTCCATCCGTTGCACATCGAGCAGGTTGGAAATCAAGTCTTCGAGACGGAGCGTCTCTTGGTGAATCATCCCTAAATATTGATCGATGCGCTCCGCGGGCATCGTCCGATAGCGAAGCAGCTCGGTGAAACCGATGATGCTCGTGAGCGGTGTGCGCAGTTCGTGCGACACGGTCGACACGAGTTCCGTTTTCAAACGGTCGACCTCGGTCTCTTGTGTCACGTCCCGGAAGACGAGCATCGTGCCGTGACGGGTGCCGCGCAAGTGGATTTTCTCCGCATACATCTGAATGAAGCGTTCTTCTTGATTCATCGAGAACGTCACACTTTCTTCCATGCTCTCGCCATCAAACGCGCGGCGCATGAATGAGAAGAACGAGTCTTTCTGATCGACTTGGAAACCAAGTTCTTCTAAATCGGCATCCAAACGATACAAGTCCATCTCGTTCCGTTTCGTGGCGGCTTGATTGAACATGATGAAGAGGGCCTGGTTGGCGAACTTCTCATGTGTCGTATGCTCGACATAAATGACCGCATCACGAATCGAGTGCAGGAGGCGCGCCGTCTTCTCGCGTTCTTCCTCGACTTGGTTGCGTTGTGTCGCGAGCGAAGAGGCCATTTGACGGAATGAGTTCGTCAATTGTCCGACCTCGTTTCGTGAAGATACGGCCGCTGGAATCGGAATGATGCGTTCATCCGCCAATCGTTCACTGTTGACGATCAACTCTTGAAGTTGACCGGTTAATCGTTTCACGTAAGGACGAGCAACGATAAAGAGGACGAGCAACACGGCGAGGAGGGAGAGGAGCCAGAGCACTTGCGCCCACTTTGTATGAGTGGCGAGTTGTTCTCGCAACTGATTCTCTTCTTCATTCAACGAGTTGCGGTATTCGGTGAACACCGTCTCCATATCGACGATGCTCGCACTCATGTCAGCTGCACTTTTTGAGTTGATTTTAAATTTGCGGTCGGCAGGCGGTTCCGCTTGCGGTGTCACTTTACCGAGCGTCGGCATTTTCAAAAACGGTTCTGTGACCGTCCCTTCGCGTTTGGCGATGACATATCGCTCTAGACTCGGCATGACGCGTTGTTGATAGGCCGAGAATAGCGTCCGTGCGTCGCTTGCATACGTCTTCTCTTTTTCAGTGACCGCGTTCGTCTCGAACCATGCGGTCTGAATCTCAATTAAGTCTTGTTTTTCTTTCACGCGGGCGAGCATCGCATCGTCGCCGAGGATGACATACCCGCGCATTTCATATTGCATCGACTGCCACGTCTCGAATAGTTCAGTCGCGTTCGTGCGACGTTCACTAATGTTCTCGAGCGATGACGTCGTTTGTTCGATTCGGTTTTCCGTATACATGTACACGGCGAGTGAGGTAAGGAGGATCAGTCCGATGAATAAATAGAAGACGAATAAAAACTGTCTTCCGATCCGCTGGTCAATCCATGCTTTCATAAAGACCGTTCCTTCCTGGAACTGCGTACGTTCCTACTGTGACAAATATCCTGCGAGTGTCGTTCCTTCATTGTACAGATTTGAACCAGTTGTTTCCACCAATCAAGAAATAAGCGGAAATTTAACTATTATCTATTGAATAATAGTGAATGATAAGCTATTGTTTAATATATAGTAGAGGAGGCGAAGAAATGAACCCTCAGTTCAAGAAAGGCGTACTCAATTTATGTGTGCTCGCGCTCGTCGAGACGCATGACCGCTACGGGTATGAGCTCGTGCAAGCCATCTCGGCAAAAGTCGCCATCTCGGAAGGGGCCGTCTATCCGCTCCTGCGGCGACTCACCTCGGACGGGTACTTCACAACGTACTTAAAGGAGTCGGCAGAAGGACCACCGCGAAAGTATTACACGATCACAGAGCAGGGGAAAGCTCATTTGGCAGAACTACGTGCGGAATGGGAAGCGTTCACGACCGGTGTCAACGAATTGATTGAAGGGGGAACGGACAAATGACAGAAGAACAATATTTATTGGAACTCGAACGGTTACTGATGGGAATGAGCGTCATCGAGCGGGTCGACATTTTACGGGATGTGTCGGAATACTTTGCGAGTGGACGAATCGACGGGAAGACAGATGCGGCGATGATTGAGGAACTCGGGGCGCCAAGCGCGCTCGCGAGCGAGTTGCTTGGTTCGGTCGACCCATCGCCTGACGTACGAAAAGAACCGGCCGTTGTCAAAAGCCAGAACGTGGCGTTTCGCAACGTCTCGATTAACGTCCTGCAAGCACACGTCCAAGTCGTGCCGTCTCATGACGGCTTTGCCTACGCCACGCTCGAGACGGAACGGGACCACGGGGTGACGATGGAGATCGTTGGGGACACCCTGGAGATTCGAATCGAATCAGAGCGCCGGTTCGGTCTGTCGAACTTGTTCGCCTGGGCAGTGACAAAGGCACCGGTGTTACACGTCGAGCTACCACGCCATGCGTATGAGCAAGTCGTCTTGAAAAATCGTCTCGGCTCCTGTGACGTGCGCAATCTCGAGGCCGCATCGGTCGAAGTTGAGAGTGAGAACGGGAGCATCACGGGCCATACTGTTAGCGCCAAGCGAGGCTCGTTCCGCTCTTCGAACGGGAAAGTCAGTCTCACGTCGATGACAGGGCAGGACCTTGACGCGCAATCGTCGAACGGACGCGTGGAAGTGCTTGGCTCGACTGTGGATCGTCTCGAGGTTCAGTCGTCGAACGGCCGTCTCGATATCCATGACGTGACAGGGGCAGTCGAGGCGAAGACATCGAACGGACGCATCGACTGTGTCATAGATGTGCTCGAGCATCCGGTCCGTCTGAAAACGAACAACGGACGCATCGATGTGCGTCTGAAGCGAGATCCGCGTGACGCCGTCATCCGGGCCAAGACGAGAAACGGCAAAGTCGAACTGTTCGGCGACCGGGCGAACGAGCGGACGTTCGGGGACGGGACGGTCGAACTCAAACTGACGAGCTCGAACGGGAGCATCACCGTCGAATAAGCATGAAAAAGACTCGCGCGTGAGCTATTCACGCGCGAGTCTTTTTGTTTACAGATCGTGGACAAGCAAGTAGGCGACACGGACCGGTCCGTGCACCCCAACAACCAAATTCATCTCGATATCGGCCGAGTTCGATGGACCTGAGATGAAGTTGACCCCGTTCGGCGAGTTGAGCTCACCGGAGCGGTCGAGGTCGGCTAGTTGTTTGGCCGCCTGCGTCATCCGCGGGACGAGCACCGATTTCGGGATGATGGCGATATGGTCGCGCGGCAATAGGCTGATTGTACGTGACTTGCCGGGTGCTGCGTATTGAACGATGGTTGCACTCTCGGCGAGGGCCTGGTCGGCAATCGTGATGCCGATATCGGCTTTTATGGCGAGGGAACGGCTGTCTTCCGGTCGCTCCACATCCCACCAGTCAAACGATTCGCTCGTGTTTGGGGCCCACGCCTGAATCCGGTCGTCATGTTCAGCGATGATGGCTTTCCCTTCATACCGATCAATTAACAGACGGAGCGTATCATCGAGGTTGGCCGACTCGCATTCAACGACGTCGGTGTGGATGCGCGTCGCGACCATACGGAACGTCTCGAGCAGTTCCTCGTCTGACGCGTCTTTCAACACCTCGTCTTGCGGCCGGTACTTGTATACTCGTTTCGGCGGCGTCAAGTCGACGTCACGTCCGAGTTGCCCCGCGATCCGTTTTAGAAAATCCTCGCGATTGGTGATTGTGCCTGGATTCATTCTGCATTCCCCCGTTTCTTGAACCAATCCCGCACCGTCTGTTTAGCCGGTTGCGGTAAGTCTTTCGAATCCGTCCATGCCGGTAACCCTTTATCGATTTGTCCCGCTTTCGTGAACGGCGACGACGCATAAGGGGCGATGTGTTCGGCCGCTTCAAATAAGAACGGACTTGAGGACGTGACGGCGAAGCCTTTCATGGCGATGCGCTCGACGAACGGTGATTGTTTCTTCTCTTCGACGATGACCCGGCGATGCTCAATCAACAGCTCGTGAAGCGGGATTTTGACCGGACAGGCTTCCGTACAGGCACCGCATAGGCTCGAGGCGTATGGCAATTCTTTATAATTCTCGTATCCATCGAGGAGCGGGGCGAGCACGGCACCGATCGGGCCCGGATAAATCGAGCCGTAGGCGTGACCACCGATATGGCGGTAGACTGGGCATACATTGATACAGGCCGCACAGCGGATGCATTGGAGCACAGACTGGAACTGTGTGCCGAGGATACCAGAGCGTTTGTTGTCGACGATGACGAGATGGAACTCCTCTGGTCCATCGACTTCGCCGTGACCGCGCGTGCCAGCGAACGTCGTGATGTACGAGGTGAGTCGTTGACCGACGGCGCTCCGACATAGCATATTGACGAGCACCTCGAACTCTTCATATGATGGCACGATCCGTTCCATGCCCATGACCGAGATGACCGTGTCCGGAAGCGACGTCACCATGCGACCGTTCCCTTCGTTCGTCACGAGCCCGACGGCACCGCTCTCGGCGATGGCGAAGTTACAGCCCGTGATGCCGACTTCTGCTTTCAAAAAGTCTTTCCGCAACTCACGGCGAGCATAACGCCCGAGCTCGGTCGGGTCGTTCGATCCTTCATAGCCGTGGGCCGTGAACGTCTCGTGGACGGCGTTTCGGTCTTTGTGCAAGGCCGGGGCGACGATGTGCGACGGTGGATCGTTGTCGAGCTGCAGAATCCATTCCCCGAGATCGGACTCGACGACCGTGCATCCTTCCTCATGGAGCGCCTCATTCAACCCGATTTCTTCTGTCACCATCGATTTCGATTTGACGATGTGCTTGGCATTCTTGGCGCGAACGACTTCCCGGATGTAACGGTTCGCTTCTTCCGGCGTCTCGGCGAAAAAGACGTTGCCGCCCCGTTTGGAGATATTCTCGCTCAATTGATACAAGTAATAGTCAAGATGTTCGAGCACATGTTGGCGAATCTCTTCCGAATGGTCCCGAAACGCTTCCCAATCCCCAAGCTCACCTGCCGCGTTCAGCCTTCCGTCACGTAATCGGTTCTGGGCCGAACTTACGGCTTGGCGCATGAATGGATTATCAATCCCGTCTTTGCGTCGATCTTGAAACTTCTCATCTAACCGAATCCCCATGCTCATGCTTGTTTCACCCCTTCGTTCAACACTTCCGCGATATGCATCACTTTGATCGGATGACCTTGTTTATGCAGGCGTCCCCCGATATTCATCAAACACGAGGCGTCCGCCCCGATGAGCACCTCGGCCCCCGAGTTCAAGATCGATTCAACTTTCTCATCGACCATCTGCACCGAGACGTCTGGCATCTTGACGGAGAATGTCCCCCCGAAGCCGCAACAGTTGTGGACATTGTCGAGCGGGAGCATCGTCAAGCCGTCGACATTTTTGAGCAACTGCCCCGGTGCCGCCTCGATGCCGAGCAGGCGCGTCATGTGGCACGAGGCGTGGTACGTCGCCTTGGCGGAGAACTTGGCCCCGACGTCCGTCACTTCGAGCACGTCGACGATGAACTGCGTCAATTCGAACGTCTTCGCCGCATGGGCCTCGGCCCGCATCTTCCAAGCCAGGTCATCTTTGAACAAGTGCGGATAGTCGCGCATCATCATGACACATGAACCGGACGGGCCGACGATATAATCGGCATCGGCCTTCTCGAACGTCTCAATCATATGCTTCGCAATCTTCTTCGTCTCTTCATGGTAGCCGCTGTTATAGGCGGGCTGACCGCAACACGTCTGCTCAAACGGGAAACTGACGTCACAACCTAGATGTTCTAATAGTTCGACCGTCGCTTGTCCTACCGATGGGAACAACGTATCAGAGAGACAAGTGACGAACAGTGCCACTTTAGGCATGTCCATTCCTTCTTTCCTGTTCATAGTTTTATTCGTAAACGGTTTCACAGTTATTATTCCATAACAAATAGCCACAAAACAGAAAAATGGGACGAATCTCTCAAATAAATGTAAAATCCTACCTAACTGAGAACTAAATGATAATGAATCAAGATTCAGGATGGAACTGATATACGACAGTGTTCCCGTGCTGAATAACAGAAAAACCCTCGTCGGTCGACGAGGGTTCGAATCTAACTTATAAGAAAAACATTTCCAAGATGAATAGCGCGCCGAACAAGTAGATGAGCGGGTGGACCGTCTCTTTGTTCATCGCTTTAAAGATTGGGTACAGGATGAATCCGAAGGCGATCCCGCGTTCGATACTGCCTGAGAGCGGCATGATGAGAATCGTCATGAACGCCGGGAAGTATTCGCTGAAGTCCGTCCAGTCGATATAGCGGACGTTCGTCAACATGAGTGCTCCGACGATGATGAGCGCCGGCGCCGTGATGGCGGCGACACCAGAGATGGCACCGATGAGCGGGCTGAAGAACAACGTCAGTCCGAACAAACCGGCTACGACCGCTGTCGTGAGACCGGTCCGTCCGCCTTGGGCGACACCGGCAGCTGATTCAATGTAGGCCGTCGACGGGCTCGTCCCGACGAGCGAGCCACCCATTGTCGCGAGCGAGTCGGCGAACAAAGCGCGGTGACCATTCTCAATCGTCCCATCCTCTTTCAACAGGTTGGCCTGTTTTCCGACACCGACGAGTGTTCCCGTCGTATCGAATAACGTGACGAGGAAGAATGACAAGACGGCACCGAACAAGCCGTATTGGATGACGTCTGAGAACGCCGTGAGCGGATTGACCATCAGTCCTTCCGGCAATGTCGGCATCGCCGTCACGCCTTCAATCTTCAAGAGACCCATGAAATAGGCGGCGATTCCGGTAAGTACCATCCCGATGAGGAGCGAGCCTGGGACGTTCCGAGAGAACAAGAGCGCCGAGACAATCAAGCCACCGAGGACGAGCAAGACACTCGGCGATGACAAGTCCCCGAGCCGGACAAGGTTCGCCTCATCCGCAACGATGAGACCTGACAACTTCAATCCGAGCGAGGCAATGAACAAACCAATACCGGTCGTGATGGCATGCTTGAGCGACGCTGGAATCGCTTGAATCAGTTTCGTCCGAATCGGTGACAGCGACAAAATCAAGAAGAAGACCGACGAGACGAACACGACGCCGAGCGCGGCTGACGGAGCAATCTGTTGCTGGGCGACGAGTGTATACGCGAAGAATGCGTTCAGTCCCATCCCTGGTGCAACGGCGATTGGGAGGTTGGCGTAGAACGCCATGAGTCCGGTACCAATCAAGATGGCGATGATGGTCGCCGTGAACGCTTGTGCGAACGGGATGCCGGCATCTGACAGAATCGCAGGGTTGACGACGGAGATGTATGCCATCGTCACGAACGTTGTGATGCCGGCCATCACTTCTTGTTTAACGTTCGTCCCATGTTGTTTCAATTGAAAAAAGTTCATGAATAAAACTCCCTATCATTAGTAATTTCCGAACAATAATGTTCGTCAATCTTCGAATTAACGTTATCAACTTGATGACTATACAAAATGAGCTGGCTGGCGTCAATGATTTTGAGTGAAAATACCTAAAATATTCTCATGTAAGCGCTGAATGTTCGGAAATAGACAAAATAAAAATAGTACTTGCTCTGAAACGCGTTTCAGACTGTACGGTTAAGTCAAAGGAGGGAAAGCTCATGAATCCGACAACGTGGAAGACATGGTGTAGTGGGATCGTCTACGAACTCGTCATCAATCAGTTGTATACGCCGCTCGGAAGAATGTTGTGCGCCCGTTTCCAAGACGAGTTTCTTCATCTACCCGTCGAAGAACGGTTTCGTCTCGTCCAAGCCATCCGGAAACAAGTGATTGCGAAAGGTGACAGTCAGGAGTCAGAGTGGGTACACTATATGCAAAGACTGACAGATTGAGGTGAAGCGGAATGGCGAACATCCGAGATATCGCGAAATATGCGGACGTATCCGTGACGACGGTATCGCGCGTGCTCAATGAGCATCCGTATGTGTCGAAAGAGAAGCGGGAACGGGTGCGACGGGCGATGGCCGAACTTGGCTATTTACGGAATCAGCAGGCGCTGACGTTATCGACCGGTCGCACACAGCGTTTCGTCGTCGTGTTGCCGTATTTGGATCATCCGTATTATGGACTGTTCGTCAACGGGCTCGCGAAAGCTGCCCTCCAAAGAGATTATCGACTCGTCATGTGGCAGACAGAATATCAACTCGACCAAGAGCGGCAAGCGCTTGATTTATTGAAGCACCGTGAAGTCGATGGGGCGATTCTGTTATCCCATACGATGTCATTCGATGAGATGGAAACGTATAGACAGTTTGGTCCGATTGCGGTCGCGACCGTCGGAGCGCCGCAGACGATTTCTTCGGTCCACGTCGATCATTACACCGCGTTCGTCGCCGGTTTGCGCGTGTTGGCGCAAGCGGGATATGCCGAAATCGGCATCGTGTTGTCAAGACAAGACAGTCCAAGCTCGATCGCGCGTCAGCAAGCGTACTTCGATGAAGTCGAACTTGCGCGTGAGCGGTGGGTCTGGACCGGTTACTTGACGAGCGAGGACGGAATCGGACTGGCCGATGCGTTTCTGCGTCAACAAGAGCGTCCTCGAGCGCTCTTTTTCTCGTCGGATTATGTGGCGCTCGGTTTTTTAGGGGAATTACGCCGTCGCGGTGTCAGCATCCCCGATGAAGTCGCCATCCTGGGCTTCGATGGTCATCCGATCGGTCAGGCGTTCGGTCTGTCGACGATGTACTCGCCAAATGAAGACATCGGACGGACGTTGTTCGATGTGACGTTCGAGGAGATGAGCGGTGGGGCTTCAGTCACAAATAGTTTAACCGTCACGTATTTGCCGGGTACGACCCTTTAAGCAACTTCCTCGCTCGGTTTTTCTGAAACGATTAGAATGGAGACAGAAGTCGAGAGGAGGATGACAGATGAAGATTAACGTGACAGAAGAAGCACTCCAATTTTTTAAAGATGAGATGGAGGTCGAGGCAGGCCAGACGGTGCGTTTATTCGCTAAATATGGGGGTTCGACCGATTTGACGCACGGCTTCTCAGTGGGCGTCATCACAGAAGACATCGACAACGCTGTAGTCGAAACGGAAGAGGACGGGATTCGCTTCGTCGTGGCTGAACAGGATGAATGGTTGTTCCAAGGACAAGACGTCAACGTCGAGATCCGTGGCGACGAGGTCGTATTCGTTCAAGCGTGACATCACAGTTTGTTAACAGAAAGAATACATCCGTTTGAAGCCATCCAGCTCGGGGAACAGTCTACGACATGACAAAACCGAAAGGATGAGACAGATGTCAGAACAAGATAAAAAGCGTGAACAAGAAGAACAAGAGAAGTTGAAACGAGACCAACCGGATATTTCGCACGAAGAAGATTCAAAAGGGGATCATTCGGACCTTGAAGAGACGGACGAAGACGAACAAGCGTAAAGAGCCCCTAGTGGCTCTTTTTGTTTGGGAATTGAAAGAATGAGTATAGACGTTATAATGGATAAGGGAAAACTATCATAGTGAGGAGAATGTATGATGAGTACAGTACTAGTCTTTGGACATAAAAATCCAGACACAGATACGATTTGCACGGCGCTCGCTTACGCGGAGCTCAAGAAAAAGTTAGGGATGGACGCCGAGGCGATCCGCCTCGGTGAAGTGAACGGGGAGACGCAATATGCGCTCGACCACTTCCGCGTCAAAGCACCACGCCTCGTGGAACGCGTCTCGGACGAAGTGAACTCGGTCATCTTGGTCGACCATAACGAGTTCCAACAAAGCGCGGAAGACATCGAGGACGTACGCATCCTCGAAGTCGTCGATCACCACCGTATCGCCAACTTCCAAACAGCAGATGCCCTCTACTATCGGGCGGAGCCTGTCGGATGCACGGCGACGATTTTGCTCAAACTCTATAAAGAGCACGGTGTCGAAATCGCGCCTGACATGGCAGGATTGATGCTATCGGCGATCATCTCGGACTCGCTCTTGTTCAAGTCACCGACATGCACGGACGAGGATATCAAAGCGGCAAAAGAACTCGCAGCTATCTCAGGTACAGACATCGAGACATACGGTCTTGAGATGTTGAAAGCTGGAGCTGACCTTAGCCAAAAGACAATTCCAGAACTCATCTCGCTCGACGCGAAAGAGTTTGCGATGGGTGACTACCGCATTGAGATTGCTCAAGTGAACACGGTCGACGCGAACGATGTGTTGAGCCGTAAAGCTGAAGTCGAAGCGGCAATGGCCGTGAAGATGTTAGACAAAGAACTCGATTTGTTTGTCTTCGCCATCACGAACATTTTGACGAACGATTCAGAAGCACTCGTTGTCGGTAAGAAGACGGATCTATTCGAGCAGGCGTTCAACGTTAAATTGGTCGACGGTCTTGCGACACTCCCTGGTGTTGTCTCACGTAAAAAACAAATTGTGCCTGTGTTGACTGCTGCAGCCACAAACTAAGAAATGCATGGACGTCCTGTCGATCGACTGGGCGTTCATTTTTTGTTTTATAACGAACAAGGCTCGAAGCGTCTGCTTCGAGCCTTGTTCGCATATATATTGTCAGGATTTCGTAATCACGAACAGCATGAACCGGCGTCCCTCTAGTTGGATTGTCTTCCATATGTTCCGATGCGCCATAACTTCTCGAACGGACCATATCGATGCGATTTGAGCCACCACATCGAGAAGAACGCTTGGGCAATCAAAATTGCGATGCTTAAGAACAATCCTTCCGTCAACGACAGGCGACCGTAGTAGCCGAGGGCGATGACCGGCAGGACGACGACGAGCGTGTGCGTCAAATAGTTCGTCAGCGCCATACGGCCGAGCGCCTGCAGTGGACGAAATGCGCGCCCGTTACGGACGGCAATCGTAAAGAGACAGACGTACGTCGTCGCGAGCAGTTTCCCAGAGACGAGGACAGCCGCAGAGTTCGTCGCCGAATACTCGGCACCGCTACCGTAGTGATGCCAAATAATGACTGCGAAGAACGGTATGGCCGCTATCGTACAGATGATGGCCGTCCGTGTCAATCCTCGGATGCTCCACGTGAGGAGTTTCCGTTCCCGTCCGATATAAAGTCCGAACAAGAACAGGCTTAGAATTTCAACCCCGACAAAAAATGAGTTTTGGAACATGTCAAAAATCTCTTCGTCTAAGCGATAGTCGAACCATGGGCCGAATCCAGAATTAAAGATTGCCGGGAAAGGATCACCACTAAACCTAAATCCGAGCGATAATTCTAAGTACATGGATGAGACATAGAAGAGTAAAAAGCTCCCAATCAACAAACTCCATGCCCATGTCAAAATCGCCCGGTTGCTTAATCCATAAAACAGTGGGAGCAACAAGCCCCACATCGCGTACGTATGTAAGATGTCACCCGACCAAATGGCCAGGTGAACGAGTCCGAATAGAAACAAAATCACGATACGGCGGATATAACGGGCGACCGAGTCCCCGCGCGCATACGAGCGCTCGAGAAAAATCGAGAAGCCGATTCCGAACAAGAGCGAGAAAATCGTGTAAAACTTCGTCTGGACGAACAAATCGAATAGCGTCCGAACGAGTAAATCGCTCCCCGCATAGTCGGCGCGACCGGAAATCCAGTCGCTTCCGAGCATTGTGGGGATGTTGACGAGAAAGATGCCGCATAGGGCAAACCCTCGAATGATGTCATATAGAACGATACGTTCGTTTACTTGAATCGGGCCAGCCATACGCCACTTCCTCTACACGGATTAGAATACTTTTGTCGTCCACGATTCGCAGTTCCAGACGTCGGTGACGATGTCTTGATAGAACTCCGGTTCGTGACTGATGAGTAGGATACTGCCTTTATATTCTTTCAACGCGCGCTTCAACTCTTCCTTTGCGTCGACGTCCAAGTGGTTCGTCGGCTCATCGAGGAGGAGCAAGTTCGATTCGTTGTTTTGGAGCTTACAGAGACGGACCTTCGCCTTCTCTCCACCACTGAGGACCGCGATTTTACTCTCGATATGCTTCGTCATGAGACCGCATTTCGCGAGCATGGCACGGACTTGTTGCTGGTTGAGTGATGGGAACTCGCTCCAAATCTCTTCGATACATGTGTTGTTGCTGACGGCCGCTTCTTGTTCGAAGTACCCAATCTCCAAGAACTCACCGCGTTCGACGGTTCCTTCAAGCGGGTTGATCATGCCAAGAAGGCTCTTCAACAGTGTCGTCTTCCCGATCCCGTTCGCACCGACGAGGGCAATCTTCTGACCGCGCTCCATTTGGAGGTCGAGTGGTCGTGAGAGCGGCTCATCATAACCGATGACGAGATTTTTGGCGTCAAAGATGAGACGACCTGACGTGCGTGCCTGCAAGAACCGGAACTCTGGTTTTGGACGTTCCGCACTCAGTTCGATGACGTCCATCTTATCGAGTTTTTTCTGGCGCGACATCGCCATGTTCCGCGTCGAGACGCGTGCCTTGTTGCGGGCGACGAAGTCTTTCAAGTCGGCGATTTCTGCCTGCTGGCGTTTATAAGCCGATTCAAGCTGCGAGCGTTTCATCTCGTACACTTCCATGAACTTGTCGTAGTCCCCGACATAGCGTGACAAGTCTTGGTTCTCCATATGGTAAACCAAGTTGATGACGCTGTTTAAGAACGGGATATCGTGCGAAATCAAGATGAAGGCGTTGTCGTAGTTCTGGAGATAACGCTTCAACCACTCGATGTGGGCCTCGTCCAAATAGTTGGTCGGCTCATCGAGGAGAAGGATGTCCGGCTTCTCGAGAAGCAATTTCGCGAGCAATACTTTCGTCCGCTGACCACCTGAGAGGTCCGTGACGTCACGGTCGAGTCCGACATCTAAAATACCGAGACCGCGTGCGACTTCTTCGACTTTCGCGTCGATGATATAGAAGTCGTTCGAATCGAGCATTTCCTGCAGTTCGCCGACTTCGGCGAGCATGTCGTCCATCTGTTCAGGCGTCGCATCGCCCATTTCCATGTAGAGCTCACCGATTCGTGTTTCGGTGTCAATCAAGTATTGGAATGCGCTCTTTAACACGTCCCGAATCGTCATCCCACGCTCGAGGACAGCGTGCTGGTCGAGGTAACCGACACGGACGTTTTTCGCCCACTCGATTTTGCCTTCGTCCGGTTGGAGCTTACGTGTGATGATGTTCATGAACGTTGATTTTCCTTCACCGTTCGCTCCGATGAGGCCGATGTGTTCGCCTTTCAATAGACGGAAAGACACGTCGTTCAAAATGGCGCGGTCACCGAAACCGTGGCTCAAGTTTTGTACTGTTAATATACTCATATTTCTTATTCGTTCCCTTCAAAGTTGACTATCCGATATTGTAGCATGGATTCAAAAAAATTAGTACGCCAGTCCGACTGATTGGCGGATGAAGAGTTGGTCTTCAACGGCGTTCAGCATGAACTGGGCGACATCGGCCCGTGAAATCTGTTTTCCGTTGTCTGGAATGCTGTCGATAGACGTTCGATACACCGAGGTCCGGGGACCGTCCGTCAATTGCATCGGCCGCACAATCGTGTAATCGAACGACGAGTTGCGCCATAAATCGACCGCGGCCCGGTGATCACGGAGCGGTTTCCGAAGCATGAACGTGACGACCGTGCCGGCGATACCTGGAATCTCTTTGTCGATTCCGGCCGAGGCGAGATAGACGACCCGACTGATGGCGTTTGCTTTCAGCGCCGGGACGAGTGCGTCGGTGACGCGGGCCAAGAAGTCCGAATCGCTCAAGTCGGTCCCGAGACAGCTGATGACGGCGTCATGACCAGCGAGGGCATCTGTCAAAGCGGCGCTGTCTGTGACGTCGCCTTCGATGATTTCAAGTTGCGGGGTCGGAATCAATTTTTTCTGTTCCCGTACGAAAGCGGTCACATGATGACCATGCTCGATGGCTTGATCGACAAACTGATGACCGGTCCGACCGGTGGCACCTAAAACGAATAGCTTCATAATGGATGTGGCTCCTCTCGTTTTTCCAGTATCTTTAGTATACAGCAGTTTCAGAAAAATCGAACTTTTAGCCGTCTTTTCCAAAACGGGTTGCAATTTATAAAATATCGTCTAGAATAAGTCCTATCTTATATAAATAAAAGATTCGCACTCGTATATCCGTGAGAATATGGCTCACAAGTCTCTACCGAACCACCGTAAATGGTTCGACTACGGGTGACGCTTGTCGTGTGCATTCGTTTTGTTTCCATGCGGTTCGTCGTCCCCGGGTTGGGGTGACGAATCGCATTTTTTTATTGGAGGGAAAACAATGAAGCAATTAGAAGACAAAATCAGAGATGAAGGGCAAGCGTTGTCCGAACACGTATTGAAAGTCGATGCCTTCTTGAACCATCAAGTTGATCCTGTCTTGATGCAGGCGATTGGTCGTGAGTTCGCGGACCGGTTCCGTGACGCGGGAATCGATCGTATCGTCACATTGGAATCGAGCGGAATCGCCCCAGCCATGATGACGGCGCTTGAGATGGACATCCCGTTCGTCTTTGCCCGTAAACGTAAATCACTTACGCTCCAAGACGATCTCGTCGAAGCGGATGTTTACTCGTTCACGAAACAAGAGACGAACCGCATCAGTTTGAGCCGTCGCTTCGTCCAACCTGGGGAGCGCGTGCTCGTCATCGATGACTTCCTCGCCAACGGGGAAGCCGCACTCGGTTTGACGCAACTCGTCGAATCCGCCGGTGCGGTCGTCGCCGGTGTCGGCATCGTCATCGAGAAGTCGTTCCAACCGGGACGGGACAAGTTGCTCGAGCGAGGCTATCAAGTCGAGTCACTAGCCCGAATTGCCAAGCTTGAAGCAGGTGAGATTTCCTTCGTGGAGGTGGTCCGATGAATACGTTTAAGACAGCCAGCCTTGGTTTCCAACACTTACTCGCCATGTACACGGGCGCGGCCATCGTCCCGCTCATCGTCGGTGGTGCCATCGGACTCGGTCCGACGGAACTCGCGTATCTCGTCGCCATCGATTTGTTCATGTGTGGTGTCGCGACGCTGTTGCAAGTCTGGACGACTCGTTTCACCGGTGTCGGTCTGCCAGTCGTACTCGGTTGTACGTTCACCGCGGTCGGTCCGATGATTGCCATCGGTAGTTCGAGCGGCATCACCGCCATCTATGGGGCACTCATCGCGAGCGGAATCATTGTCATCTTAATTTCAGGCTTTGTCGGGAAACTGGCTCGCTTCTTCCCGCCGGTCGTGCTCGGCTCGGTCGTGACGATTATCGGTCTCTCGCTCATCCCAGTCGCTGTCAATGATATCGGCGGTGGGATGCCAGGTGAGCCTGGCTTCGCTTCGATGCAAAACTTGGCGCTCGGTGGCTTGACCATCGGTTTGATTCTCGTCTTGAACCGAATCGGTACCGTGTTCACGCGCGCGGCCGCTGTCTTGTTTGCGGTCTTGATCGGTACAGGGGTCGCCGCGTTCCTCGGTCTCGTCGATTTCAGTCCGGTCCGTGAGGCCGGTTGGTTCCAAATGGTACAACCGTTCTACTTCGGGATGCCGACGTTTGACGTCTCGGCCATCCTCGTCATGACGCTCGTGGCCATCATCTCGATGATTGAATCGACCGGTGTCTTCTTAGCATTGAGCGATATCACGAAAAAACCGATTGGCTCGAACGAGTTGACGAAAGGGTATCGGGCCGAGGGTGTGGCAACGATTCTCGGAGGGATTTTCAACAGCTTCCCGTACACGACGTTCAGTCAAAACGTCGGTCTCGTCCAATTGTCAGGCGTCAAATCACGTCGCGTCATCTTCTGGACGAGCGGTCTGTTGATTTTGCTGGGCTTCTTGCCGAAAGTCGCGACGTTCACGACATTGATCCCGAAACCGGTTCTCGGCGGGGCGATGCTCGTCATGTTCGGCACGGTCGCCGCGTCAGGGATTCGGATTTTGAGCCAAGTTGATTTTGCGAAAAATGAGAACTTGATTACAATCGCCTTGTCGATCGGTGTCGGGCTTGGCATCACGGCCAACCCGGCCATCGTCGCAAATATGCCGGAAGCGGTGCAGTTGTTCACGGACAGTGCCATCGTCGCCGGATCGTTCACTGCCTTGTTATTGAACGGGTTCTTCCGACTCGTCGACCGGTTCCGTCCGGCCGAGGTCGTTGCCGATAACCGGCAAGTCAGCTAGACTGAAAGGAACTACGTAACTAGGGGGGAACAAGCATGGGGAAAACTGCACTTGTCGTTGGCGCCACCGGATTGATTGGACGCGAACTCGTCGAACAGTTGCTCGAACAAGAACGGTATGATCAAGTCTGGATAATCGTCCGCCGCTCGAAACGATGGAGTCATCCGAAACTGCATGAAGTCGTCGGATTCGAAGAGATGGACGAGGCGTTGCCGCACATTGATGACGTCTACTGCGCACTTGGGACGACGATTGCCGTCGCTGGTTCACGTCAGGCGTTCAAACATGTCGATCTCGACTTGCCGCTTGAAGTGGCACGTGTCGCGAAACGACACGGGGCGACACGTTACGCCGTCGTCTCGGCACAAGGCGCGTCACTTCGGTCACCTTTCTTCTACAACCGGGTGAAAGGGGAGCTCGAGAACGGGCTCAAAGTGTTTGGCTTCGAACACTTGATTATCGCCCGTCCGTCGCTCTTGCTCGGGGATCGAGAGGAGTTCCGTCTCGGCGAGAAAGCAGCCGAGGTCGTCAGCCGTCCGCTCCAACCGTTATTGCTCGATAAATTACCAGATGCTGCACCGATTCAAGCGCTCCATGTGGCGCGCGCGTTGATTATGGCCGCGGAAGAAGGACAAGGCATCGAAGTATTGACGTCTGGCATGATGCAGAGGATGAGCCAATGAACCCATTAACGAAGAAACGGACCAAAGCCGTCTTGATTGACGGTGTCATTGCCGGATTGCTAAGTTTTGGTGTCGAGCAGCTCGTCCGCAAGAAAGTGAAGAGCGAGTTCGTCCACGTCGTCATCACGCCGACACTCATCGCCTACGCGCTCGAGGCATGTCAGATGCGCCGTGGCGGACAGACGCTCGGGTATAAGCTGATGGGTCTCGAGTTGAAAAATGACGATGGGACACCGGTGACGGCCGAGCAGGCGTTCAAACGAGCACTGCACCGCGATACGCGTTCGATTGTCACCTACGTCAAGGACCGCGCACACTTCGAGGCCGAAGACGGTGCCGTCTTGCCGCACGACGCTGCGTTCCATATGCACGTAACCGAAAAAAACTGACCTCACGCGAGGTCAGTTTTTTTTAGTCTTTGATACGGCTGAGGATGGCTGTCGTCAAGGCGACGATTGTTCCGAGGACGAGTCCGTTCGAGAACACGGTCGCCAAGAGCGGCGGCAAATCGTTCATCGCCCCAGGTGGGAGCAACATCGCGCCGGCCCCAATCACAAGTGGAAGACCGACAGTGAGTGACGCCGTCTTTTGGTTCAATTCGAACGCTGCCTCGTTAATCCCGATGATAATCATCGTCGCGATGAGCGGGGTGACGATGGCGTATCCGACGGCGGCTGGGATGCTCGCGATTAGCGAGACGAACGGACCGATGAGGGCGAGCACCATCATCACAGCATGGGCCACGAGATGGGGTGAGCGATGAACGCTCTCCGTCGAGGATAAGAAACCAGCCGTTCCAGAGATGGCGACCGGTCCCGGTGTCCCAAACATGCCCGCCACCATTTGACTGATCCCACTGACGACACCAGATGCCGGGACGTTGCCTTCGATTTGACGCTTCTCACGCGAGCTGACGATGCGTTCAATCAATTTGATATTGGCAAGGACGTTCGTCATGAGAAGGAGCGTGATGACGAACGCAGTCGGAAGCAAGTTCCAATCCCACACCCACGTTCCGAACGGGAACAGTTCAGGAACAAGGAAGAATGACTCGGAACGGACAATCGGGTTGCCGAGTCCGAGCAAGTTGAACAACCAAAATCCGGCGATGAGCGTCATGACGAGTCCATACTGTTTGAACCGGCTACGCTCGAGTGTGAGCGCGAACAACACGAGACCGGCCGTCGCGACGGCTTGAACGATGTTAATGCCGTCCTCGGTCACGCCAAAGCCGCCTTTGATGACGGCACCCGACAGTTGCAGGACGAGCAGAATCATATAGACCCCGAGCACTTGCGGGGTGAACAACGACAGCATCCGTCGCAACAGGCCGGTGACAGTCATGACGACACCGAGCACACCACTTAAGAACAACATGAAACCGAGCGCTTGGAGCGTCTCTTGTCCGCTCCCATAAAGTGCTGGACCGATGGAGGCATAGAGTGTGAACACACCCCACCAAATCCCGGCTGGTCCTTCTAAGATGGGCAGGCGGTGGCCGAGAAGCGTCTGGATGATGCTGAAGAGTGCGAAGACGAACAGTGAACGTGAGATGAACGTCATCGTCTCGCCTGGCGACAGTTCAAATAGGGCAGCGATCGAGAGCGGTGGTACAATGTTTGTAGCTAAAATAAAAATAAACCACTGAATCGTCGTGGTTACAGAACTTTTGGTCATGGTGTCCCCCTGGTATTTCCCTTTTTTAATATTAGTGTACCGTGACGGGGAAGTGGATGCAAATGGAGGTATATAATGAAGAAAAAACTGAAGTGGATTGGCCTCGGCCTATTAGGAGTCATCTTGGTCGCCATCATCGGCTTCCTCGTGTGGACGCAACTGACGTACGGACCGACGGAAGAAGCGCGCGGTTACGCGGCTGAGGCGACGAAAGTGGACAATCGACTCGAGTTCGGGCAGACGGACAGCGAGGTTGGGTTCATCCTGTATCCTGGGGCGAAAGTCGAGAAAGAGGCGTACGCTTACTATGGCACCAGACTGGCAGAGGAAGGTGTCTTCGTCGCCATCCCATCGTTGCGCTTGAATCTCGGGATAGCAGATATCGATGCTGCGGAGACGATTATCGCCGCCCATCCAGACATCGAACGTTGGGTCGTCGGCGGTCATTCACTCGGCGGTTCGGCGGCGTCCGGTTATGCGCTCGAACACGAGGAGCAAGTCGAGGGGGTCATCTTCCTCGCATCGTATCCGATCAGTACGATGGCGGATAGCAATTTGCGTGTTTTGTCCGTCTCCGGGGAGATTGACGGTCTGGCCACACCAGCTGATATCGAGGCGAGCCGTGACAACGTCCCGGATGACGCCGTCTTCTATCAAATCAAAGACGGCAATCACGCCAACTTCGGGATGTACGGCCCGCAAGACGGGGATAACGATAGTCCGCTCAGCGCCAAAGAGCAACTCGACGAGACGATTGACCAAATTATCGAGTGGCTCTAAAAAACAGCGTGCCCACATCATGGGGCACGCTGTTTTAACGTTGGTCGAGCTGATGACTGACCGCGGTCAATAAGGCGGTCACGAGCGCGACGGCGCCGGCGACGAGGGCGAGCGTCATCACGGGTGCGTTGGCATAGACAAGACCACCGAGCGCCGAGCCCATCCCGATGCCGACATTACTTGCGACCGGCATGAGCGATGACGCCAGTCCTTTAGCGTCCGGATTGAACTTCTCGGCCAAGTCGATCAAGTAGATTTGCGTCGATGTCGTCAGTAGAATCGCCATGAACGACATGAGTGCGATATTGATTAGACCGAGCGTCACGTTCGACGTCGTCACATACAAGGCCGCCAAGACGAGCGCTTGGATGAGAAAGACGAACCGGAGACGTCCAATCGGATTATGGCTGGCGATTTTCCCGGCCGCCATATTGCTGAAGATGGAGATGAACCCGTAAGCAAACAGGATTGGGCTAATCCAGGCGACCGGGACGCCGAGTACACCTTTCAAAATCGGGACGAGATACGTATAGACGACGTACGTCGCGCCGAAGCCGAACGCCGGGATGAAGAACGCGATTAAAATCCGCGGGTTCGTCAGTAGGCGCAACTGATCGGCAATCGACGTCTTGACGCTCGTCAACTGACTCGGGACGACACGGTAGACGGCGAAGAGCGCGATGACACCTAAGGCGGTCGTCAACAGGAACGTCGTCTCCCATCCGGCCCGTTGGCCGATGAACGTGCCGAGCGGGACACCGAATACGTTCGCCATCGTAAAGCCACCGAAAATGAACGAGACGGCAATCCCGCGCTTCCCGGTCGGCACTGATTCACTGGCGACGAGCATGGCGAGCGAGATGAGCACACCCGTCACGACGGCGGTCATCATCCGGAGGACGAGCAATATCCCGTACGTTGGAGCGAGGCTACTAAACAAATTGAAGACGATGAACGCAGCGGTGAGTGTGAGCATCAGTTTTCGTTTCGGCAAATGGCTTGTGAACGACATCGTTAGTGGTGTTCCAATAGCGAAGGTGATCGCGAACGCCGAGACGAGCGTTCCGGCCGTGGCAATCGAAATCGATAGGCCATCGGCGATATCGGGTAAAATCCCGACGATGACAAATTCACTCGTGCCGAGCACGAACGTGAGCAAGGCGAGCGATAAGATAAGCGTCCAGTCGGTCCGACTGAGCGATGGGGTAGTCGTCAAAATAAAATCACTTCTTTCGTTCAAGGTTGTTAGACTTCAGTCGTTTTCAACCATACAGGATTTCCACGCAAAGCAAAACCCTTTTCCCTTCCGTGAGGAAAAGAAAAGGGTACCATTTACCGCCAAAATGCCGTTGCTTCGACACCGGCATGATCCGAGACGAGCGGACCGTTCTCGCCATCAAAGACGACGGCATGGCGTGAGACGTGGATCGGGGCGTTCGTCAGCATCAAGTCGATGCGAAGCGCCTGCTTGTTCTCGTCCCAGCCGGCAATCTTGCCTTGGACGGTCGCATCGCCTTCACGCTCGGTCGCCAAATGGAACAAATCTTGGAGACCGTGCTCAATCAAGTAATCGTACCCTTCGCCACGGATGAAGGCGTCGTTATTGAAGTCACCGAGCAGCAAGGCGCGGTCGTCGTCCTCTACGCGGCGCAACAGTTCATCGAGCTGATGGCGCACCGGTTCATCGGCATCATGCCACCAACCGAGGTGACAGGAGTAAATCGCCGTCGGCGCGTCCATGCCGTCCACGACCGCCTTGACGATTTTCCGAGATTTGTAATCGTTCGGGTCGGTCGTCTGGGAGACGAAGAACGATTCGGTCGATACGAACGGGGTGCGCGACAAAATGGCGACGCCTTCTTCGTAGATATCATAGCCATAATGGGCGAAGTCCCACGTCATGTAGTAATCGACGCCTTGCTCTTTCAAACGCTCGACGAGCACGTAGGCGAAGTTGTTCTCTCGAATCAAGCCGTCGATGAGCGGGGCTTCTTTATGTTGATTCACTTCTTGGAGTGCGATGATGTCATATTCCTCGCTCGCGATTCGTTCGACGATCGAGTCGATTTTCTCTTGTTGACGGTCCTCTAACCAGGCGTGACAGTTCAGCGTTAAAATATTCACGATAGTCCTCCTTTAGAAAAAACAGGCCAACTCGTACGAGCTGGCCTGTTGATTATGCACCGATGACGTCTTGAATATCTGACTTCAATACGTCGGCTTTCGGGCCGTAGATTGCTTGGACACCGCGGTCTTTCAAGATGAGACCCATGGCGCCGTTCTTTTTCCATTCGCTCTCTTCTGAGACGAGCGACATATCTTTGACTGTGACACGGAGACGCGTCATGCAGGCATCGACGTCCTCGATGTTCTCTTCCCCACCGAGTAGAGCGATAATCCCCATGACCTGTTCGTTGCCTGTCACGTTCGATTTCTCTGTCACTTCTTCCATATAGTTCCCGTTACGACCTGGCGTCGGAAGGTTCATCTTCTTGATGAAGAAGTTGAACACACCGAAGTTCAAGAAGAAGAAGGCAGCCGAGACGAGGAAGAAGTTAATCAAGTCTTGCAAGAGTCCCGCTTTGACAATCATCGGGATGCGTGTGAGCAATTCAATCGCACCGAACGCGTGGACACGAAGGTCGATGACATCTGCTAAAGCGAAGGCGGCACCGGCCATGAGCGCGTAGACGACGTAAAGGACTGGAGCGACGAACATGAACATGAATTCGATTGGTTCTGTGACACCCGTCAAGAAGACGGCGAGACCAGCCGACAAGAACATCGGTTTGTATTGTGCTTTCTTGTCTTCGTCGACGTTGCGGTACATCGCGTAAGCAGCACCGATCAAGGCAGCGAATGACAAGATGACTTGACCGACTTTGAAGCGGGCCGGTACGACGTCAGCAAGCAAGGCGTTGTAAGCGGCTGTATCACCAGCGGCGCGAAGGTTAACGAGGTCAGTGACCCAAGCCAACCAGAGCGGATCTTGACCCGCAACGACCGAACCAGCTGTCGCACCTGTCAAAATCGTGTACGTGCCACCGAGCTCCGTGTAGTTCATCGGCACAGTGAGCATATGGTGAAGGCCGAACGGCAAGAGGAGACGTTCGAGCGCACCGTAGATGAACGGCGCGAGGACTGGTGCCGTGTTGCGTGATGTGGCAATCCATTCACCGAAGCTGTTGAGCGCGCCTTGAATCGTCGGCCAAATGATTGACAACGCGATGGCGGCAACGACCGAACCGAGGATGACGACGAATGGCACGAAGCGCTTCCCGTTGAAGAACGAGAGGGCGTTCGGCAATTTGTTGAAGTTATAGAACTTGTTATAAAGGGCTCCACCGAGGAAACCAGCGATAATCCCGACGAACACGCCCATGTTGAGAGCTGGTGAACCGAGTACAGATGTGAAGTAGTCGGCGACGACAAGGTCGGCTCCGAAGAGAGACTGGACTGTCGCTTCCGGGTCTTGGAGCATCGTTCCATTGACGGCAAAGATGGCGCCTGTGACGCGGTTAATCAAAATGAAGGCGATCAGTGCAGCGAAGGCACCGCCGGCTTTATCTTTCGCCCACGAGCCACCGATGGCGACTGCGAACAAGATATGCAAGTTGACGATGATTCCCCAACCGAGATCTTCAATGATGCGAGCCGTCGTGAGCAAGATGCTGACGTCTCCGGCTGACATGCCAATCAATTTACCGATCGAGATCATGAGACCTGCGGCCGGCATGACGGCGATGACGACCATTAAGGCCTTGCCGAGTTTCTGCCAAAAGTCGAACGAGATGAGTTGTTTCATGTGATACGCTTCCTTCCTATACGGAACTTTTTATCTGTCTATGGCGACTGTCAATGCAATCGCTTGCATAGATGATTGTAATCGATTGCATAACTTTGTGCAACCGTTTTCCTAATTTTCATAGAATTTCATAATTGAAACCAATTTGGCTCGTTTCTCACCTAACTTGTCAGTCGGAACGAATCTCGCTACAATACTAGAGGTTGAAAGGGGCGAGAACGATGGGATGGAGACAGACGACATCGGCATTATCAAAAGAAGAGCAGACGGCCATGCTTGAGGAGTTGTTGCAATCGGGCCTGTTATTAGAAGAAGACCGACTGCTATATAGCATGTTGATGCCAGACCGGGTCAAACGGATGCAAGAAGTGTTGGAGTTACGGACGAACCATATCACGATTTTGACAGAAGGGGTCGATGATCCGCACAATCAGTCGGCCGTGCTCCGTTCGGCGGACGCGTTCGGTGTCCAGACGTTGCACGTTGTCGAAGGGCGGGCTAAGTTCAAACCGAACTCGATTATCGCCAAGAGCGCCGATCGGTGGGTCGACGTGGTCGAACATCCTTCGATCGAGGATGCGATTGATCGGTTGAAGGCGGACGGTTACCAAGTGCTCGCGACGGCACTCAGTGAAGAAGCGGTCCCACTCGAGGATATCGACGTGTCAAAACCGACCGTGCTCTTGTTCGGGAATGAACATCACGGCGTATCGGAACGGGCGCTCGCCAAAGCGGACGGCAATTACTTGATTCCGATGCAAGGATACGTCCAAAGTTTGAACATCTCGGTCGCTGCCGCCATCTCGTTGTACGATGTGACGACGCGGGCGCGCCACGTCGTGACGGAAGGCTATGGACTGAAGGCGAAAGACAAGCAACGCATCTTAAAAAATTGGATGGTGAAGAGCCTTCCGAAGCGGTCGCTCGGCGTGTATAAGCAAAAAGGTTTGACCGCTTTTGCGCGCGAGACAGGAAAAACGGAGTAAACGGCGAAAGGTACAGGCGTACGAACAACTTGTCCATATTCGGAAAGGGGATGGAAAGATGAGTACGACCAGTTCATTTATCGTGAAAGATGTGACGACGCATTTCAAAGACTATGAAGAGGAATTCTTTAACCTGTACCGAACGCTTTACGGGGACATCGATCAACTGCGTTTTAAAGAACGGCTGTATCGCCATGCGAACCCGCTCGTGTTGCTTGCGTTTTCAGACGAGCGTCTCGTCGGGTTCAAAATCGGTTACGAGGCCGAGCCATATCGCTTCTATAGCTGGGCCGGCGGCGTCCACCCTGAGTTTCAAAAGCATGGCATCGGCCGCAAGCTGATGGATACGCAACTCGAGTGGGTGAAAGCGCAAGGGTTCCATTCGATTCGAACGAAAGCCCGTAACACGAACAAAGGGGTCATCATCTTGAACCTGTTGTGTGGCTACGACATCATGGGGGCGTATACAGAGGATAACGAGCCTCGCATCATGATGGAGAAACAATTGAACTGACCGAAAAGCCGTGGCGCATGCCGCGGTTTTTTTGTGGGCATGAAACCAAATGGGGCCGCATCCGTATTATAGAAAAAAAGGGGGAGACATCATGGTCCATGCGTTTGCATTTGGAGAAGAAGTATACATCGATTCGACGGGGATGGGGGATTCGTTTTTCGAAGGGATGTTCGGTATCTTCCCGATTGTAATCATTAGTATCATCGGATTGTTTTTGTTCGCCGTGATGGCAGGCATCCGTAATCAAGTGAAGACGAATAGTATCTTGAAAGACATGCAACGGTTCGCCTCCGATTTAGCCGACCATCCGAGTGATGAATCGGCGAATCGGCTCGCCGACTATTTGCGGGACGTGACCTCGTTCCCGGTGCATCGCACACAGATGGAGCCGTTTCGGGTCGCGCTCGGGAGCTATCAGTTGGTCATGGAGTCGCCGCACGTACACGACGAGACGAAAGAGCGGATTGACCGCCAATATAAACGGCTCGGCATTTTGGACGGGGAAAAGTTCGCCGACGAGCCGGCACCGCGCCGCCGTTCAAGCTCGCATCATCACAATCATCATGACCATCATAATCACCACATGTGAAAAACGCGCCAGGGAATGTTCCCCGGCGCGTTTTCGGCGCACTTGAATCGTATCTGGTTAGGAACGAGTGACAAGTAAAGGTGTCATCGGTCATCGGTAATTGGTTGGTCCATGGCCGTATGCTCATCCTAGACGTAGGAACAAGTGGTGGCGCCAATCCTTGACCCGGAGTCTCACCGGGCCAAGGTCACATGTAACGACTCGGGTCAAAGTCAATCTCCGTTCGATAGTTGGCCGCGTTGATGGCGTTTGAGATGCGGTTCGCCCGCTTCTCGACGTCAATCGCTTTCAAGCGATATAGCTCCGGATCGTAGAGTGCATGCTTGATGACGGCAGTCCCTTCACCAAAACCGTATTGAAACTCGCGCTTCGGACGCTCGGATAGTTCTTGATACATGCGGGCCTGAGCACGTAGTTGAATCGCGAACTCAATGGCCTCGACGAGCGGGAGTGGCCCGTCGTGCGTCTCGATTACCGTCTTCAAGTTCGCCTCATAAACGAGACGATCGAGACAACGCATATCTCGACGAATCGACTCGAGTTCGACTTCGATATCCTCGAGTGAGCGCGATTGAATCGTCGGGAGCGGCTCGTCTTTCTCGAGTTCGATGAACGCGACGCGCTCGACTTCTTCTAACAATTTATCAATCTGCTTATGGAGCAGGCTCTTCAGTTTGATGGCATCTGCCAAGTACATAGGGATTCCTCCTTCTGCTTTTTCTAACCGTACCATAATGTGACTCCTAAAAAAAGGAAGGCGTTACTTTTTCGAGACGAGGCGATATGATGAAAGAAAGAGAGGAGGGCGACCGATGAACAAGTGGAAAACGCAATGGATGATTGCCATCGTCTTGGTCGTGTTCGGGACGGCGATGTTCCTCTATCAATGGATCGATTTGCGACCAGCGGAGATTCAGGATTATATCGTTCAATTCGGTTGGCTCGCCCCGCTCGTCTATATCATCCTGTTCACGTTTCGTCCGCTTATCCTGTTTCCGACGTCCGTCCTATCTGTCGCCGGCGGCTTGGCGTTCGGGACGTTCGCCGGCGTTGTCTATACGGTCATCGGGGCCACACTCAGCGCGCTCGTCGCGTATTACGTGGCGATTCGCTTTGGCGACCGCTTTTTGCATCATTTCGAAGCGAGCAGCTATGAGAAGCTCCAACATAAAATCGAAGAGGACGGGTTCTTTTACGTTTTGATTTTACGCCTGATTCCGCTCGTCAACTTTGACTTGGTCAGTTATGCCTCCGGGCTGGCGAAAGTGCGACTCCCGGCATACGTGCTCGCGACGACGGTCGGCATGATTCCGGGGGCGTTCGCCAACAACTTCCTCGGCAGCAGTATCGCGAGTGGAGACTTTAAGATGATCATCCTCGCCCTCGTCGTCTTAGTCGTCCTGACGCTCGTTGCAACCGTGTTCCGCGAACCGATTAAACGACAAATTAATCGCTATAAAAAGAAGTAGGCGCTCAACGGGAGCGCCTACTTTTTGATTTATCGGTTGTCGACTGTCTCAGGATACAAGTCGTGATTGAACAAACGATGTTCAGCCATTCTTTCGTATTTCGTGCCCGGTTTTCCGTAGTTGTAGTACGGGTCGATCGAGATGCCGCCGCGGGGCGTGAACTTGCCCCACACTTCGAGATAACGTGGCTCCATCAACTTGACGAGGTCTTTCCCGATGACGTTGATGCAGTTTTCGTGGAAATCGCCGTGGTTGCGGAAGCTGAACAAGTACAACTTGAGCGATTTCGACTCGACGAGCTTCTCGTCCGGGATGTATGAGATGTAAATCGTCGCGAAGTCCGGTTGATTCGTGATCGGGCAGAGTGACGTGAACTCTGGGGCGTTGAACTTCACGAAGTAGTCGTTCTCCGGGTGACGGTTCGGGAACGCCTCGAGGACGTCCGGTGCGTATTCAAAAATGTATGGGACGCTCTTCTGTCCGAGGAGCGACAAGTCTTGTAAGTCTTCTGGTCTCATAGGTATTCTCCTTAGACGCCACGTTCGTTGGCGTACAGTAATGTGTGCAGTTGTGGCAGGACACGGACGCTTTGCCATGACGGGTCACGGGCTACGTCCTCCCACAGTTCTTTTAAGCGACGGAGCTGGGCGTCGGTGATGTCACCGTCCGCACCGGGCTCAGGATTGCCGGCCGATAAGTACATGACGTCCGGGGTGTAGCGCGTCTGGACCGATTTCGCATAGGCGAGGTCAATCTCGTCGAAGACGGCGACTTTGAACGTTGTCTGTTCGGGACGTAGCCGTTCGACGATGGCGTCGAGTTTCTCCCAGTCGGTCGTCATGCCGGAAGACGGTGGTTTCGGACTGAGCGTCACGTCGTCGATGTCAGCGAGCCAATCCTGATAGCGACTGCCTTGCGTCTCGACGGCGAGTTTGACGTCACGCGCCTTCAGTTTCGTCACCAAGTCTTTCATCGCAGCGATGAGGAGCGGGTTGCCGCCCGAGATGGTGACATAGTCGTACACGCCGAGCGCGTCGAGCCGTTCGATGATTTCGTCGGCTGTGAGCATGTCAGGTTTTTCTGAGCCGTCCCAAGTGAAGGCGGAGTCGCACCACGAACAGCGATAATCGCAACCGGCGGTCCGGACGAACATCGTCTTTTGCCCGATGGCGCGGCCTTCCCCTTGAAACGTCGGGCCGAACACTTCGAGGACAGGGATTTTCATCAGTCCACCAACCATTCGCGGCGGAACTCGGCGTACGAGGTCGGCGTCTCGTACAGTTTGACGAATTCGACGCGGACGTCGCGCTCGTCAGGCAAGTGCTTGGCGAGCTGTTCGAAAATCCAGTAGCACATGTTTTCGGCAGTCGTATTCATATAAGGTAACGACTCATTCAAATAACGATGGTCGAGGTATGGTTCGAGTTCTTCTTTAAAGATGGCTTTTAAATCACCAAAGTCGAGCGTCATGCCACGGTTATCGAGAAAACCGCTGATGCCCATTTGCAATTTATACGTATGTCCGTGCAGCGCGCGGCATTTGCCGTTGTAATCGAACAAATGATGGGCGGCATCGAATGTCACTTCTTTGACGATTTGGACGCGGTGCGGACAGTAGATGAGCGAGCCGTCTTGTTTAGCTTCGACACTCGTCGGGGCGAGGAATGGAGCGTTCTTCATACGCGCACCTCCTCATAAGCGGCGAGGCCGTTTTGACGGAGTACGCAAGCCGGGCATTCGCCACAGCCTGATCCAAGGATGCCGTTATAGCACGTGAGCGTCCGTTCTTTGACGTAATCGAACGCACCGAGTCGGTCCGCGAGTTCCCACGTCTGTTTTTTGTCGAGCCACATGAGCGGTGTATCGATGACGAACGGATAGTCCATCGCCAAGTTGAGCGTCACGTTCAAGGATTTGACGAACTGGTCCCGGCAATCCGGATAACCTGAGAAGTCGGTCTCACACACGCCGGTGACGATGTGATGCATACCGAGCTGTTTGGCCATGACGGCCGCAAAGGATAAGAATAAGTGATTGCGTCCATCGACGAACGTGTTTGGGACGTCCGCATTGTCGATGTCGAGATCATGTCTCGTCAACGCGTTAGAGGTGAGTTGTCCGAGTAAGGACAAATCGAGGATGTGGTGCGGGACATCGAGTTCGGACGCAATTTCTTTTGCGACCTCGATTTCCGCGTCATGGCGTTGCCCGTAGGCGAACGTCACCGCTTCCACATGAGAGAATTGTTGTTTTGCCCAAAATAGGCAGGTGGTTGAATCTTGACCGCCGCTAAAGACGACCAATGCTTTTTCGTGTTGCAACGTGCACACTTCCTTTTTCGCTAGTTTTGATGTCGGAGGAGGTTACGAACTCCGGAGGTCACCCTCGAGCGTTTACTTTACCATAAAAAGACGTTTGACAGGGAAAAGAGAAGCAGGTATAGTAAAGAACATCACTGAAACACTTTCGCGCATAAAAGCGTTTAAGCGGTTAGGTAGAAAATAATGGAACTGAAAGGAGGGGACGTCGATGCAGATGAAAGGAAAAGAGGCTGTATTCGTCGTGCTGATGAGCGGTATTTCCCTGCTCGCACTGATGTTTTTGGCCAAAGCGACGCCACATATGGCGATCTTTGGCACAATGGTATTAATAGGGGGTTACGCGTATTATCGGACGCGTGATTTCAAACGAATTGAAGCGGCGATGATTAGCGGGATTCGTGAAGCCATCATGCCGGTCTTGATTTTACTGTTGATCGGGATGTTGATTGGCGTATGGCAAATGTCTGGCACGGTGGCGACAATCCTCTCCATCGGTTTAGATACAATTTCAGCACAATGGTTCTTGCCGAGCGTCCTGCTCATCACGATGATCGTCTCGTCGTTCACGGGTAGTGCCTTCACGACAGTCGGTACGGTCGGGGTCGCCTTGTTCGGAATCGGGATGGCGCTCGGGATCTCTCCGGCGCTCGCGGCCGGGGCCATCGTTTCGGGTGCACTCTTCGGTGACAAGATGAGTCCGCTATCGGATACGACGAACTTCGCACCGGCCGTGGCTGGTGTCAAACTGTTCGACCATATCCGCTTTATGATGGGGACGACCGTACCGGCCATCCTCATCACCCTCGTCTTGTTCACGCTTCTCGGTCGGAGCGGTCAAGCGGCGGATACGACGCAAATCGCTGAAGCGCAGGCAGCACTCGCTGGACGATTCAACTTGTCATGGTTGACGCTACTCGCGCCGGTTCTCGTCGCGGTGCTTGCGTTCCGTCGCATGCCGGTCTTGCCGACGATGCTCGTCGGGATGTTCGCCGGAGTGTTGACAGCTGGTTTCGTTCAAGGCAACTGGAACGTCACAAACTGGTTCGGTGTCATGCAGGCCGGGTTCAAGTCGGGTGTCGAGAACGAGACGATTGCAGCTGTGCTCGATCGTGGCGGACTCGAGTCGATGCTCTGGTCGGTCAGTCTCGTCTTGATTGCGCTCGCGTTCGGTGGCTTGCTCCGTGAGCTCGGCGTATTCCAAGCAATCGTCGATGCGTTGCTCGAACGATTGAAATCACCAGGCAGCTCGGTGTTGTCGGTCGTCCTCAGCTCGATTGGCGTCAACTTGCTCGCGGGCGAACAGTACTTGTCAATCTTGCTCCCAGGTCAAGCGTTCAAGCAAGGGTTCATCGATCGCGGCATCGATCCCCGTTACTTGTCACGTGCCCTCGAAGACGGTGGGACGGTCATCAACCCGCTCATCCCATGGGGCGTGTCGGGTGCGTTCTTCGCGGCCACGCTCGGGGTGCCGGTGCTTGAATACGCACCATTCGCCTTCTTCCTCTGGCTCAGCCCGATTTTCTCGATTATTCTCGGATATGTGAAGTTGGGAAAGCAGCGTGAGACGATGCGAATCGCATCTTAATCGAATCACTCAAAAAAACCATCCAGGACAATTAGCTGTCCTGGATGGTTTTTGAGTGTCTCAGATAAAAGAGTTCTCGAGTTGCCATAACGCATCCCCGAACTGGTCGATGAGCGCCTGAGCCCTCGATTCGATGTCCGATGGCAAATCAGCTCTTGAGAAATACTGCAAGTCCAGACTTTCTCCGTCGTTCATGGCCAACGTCCCTTGCACGTGCTTCGCATGGAAGAGGTTGATGACACTATGCGTCTCGTCCCCGTTCGGATACTTGAAGTAAAACTTTGGTCCCGAACAGACACCGACGAGTTCAAATTGATTGGTTTCAAGACCAGTCTCTTCATTCAATTCACGAGCGGCCACTTCTTCTAACGTCTCGTTCAACTCCATCGATCCCCCGGGCAATCCCCAATCATTCGTATCGGAACGATGTTGAAACAGCAACTCATGATTGTCATTCAAGACGAGCACGGTCGCCCCGACACTGATGAGCGGCCTGCTCCCGACTGTCTGTCTTAACTCTAATAGATACCCCACCTTGTTTCGCCTCACTTTCTCGTATGTCATATAGTTCGGCTCTCATCATGAAATCCCTTTGATCAGAAAAGGCATCTTCTTTGTGTCACCCCGTCTTCATTTGAGAAAATAAACCGAAGGAGGGATGACGATGAAACGACTCGATTTATCATTTTACGAGCAACCGACGCTCGAACTCGCCCGGTCACTACTCGGTCATTATCTCGTCCACGATCATCTCGACGGTCAGATTGTCGGCAAAATCGTTGAGACGGAGGCCTATCTAGGTGCCGTCGATCGGGCGGCCCATAGCTTCGGCGGCAGACGGACGAATCGGACCGAGGTCATGTTCGGGATGCCGGGACACGTCTATACGTATCAGATGCACACGCATACACTCTTGAACGTCGTGAGCGGTCCGGTCGGCACGCCGGAAGCCGTCCTCATCCGAGCCATCGAGCCGATTGAAGGACAGGCGATTATCGACATGCATCGTCCTGGCATCAAACGGTTCGATCAGACGAACGGTCCTGGGAAACTGACGAAAGCGCTCGGGATCACGATGGACCTGTATGGGCATTCGCTCCAACATGAACCGCTCTATATCGTCGAAGGGGACGTCATTCCAGACATCGAGGCCGGTCCGCGCATCGGCATTCCTAACACGGGTGAAGCGCGTGACTATCCGTATCGTTTCTTTGAACGCTCGAATCCGTACGTCTCCAAGTTTCGCTGAATGTTTATGCTCCGGTTAGGTGTGGAACACTCCCTATGTGCATAAAAATAATGAGGGAGTGTTTCAATATGGCAAAAGTAGCAACGCTAATCACAGACATGTTTGAAGACGTAGAGTTCACGGGTCCACGCGACGCATTGGTGGAAGCGGGGCACGAAGTTGTCACGATTGAAAAAAAATCTGGGAATACAGTCGAAGGCAAACAAGGGGAGTCGAAGGTCACAATCGACAAAGCCATCGACGACGTTTCACCAGAAGACTTTGACGCACTGCTCTTACCGGGCGGATTCTCACCTGACTTGTTACGCGAAGATGACCGTTTCGTCCAGTTCGCCAAGGCGTTCATGGACGCGAAAAAGCCGGTATTCGCCATCTGCCATGGACCACAGCTGTTGATTACGGCGAAGACGCTCGAAGGCCGCGATGCGACCGGCTACAAGTCGATTAAAGTCGACATGGAATACGCTGGAGCGAAGTATGCGGACAAAGAAGTCGTCGTCTGCCAAGAACAGCTCGTGACGAGCCGACAACCGGATGACATCCCGGCGTTCAATCGCGAGATGCTCAATCTGCTTAAATAATGTGCAGGCCACGGAATTTTTCCGTGGTTTTTTTTGTGCCAGCGGGAATAGACAAATAAGGAGGAGATGCATGATGAAACGAGCACGTTCACCTAGTTAAGTCGGTCGAAACGTTGTGTTGCTCGGCTGGATCCGTTGGTTCGATGCGCTTATCCCAGCCTACACGATTGAACGTCTGTTTTGGGAGTCACGGACGATCACGATTCAAGAGGTCGTCTATCTCGAAATACTTTACGCCGTCCTCGTCGTGATGCTTGAAGTGCCAACAGGTGTGTTGGCCGATCGCTTCGAACATCGACGTCTGTTGCAGATTGGGACTGCGCTCGAGTGGGGTTCCTTTGTCGTGTTGCTTGTTTCCTTTTCGTTTGGCGGTTTTGCCTTAGCCATCGCCTTGTCGGGCATTGGGGCGGCGTTTCGGAGCGGGGCCGAGAACGCGTTGTTGTACGAGACGCTCGAACAGGACGGGAAGGCGGGAACGTTTGAACGCACGATCGGTCGATTGAATGTCATTGGAATCGTCGCAGCCGTTCTCGCTGCCATCAGTGGTAGTCTGCTGGCGACACGCTTCCCGTTCGAGCTGAACTACGTGCTGTCGATTGTCAGTTTGTTCATCGCGACAGCATGTAGTTTTGGCCTTGTCGAACCGAGACGAGTCGTGTCGGACGAGCGCTTGACGTGGGCGGACATCGCGGCCGGTTTCCGCTTTATTCGGCAACATCGTCGCGTGTTTATCGTAACGTCGTTGTTTGTTGTGACCATTAGTGCGTTCAATTTTATCGATGAGTTCTGGCAGTTGTATGCGCGCGATGTCGAGCTTCCGCTTTATTGGTTCGGGATGATGTCAACGATTCTGCTGCTCATCCAAATACCTGGACAGTTAATCGTACCGATTCTGTTACGCTTTACTACGGCCGAGCGTTGGCTGCGCTGGATTGGGTGGGGCACCGGTATCGGCTTTGTCGTTCTTGGCCTCTATCCAGGGCCTAGCGGTCTCCTGTTGATGGCTGGAATGGCCTGTCTTATTGGAATCGTCGAGCCGCTCTATCTCGGGGCGTTGCATCACCGTGTCCCATCCGGAATCCGGGCGACGACAGAATCGTCGGTCTCGATGTTGCTGCATGGCGGCATCATCCTGTTCTGGCTCGTGTTTGCCGTCGGGGCAGGGGTGACGCTGTTCGCCGCCTTTTTGTTCATCGGAATTACCGTTTGTGTGCATCAAGCGATTGTCACGGTCAGAGCGTGGAAAGAGGATGCTTCCTGAAGCGTCCTCTTTTTTTACGCCTCAAGACCTAGGGCGGTTGAGAATAAATTTGTGTATGATAAGAAACAATACTGGAGTAGGAGATAAACAATGGAATGGTATGAATTATTTATTGGCTTTTTGTTAGGCGTCGTCGAAGGACTGACAGAGTTTGCTCCGGTATCGTCAACGGGACATATGATCCTCGTGGACGACCTGTGGCTCAACTCGAGCAGCTTTCTCGGCCAAGAGGTGGCGAACACGTTTAAGATCGTGATTCAGCTCGGTTCGATTTTAGCGGTCATCGTCGTATTTCGAAATCGGTTCAAGGAGTTGTTGAATCCGAAGGAATTGCTCGCGATTCGTAGCAGCGGGCCGACAAAGAAACTGAACTTGCTACATATCTTCATCGGGCTGCTCCCGGCAGGCGTGCTTGGACTGTTGTTTGAAGACTACATCGATGAGAACTTGTTCTCCATCAAGACCGTCTTGATTGGGCTCGTCATCGGGGCATTCTTCATGATTGCAGCGGACTTGTCAGGCGTGAAGCGTCAAACGACGGCCACGCTCGATGAGATTTCGTATAAACAAGCGCTCGGTGTCGGCTTGATTCAATGTTTCTCGCTCTGGCCAGGTTTTTCACGATCAGGGTCGACCATCTCAGGGGGCGTCCTCTTAGGGATGAGTCACCGGGCCGCAGCGGACTTCACGTTCATTATGGCCGTACCGATCATGTTCGGTGCTAGTGCACTGTCGCTCTACAGCAAATGGGAGTACTTTACGATGGCGACCCTCCCGGTCTTCGTTGTCGGATTCATTAGCGCGTTCTTGTTTGCGCTCTTGTCGATTAAGTTCTTCTTGAAGTTGATCAACAAAGTGAAGTTGACGCCGTTCGCGATTTATCGCATCGTGTTGGCGGCTGTGATTTACTTCTTGTACTTCTAAGAAAAAAAGCGCATGTCAGCACATGCGCTTTGAAACCAATGATCCATCAAGTTCGTATAACCAAGTAGAGGTGAGAACATGGAACATATCGTTGTCGTATTGGGAACGTTAATCGGCTTAGGAGCTGTCGGTACATTATTGTACGTGACACGCCTTGCCTATGAATCATGAGAACGGATAGTGATAGAAGCGCTCACGTTGGAGTAACTCCATGACGTGGGCGTTTTCTGCGTTGTCGATGGCGCGTAACAGGCCTTCCGTCTGTGAACGGTGGGCGAGCAACGCTTCACGCTTCGCCGCGCTCTCTTGACCGACTTCGATGACGACGTGCGGTTTTCCGAGTTCGGCGTCGGTGCGATGGTCGAACGCGACTCCTAAAAATTCAGGACGCTTCGAGGCATCGATGTCTTGCAACGCTCGGACGACCGCACGTGCCGTCGCCTCGTGATCGGGGTGGACGGCGTAACCCGGATAGAAGGAGATAACGCGTGCCGGCTGTACTTCCTCGATTAAGGCGCTGAAACGTGCCGCGAGTTCCGCTTCGTCTTCGAATTCGACGGTCTTGTCGCGAAGTCCCCACATGCGGAGGTCGTCGATGCCCATGACGGCACACGCTTCCTCGAGCTCATGTTTACGAATTTTCGGCAACTCTTCACGCGTCGTGAAAATCGGCGAGCCCATATTGCGGCCCATCTCACCGAGCGTCAGACAGACGTACGTGACCGGGAATCCGTGTTTATGGTGTTGGATAATCGTCCCGGCCGAGCTGAACGCTTCATCATCGGGATGCGGAAAAATAACGAGTAATGGTCCATTCATTGGCTTTCCACCTCCGAGGCTCCTTGTGGGAGCGGTTTGATGTCTAAGTGTAAGGCGCAGGCGAGGCGTCCGAGACGGTCATGGCCGGCGAGCAGGAGCTGGTCTCCGTGCTGTTCGTAGTCGGTCAAACCTTCGACGTAAAGCCAACCATGATCGAGCTTCAAGCCGACCCGGTATGGTCCATCGCCCTTGATTTGGCCGATGCTATATTCGATGACGACGTTGCGGATAAACATACCGGCGTTATGAAAATCAGGGTCGTTATGCGTCGCATACGCCCCGTTCGTCGTCTCGACATGGACATAGAGCGGCATGGATACATGCGCGTCCAAATAAGTCTGGATGGTTGTAGGTTGAATTGATTTCACGCGGTTCCCTCCAATGGAAACGATGACCCGAGACACGCGTCCCGGGCCACCCGTTATGATTGTGTTGCTAGTTTTTTGCGGTAACCGGTATGGTTCGTTGGCCCAACATATTGGTTGAGGCGGAACGAGTGACGGACAGCTTCCGTGATGAACTCTTTTCCGATTTCGATGGCTTCATCGACCGAGTGACCGTTCGCGAGTGAAGCCGCGATCGCTGACGAGAACGTGCAGCCGCCGCCGTGTGTGAAGGCAGGGTCGATTTTTTCGCTCTCGAGGAGACGATACTCGTTGCCGTCGTAAAGCACGTCAAATGCTGTGTCGAAGCCGAGCTTGCCACCGACTTTGACGATGACGATTTCAGCGCCGAGTTCATGGATCAAGCGAGCAGCCTCTTTGATTTCTTCCATCGTTGAAGGTGTCTTATCGAGGCCAGCGAGCATACGCGCCTCGAACAAGTTTGGTGTGATGATTTTAGCGACCGGTACGAGGTGCTTGCGCATCGCGACCGCGACGTCCGGGTTGAGAATCTCGTCGGCACCTTTACATGCCATGACTGGGTCGACGACCGCGTTTTGGATGCCGTACTCTTTAATTTTACGGGCAGCGAGTTCGATAATCTCTGGAGTCGGGAGCATCCCTGTCTTGACGGCATCGACACCAATCCCAGCGAGGACCGTATCAATCTGTTTCTCAATCAACGTCGTGTCGATTGGGAACACTTCGTGATGCCACGCGTTATGCGGGTCTTGAGCCACGATGACCGTGAGGGCGGTCATGCCGTAAACACCTAGCTCTTCCATCGTTTTCAAGTCAGCTTGGATGCCTGCACCGCCACTCGTGTCCGAGCCAGCGATTGTTAAAGCTTTTTTCATCGTCATAGTCGTTCAATCCCCTTTGTCTGTTTGGATAGTTTCACTATAACGACTTTTTGGCGTTACGACAAATCCCGAGGTCGCATCCAGACCGGAATAAGTTTTGAAAATTGATGGCAGGATTTCAATCGTATTTGGGGAATAGTAATGAATAGGGTGTAGACCACTTTCAATTTGGCTAGGAGGAAAACCGCATGTTAGTGCATAGCTTATGCATTCCGAAGAAAGATGTCGTCACAATCAGTGAAAAGGCGACATTGCGCGAAGCGCTCGACACGCTCGAAAAGACAGGCTACCGTTGTGTCCCTGTGCTCGATGAGACGGGAACGTTTTTCCGCGGTAATATTTATAAAATGCATATTTATCGCCACGGGATGAGTGGGGCGAGCCTAGACGATAACGTTATGGAACTCATCAAGAACACGCAAAAGTACGTTCACGAGTCAGACGGCTTTTTCAAAGTCTTCTTCTCAATCAAAGAACTTCCGTATATCGCGGTCTTGAAAGACGAGAGCAACGAATTTTACGGGATTTTGCCACACGGGAAGATGCTCGGCATGCTCGAAGAGGCATGGAGCCGTGACACGGGGAGCTATGTCGTCACGATTGCACTCAGTGAGCAGGCAGGGGCGCTCGAGAAAATCACGAAAGTCATCAGCAAATATTCATCAATCGCCAGCCTCATGACGCTTGACGCCAAGAGCAAGGTGTTGCGTCGCGTGTTAATCACGTTGCCGCCGGACTGTGACGAGAAGACAAAAGACAAGATTGTCGCCAAACTCGAACAAAAAGGGTTCCGCGTCGTCGAAGTCGAGAATTTAAATAACTGACGAAAGGCCTTCCTCGATGCGAGGAAGGCCTTATTCAATCCAATCGTTTTTCCATCCGGATATCCGGCCAAAATTGACCGTCCCAGTATGTGAATGCCTCGATACGGGCAATTTCGTGATAACCGAGCTTTTGATAGAGGCGATGCGCCGCTTCGTTGAATCCGAACACACCTAGCTCGATGCGTGGCACACCTTGGGCACGAAGTCGATCTGCCAGCAACGTGAGGGCTGCGGTGCCGACGCCTTTCCCGCGACCTGTCTGTTCACCGATGACCAGACCAAGCCAAGCGCTGCCGCGTTCTTTGTCATACAGGTGCGGGGCGTCATAGATGACGTTCACCTCGCCGACGAGCCGGTCATCGTCGTAAATCAAGAAAATATCGTGCGTGTCCAGTCGTTCCGTCAAGTCTGCGACCGTCATCTGATGTTCCGCGACGAGTTCGGCTTCGGATCGGGCCGGACGAATCAAATGGACGATGGCGGGATCGTTATTCCAACGATTGAACGTCGCGACGATGGCGTCGGACGCTTCTCGCAATGGGACGAGCGAGATGGGCATCGAGTCCCCCTCCTTTCCTTTCAGGCATACTTCTTCGCCCTCGAACTGAAAACTCTCCCTTTTACTGAATCGGCTTCAAGACGTTGAGGTGGCTCGGAAGCACTTCGAACGTGAGCGGGAGTTTACCGCCCGTATCTCCGTCGGCATTGACCGGAAGTGATTCTGGCGAGTCGACATGGACCCGTTTCGTCGTGAAGGACGTGACGCTGTCCGTCTCTTTCAACTTGCCGGTGAAGAGGGCCGGCGCGAGTTGGATGGCGTCTTTAAAGCCGAGGTTCTCAAACAGATAGACGTGAAGTAACCCGTCGTTCAGTTCGGCGTCCGGTTCAAAGTTTTCAAACCCGCCGACCGAGTTCGTGAGGGCGATGACGACCAAATAGGCGTCTCCATCGAACGTGTGCTCTTCGGCTTGGACCGACAAGGCGTATGGACTATGCTCACGGAACGCTTTGATTCCTTCAATCAAGTAGGCGAACGGGCCCCATTTTGTTTTCTCCTCGACACTGACCTCGTCGACAGCCTCGGCGATGAGGCCGATCGCGATGACGTTCATGAAGTAGCCATTCTCGTATTTGCCGATATCCATCGGTGTCGGTTGCGCCGTCTTGAGTGCCTCGATGGCATCTGCGGGGTCGCTCGGGACGCCGAGCGCGCGTGCGAGATCGTTGACGGTACCGAGCGGGATGATGCCGAAATCAGGACGATGATCCGCTTCGGCGAGCCCCGTTACGGCCTCGTTCAGCGTCCCGTCGCCACCCATCGCGATGACAGCTTTATATTGTTTCGATGCCGCTTCTTTCGCAAAATGTGTGGCATCGTCTGCTTTCTCCGTGAACCGGACATCGACGTTGCCGTAACGCTCTCGCAAGACTTCCTCCGCGGCCGCGGCGTGTTCTTTCCCTAACTCTTTCCCGGACGACGGGTTGACGATTAACATGACTGTATCCATCAAAGCACATTCCCCTTTTCACATTCAGATATTGTCATCTATTCCCGTCCTGTGGCGAGACTAGTCATAAAAAAACAACACAGACGTGTTGTTTAATAATGGCGGAATGCCGACATATCGAGGTGGCTTGCATCTGATTCGTCGACGGCGAGTTCAATCTTCAAATGTTCATGGAACGGCGAGTCGAATGCACCCATGCAGGCGACCGGCTCATGGTCCGGGACGGGGGACTTACGTTTCGTTTTGACGAACAAATAGTCCTCACGCGACAACGTCAATAAAAAGCGTTCGACCGCATGGGGTTCGCGCGTGACGTTCGGCCATGGCAAGTGGTTGAATAGTAAAAAGACCGCGCCTTCTTTTTCGAGCGCATAGTCTGGGGCGATCCCTTCCCGGTTCAACAACTCGATGACCGTACTCAAATAGGCTTGTTTAATCGTCAATGATATCTCGTAATACTCACGCATACCGTCCACCCTTTCTAAAAATCGCAATAATTCCATTCTATACGTTTCAGACAGGGGCGACAACGAAGAAGTTTCTTGACGAAGCGTTTTTCCCACCGTATACTGCTCATGTCCTGCTATACTAAAGGTAAATGATGAACGAATTGAGGTGAAACCGACATGATTGAATCACTCGAATTGAAGGCATGGATCGTCTTGGCACGAGCGATGGACGCGATCAGTGACCGTGTGAAGGACGATTTACGACGCCACCAATTGAATTCAACAGAGTTCGGTGTTTTATCCGTCTTGTATAAACGAGGGGATACCCCGCTCCAGCAAATCGGAGACCAAATTTTGATTACGAGCGGAAGCGTCACGTACGTGATTGATAAGCTTGAAAAACGTGGCTTAATCGAGCGTGTGGCTTGTCCTTCTGACCGACGCGTCACATACGCCTCGTTGACAGAGGAAGGCAAGCGCTTGATGGACGTCGTCTATCCAGAGCACATCGAGATTTTTAAAGACATCTATGGTCCCCTTAGCGACCAAGAGACTGAACAGTTAATCGATTTATTGAAACGAGTCGGTTATAACGCGGCAGGCAAATAACGCCTGCCTGTTTTTTTGACTAATTATCTTGAAGTTAAACTAATTGACTGCGAGATATACAGATGATATAGTTCTAACTGTTGTTACAAAATAGAGATCACACTTATGGAGGAACCCATTTATGAAAAAGGTATTATACGTATCGGCTAACCCGAAACCAACAGAATTGTCATACAGCAAACAAGTCGCAGAAACGTTCATGACGACACTCACGAATGAGAATGCGTCACTCGAAGTCGAAGCAATCGAATTATACGATGTCGATGTTCAAGAAATCGACGGCGACGTCCTCAGCGCATGGGGCAAATTCGCTTCAGGCGAAGTCCTCACTGACGTCGAAGCGGCTAAAGTCGCGACGATGAACGGCATGCTCGAGAAATTCATGGAAGCTGACATGTACGTGTTCGCAACACCGATGTGGAACTTCTTCTTCCCAGCTCGCATGAAAATGTTCCTCGACAGCGTATTGACTGCTGGTAAAACGTTCCGTTATACAGAACAAGGCCCAGTCGGTCTTCTCGAGAACAAACAAGCGATCCACATCCAAGGTACGGGTGGAATCTACACAGGTACAGACCTCAACTTCGCAGACGCATACCTTCGTCAAGCACTCGCATTCGTAGGCGTGACAGAAGTGACGACACTTCCAGTTGAAGGCATGAACCAATACCCAGACAAAATCGAAGAAATCGTTGCTGACGCAAAAGCGAAAGCCGAAGCACTTGCGAAAGAAGTCGCAGGCGCAGTCACAGTATAATGATCAAGGGCGAGTCCAATCGGGCTCGCCTTTTTGTGTGCCATCGATTCGGGTATGATAAGACGGAAAGGGGAGAAACACATGGGAGAACAGTTATCAAATCGCCTGCTCGGGGATTGGAGCGACATCATCGCATCCGAGATGGCCGAGCCTTATTTTACTAACTTGAAAGCGTTCGTCGATGAGGCGTATGCGTCATCGACCGTATATCCGGCCCGAGAAGACATTTGGAATGCGTTCGTCTATACGAAGTTCAAGGACGTCAAATGCGTCATTCTCGGACAAGATCCATACCATGGGCCAAACCAAGCGCATGGACTGAGTTTCTCGGTCCAAGACGGTGTACGTTTCCCACCGTCGCTTCGAAATATCTTTCAAGAATTGCATGATGATATCGGCTGTCCCGTGCCGACCAGCGGGAATTTAGAAGCATGGGCCCGTCAAGGCGTGTTGCTGCTCAACACCGCGCTCACGGTCGAAGCAGGCAAAGCCGGTTCGCATCGGGGACAGGGATGGGAGCAGTTCACCGACTCCATCATCGAGCGACTTGGGCAGCGGGAAGATCCGCTCGTGTTCATCTTATGGGGGAACGACGCGAAGAAGAAACAGAAATTTATTGGCCCGCAACACGCCGTCTTGACCTCGGTCCACCCGAGTCCGCTCTCGTCGCATCGCGGCTTTTTCGGATCGAAGCCGTTCTCGCAAGTGAATGCGAAGTTGAGTGAGTGGGGTCAACCTGAAATCGATTGGTGTTTGTGACAGTCTGCAGATGCGGACTGTTTTTTGTTGACGGCGTCCAAATCGTCTGTTATCGTTACTAGCAACAAGATACTTTAGTGCTTAAAAGCGAATATGCATAGAAGCATAACTGTATAACAGTATAAAAGCGATGACCGAACCGAAGTAGAGACATCTTCCCTGGCCCAGAGAGCGTGTGGTGCTGTGAACACGCCCATAGGATGAATCGAATTACAGTTCGCGAGCTCTCACGTGTTGAGCGGTCCCCCGTTATCGGAGTAGAGTGACTAGACGTCCGTCTAGTAATCAGGGTGGTACCGCGGCATCGTCGTCCCTATCGAGTGAATCGATAGGGATTTTTTTACGTTCAGTCAACTAAAGGAGGAAACATCATGCTCACACAAATCATTCCACGCCATTTGGCCCCTCATATTTCGCCACAGTTCTACGACGAGTACACGCCGACCGATCATGCTGTCTGGCGCTTCGTCTTACGACTGAACTTGCACACGCTTGAAGGGAAGGCCCACCCGTTCTACATCGAAGGGTTGAAAAAGACGGGGATGGGACCGGAGCGTCTCCCGAACGTCGAACAGATGACCGAAGAGATGCGGTCGGCCGGTTGGTCGACGGTCGCAGTCGATGGTCTCATTCCAGGCGTCGCTTTCTTTGATTTCCAAGGCAACGGGATGTTGCCGGTCGCGACCGATATCCGAAAAGTCGAGAATATTTTGTACAGTCCGGCACCGGATATCATCCACGAGGCGGCCGGCCATGCACCAATGTTGATGGATCCTGAATTTTCACAGATTGTGAAGCGGTTCGATCAGCTCGGGGCGAGGGCATTCATGAATCGAGAAGAACATGCCTCGTTCGCAGCACTTAAACGATTGACCGTCGTGAAGGAGAATGCGAACTCGACGGACGAGGAGATTGCAGCCGCGGAAGCGGCAGTTCATGCGGCCAAAGCCCAAGTGACCGGCTTCTCTGAAGCACAACAAGTCGCCCGCATCTTTTGGTGGACGGTCGAGTTTGGCCTCATCGGTGATGTAGACAATCCGCTCATCTACGGGGCAGGCCTGTTATCTTCGGTCGGAGAGAGCCGTCACTGTTTGACAGACGCCGTCACGAAGCATCCATTCAATTTGGAGCACGCCCTTGAGACGAAACAAGACGTGACGAATATGCAACGCGAGTTATTCGTCATTCCAGACTTTGAAGCGTTGAAGGACGCGCTAGACGAACTCGAGTCACGGATGGCGGTCAACCAAGGTGGGATCGCTTCGCTCGAGAAGGCGCTCGCGTCGGGCAGTCAATCGACCATCCGACTAGAAGACGGGACGGATCGCGTCGGTGTGATTCGTCACGTGACACGCTCTGGGGCACGTGCCCTCATCCAATGGGACGACTGTGTGAACGTCAATCACGGTCAATTGACGAACTTGCATAATCATGGCCTGCTCGTGCTCGATGGACCGCTTCAAGACGTGTTGGCGACAGCGGACATTCGGTTAGACGGTCAAGTCGTCAGCGAGACGACAGAGGCGTTGCATCTCGAAGACGTCGTCGTCACCATCGAAGGACGACAGATTAAACTGGAGACACTCGAAGTGAGACAAGATACGCTGCCGTCGATTTTCCCGGGTACCGAGATTGAAGAACTCGTCATCTTGGAGAAGCCGGTCCAGATCGAACGTGACGCCCGAGTATGGACGAACGATGACCCGATGTTCAATCAGGTCCGCAATATGCGGGAGCAAGGCGAGTCGATTGATGAGCTCGTGCCGACGATTCTTGCTGATCATCCCGATGCTTGGTTGCTCCACATCGAATGCTTGGAGCTCGTCGAGTCTGATGCGCTTCGACAGGCGTTGACGGAACGGTTGCACGCGTTACGTGAGACGTCACCGTCGCGGCATGAGTTGATTGGCCGCGCGCTCGCATTGCTCAACTGACAAAAATAATCCCCGCCCAATGATGGGCGGGGATTATTTGTTAACGCGTCGTTTCACGCAAGAACGTGATTAAACGGCGATACGTTGCACTGGCTGCCGGCTTATCCATCTCAAAATGGTAGTCGTGGCCGAGTGTGTGCTCGTTTCGGTCATAAAAGACGCTCGTGACGTCCGCACGACCTGAGAGGATCGTCGCAAATTCTTTCGCTTGCGTTTCGAACGAACCGGTGTTGCCATCGGTGATAAACGTCGGAACGAACGTGGCCGGGATATTCACGAGCGGCGACGCTTCCGCGACGACCGGCAAGTCTTCCCAATTGTACGTTCCGAAGTAAGCCCAACCGATCCGTTTGAACAAGAAACGGTTGACCGCCTTCGATGACTCGATGATGCTTCGTTTCAAGTCATAAGGACCTGACATGAGAATCGTGCCGAGAATCGACGTTTTCGGAACGACTTGATTCACTTCGGCCGATGGTGCGTAGTCGTCGTTCAATTGAATACCGACGAACTGAGCGACGAGTTGGGCACCGTTCGAATCGCCCGCAAAAAAGACGCGGTCGAGGTCGAGACGGAAGCGGTCATTGTTTTCCGCGATATACGTGTAGGCTTCTTCAAGCTGCTGGAGCGGGACGGGATACGTGACATCAGGGGCAAGCGCGTAGTTGACGCTAACGACGTTATAGCCGTTGCTCGCGATTGACGTCGCATATTTGAAGACGTCGGCCTTGTCGCCACCGACGAACGAACCGCCGTGCACCCAAAAGATGGTCGGAACAATTTGTTTCTCGCCTTCATAGCGAATCAAGTCGAACGTCCCGTTCTCATAGGCTGAATGGTAGTCGATATCTTTCCGGACCGATGTTTTTTGAACGACTTCATCGAACCCTTTGATGGCGACTTCGTTCCCGCCGGCAAATGAGGTCTTGACGAGACGTGAGGTCGGTTTCGGGGACAAGAATACATAGGCGGCACCGGCGACAGCCGTACCGACCAGTCCAAGTCCTGCTCGTTTCAATCCTTTATTCATCGTAATTCCTCCTTGGTACAATCCAGTTTGTTCACTTACCGATCGACGAGGACCGTTCCCATGAACGTCTCAATGACGTGGGCAATCCCGTCTTCGTTGTTTGATTTCGTGATGAAGTCGGCTTTGCCTTTGACTGTCGTGTTGGCATTGCCCATGGCGACACCGAGGCCGGCCCATTCAATCATCGTAAGGTCGTTGTTCCCGTCACCACAAGCGATGACGTGGGCCTGTTCGATTCCGACGTGTTCGGCGAGGAAAGCAAGGCTCGTCCCTTTCGTCACACCCGCTTCCGTGAACTCAAGGAAAAACGGCTTCGAACGTGCGACCGCAAGTTTCCCTTCAAGTTCGACTTGCAGTTTCGTTTCGATTGGAGCGAGCGTGTCGCCGTCACCGAGCATGAGACATTTGACGACAGGCGTCTTGACCGCTTCTTTGAAGTCGGCGACATGGATGACCGGCATCCCCGTCAATTCACCTTCGATATCAGTATACGGGTTCGGTTGATCGGTTACGATTTCGTTACCGATGTACGTATGAATCGCGATTTCTTCCCGGACACTGATATCATGGAGATGGGCGACCGTTTCCGGAAGCAACGTACTCGAGAAGATTTCTTCATTCGTCTCACAATTGATGATGGAGGCACCGTTGAATGAGAGAATATAGCTACCATATTTGGCAAGTTCGAGTTCACGGGCGGCATCCCACATCGCGTATGTCGGGCGACCGCTCGCGAGCACGACTTTATGTCCGCGTTCTTGTACATCTAGCAAGGCTGCTTTCGTCTTGGCGGAAATTGTATGGTCGCTCGTGAGGAGCGTATCGTCCATATCTAAAACAATCATCTTGTAACTCATAATGGTAAGGAGTCCTCCTTCAGAATCTAATGACTCCATCCTAATACGATTTGAGGTCAATTGACAACCTTGTCGCAAAAACGTAACTATAATGTAGAGTAGTGAACTTCAGAAGAGGTGGATATATGAATCGAATATTAGTAGCCGAAGATGAGCATGCGATTCGCAGCTTTATCATCGTTAATTTAAAACGAGCCGGATTTGACGTCTTTGAGGCGACGAACGGACGCGAAGCGGTCACAGCGTTCGACCGTGAGCCGTTCGATGTCGTCTTGCTCGACGTGATGATGCCTGAGATGGATGGATTCGAGGCATGCGCCGCCATCCGCGACTTAGATGAGAACGTCGGCATCATCATGCTGACGGCACGCACGCTTGAAGAAGATAAGATTGAAGGGCTCGGCAGAGGGGCGGACGATTATATCGCCAAGCCGTTTAGCCCAGGTGAGCTTGTGGCACGGATTCAAGCACTCCTGCGCCGTGTCGAGAAAGTGAAGCGTAAAGAAAAGAAACGGTTGAAGTCCGGACCGTTCGCCATCGATTTGGCGGCGAAGCAAGTGACGAAGTATGGGCAGGCGATTGATTTGACCCCGACCGAATACGATTTGATTTGTCACCTCGTCCAAAACGAGGAAGTCGTCTTATCGCGTGACGCGCTGTTAGATGCCGTCTGGGGCATCAATTACTTCGGGGACAGAAAGACGGTCGACGTCAACATCCGTCGTCTCCGTCAAAAGATTGAAGACGACCCGAGTCACCCGGCTTATATCGAGACGCTATGGGGGCATGGGTACAAGTGGCGGAGACATGACGGATGAAGCAACAGCTCGTCATTCGGATTATGCTCGTCATGACGCTCGTGCTCGTCTTGCTCGTGAGCGTCCTGTCGTACGGAACGTACCGCTATTACTATGAATATGAATCAGAGGCACTACTCAGCCATGCGACGACGAGCGCCTATCTGTATCCACAGGCGCAAGTCGGATTCGAGACACCGAGCGCGTTCTCGGTGCTCGTTCGGACGTTCGGCTATCCCGGTACCGACTTAACGATTGTCGACCGGACCGGTCAAATCATCAAAACGACGGGACAGCGGGCGCAACAGGCGGCCTTTTCGACCGAACAGTTGCAAGATCTCGCTCGAGGCGAGTCCGTCGTCCAAGACTACGATGCCGATGGGAATCACTATTTGTCGGTGACGAGTCCAATCATCACGGAAGAGACGAGTGAATTCGCCATCAGCTTCACGCGGCCGCTCGCCGACCTTGACACGTTGATTCGCGAGATTTGGATGGCTGTCGTCATGATTGGCGTCTTGATTTGGTTGGTCGCGCTCTATGCTGTCATTCGGATTGCAGACCGATTCGTGCGACCGATTCGAGACATCATTGAGACGGCCGATGAAATGGCGCAAGGTGATTTCGATGTTGAAGTCTATTCCAATGAAAAACATGAGCTCGGGGCACTGGCCCGGACGCTCACATATTTAGGTGCGAAAGTCCAGCAGCACCAATCGACGCGAAATGAATTTCTATCCAACGTGTCGCACGAGTTGCGGACGCCGCTCACTTCGATTAAAGGGTGGACGGAGACGATTCGAGGCGGGGACGAGAAAGTGTCGGACGAGACCGAGCTCGGTTTGAGCATCATCCATTCGGAGACGGAGCGGATGATCGGGCTCGTCGAGCAGCTGCTCGATTACACGAAGATTGAAGAGAGCCGGCTCGTCTTGTATCGGCAAGAACTTGATCTCGTGTCGTTGTTACGGAAAGTGACGATTCAATTGAAACAGTCACTCGAAGACAAACAGATTACGCTCATTGAGCGATATCCGCAAAAGTCGATCGGACTGTTCGATGAGAACCGACTGAAGCAAGTATTTTTAAACTTGCTCGAGAACGCCATCCGCTTCTCGCCAGAAGGTGGGACGTTGACGGTAAGGTTCGTGCAATCGGAGCGAGTCGCGTTCATCTCAATTATTGACGAGGGACCTGGTATTTCACGGGAACACTTGCAGCGCATCACTGAAATGTTCTATCAGGCGCAAGTGACGAAAGGGAGCAGCGGGCTCGGCCTGGCGATTGCTAAGGAGTTAATCGAGGCCCACGAAGGAAAGCTCGTCATCGAAAGTGAGATCGGTCATGGGACGACGGTGACCGTTCTCTTGCCGCTCGACCCGAGCGAACTGCATTAAAAGGGTTAAACCTTCCGAATTCAGGATACATGTAATTGTATGTAGAATGAGGGAGGTTTTTTTCATGGCAACGAAATCATTGAAGCCATTGTCAGGTAGTCCGAACGCCGTCTCGACCGAAACGACAATCGAAGCGCTACGCATGGAGCCGCTCCCGTACGGGCGAGACCGCGCCGAGAGCATCGAGACAATCAAGATGGTGATGGGGCAACTGCCTCGGACCGAGCTCGTCAAGGAGACGGAGGACACGCTCCATTATGTCGTCACGACGAAACTGATGCGCTTTAAAGATGACGTCGAATTTCGATTCGACGATGAGACAAGACAAATTGAATTCCGCTCGGCATCACGACTCGGTCACTCTGACTTTGGAGTGAACCGGAAACGGATGCAAGACGTGAGTGAACGCTATCGGAGGTTGATGAGATGAAGGATTATCAATTGATTGTGATTGGTGGGGGTGCGGCCGGGATGACGGTCGCGGCCGGTGCCGCAAATTTAGGGGCGAAAGTCGCTTTGGTCGAGAAGAAAAAACACCTGGGTGGAGACTGTCTTCACGTTGGGTGTGTCCCGTCGAAAGCGCTGATCGCCGCCTCGAAAGAAGCGAGCAGCATGATGCAAGCTGCCCGAGTACTCGGAGCCGAGTTTGACGGCCGCGACCATTACCAGACGACGAAAGCACGCGTCGACCGTGCCCGTGCCATCATTCAAGACCATGACGGGACGGAACGTTTCGAAAAACTTGGGGTCGACGTGTATATCGGCGAGGCCTCGTTCCAAAGCCCATACGAACTCAAAGTCGGTGACGATTTACTGATTGGGAAGAAATTCGTCATCGCGACCGGCTCGCAACCGACCATACCGCCGATTGACGGCTTGGACGACGTGCCATACTTAACGAATGAGCAAGTGTTTGAAGAAGAGACGTTGCCGGAGAGCATCATCGTCATCGGGGCCGGGACGATCGGTCTCGAACTCGCCCAGTCGTTCGCTCGTCTTGGTAGTCAAGTGACCGTGCTCGAGGCTCAGGACACGTTCTTACCGCGAGAGGACGAATCGGTCAGTAAGTTGCTCCGTTCGCAGCTCGAGATGGCGATGCGCCTTAAAATCGGCATCAACATCAATCAAGTCTCGGAAGTCGAGGGACGCGTTCACGTCACCGGCGAAATCGATGGCGAAACGGTCACGTACGAGGCGGACAAGCTGCTCGTGGCGACAGGACGGAAACCGAGAATCGATGAGCTTCGACTCGACCGGGCTCACGTCCACGTCAAAGACGGATTCGTCGACGTCACGTCGACGTACCGCACGTCACAACCTCATATCTTTGCGATTGGCGATACGATTAAGACGTTACCGTTCACGCACGCAGCTGGCGAGGAAGGAAAAGCGGTCGTGGCCAACGCCTTGTTCGGACTTTGGAACAAGGTCGACTACACGAAGATGCCGTGGATCACGTTCACGGAACCGGAAGTGTTCCACGTCGGCATGACCGAAGCTGAGGCACGGGAGCGTCATGGTGACGATGTCGAGGTGTTTGAAGCGAAACTGTCCGAGGTCGACCGCTTCGTCGCCGACCGACAAGAGACAGGTTTCGTCAAAATCATTACGCGTAAGAACGGAAAAATCATCGGCGGACACGCCATCGGCATGACAGCCGGGGATTGGATGCAAATCGTCGTCTATGCGATGCAACGAGGCGATAAAATCGGCAAGCTGTCCCGCATGATTTATCCGTATCCGTCGCGGAGCGAGGCCGTGAAAAAAGTGGCCGACCTTTACTGGCGGAAGCGCTTGTTCAACAGCCCGCTCACGGATTTGTCACGCAAGTACTTCGAATGGACCCGATAACGAAAAATCCCACTCTCGACAGAGTGGGATTTTTTATGGCAAGACGATCGTTTCGAGCATCTTCGGTGAGCCTTCTGATAAATCGACGAGTGGTTTAATCAACACTTCGACGCGGCGGTTTTTCGAGCGCCCTGCTTCGGTGTCGTTCGTCGCAATCGGTTTGTATTCTCCGTAACTGGCAAGCGTGAATTGTCCGGGATTCAAAGCATCGTTCGTCAACAGGCCGCGCATGAAAGCCGTGGCCCGGGCTGAACTGAGTTCCCAGTTCGACGGGAACCGGGCCGTGTTGATCGGGATGTTATCGGTGTGACCCGATACGACGATTTCACGATTGCCGGCTTTTTCCAGGATACCGCTAATCGAGCCGGCCACCGTTCTAGCCTCGGCGTCAAGCGTCGCTTCCCCCATGCTGAACAAGGCTCGGTCTTGAATCGTCAAAACGAGACCGCTCGAGTTGATGGTCGCTTCAATCTCTTGTTCGAGCCCGTTCTTTTTGATGTATTGATTGACCTCTTCTTTTAACTCATCCAGTTTGGCGAGCTCATATGTCCGAGGATTCGCTGTCGTATCTGTCTTGTTCGTACGGCTGATGTCACTGTTCGAGGCGGTCGACGCTTGGAACACGCTCGTCCCGCCAGAGAACACTTGATTAAAGGATTGAGACATTTTCTCGAGCTTCGTCTGGTCGATGTTACTCGAGGCGAACAAGACGATGAAGAGGGCGAGTAAGAGCGTCAATAAATCGGCGTACGGGATTAACCAACCTTCCGGGATATGTTCCTCATGATCATGCTTCTTTTTGCGCTTCATAGTCGGCTCGCTCCTTTGGAGACAAATACACAGACAATTTATCTTCTAACGTCTTCGGAGACTCCCCACTTTGAATCGAGAGAATCCCTTCAATCATCATCTCTTTGATGATGACCTCGCTCTTCGAATACTGCTTCAATTTATTGGCGAACGGGAACCAGAGGACGTATCCTGTGAAAATCCCGAACAACGTCGCGACGAACGCGGCTGAAATCGCGTGACCGAGCTTTTCGATATCAGACAAATCTTTTAGGGCCGCAATCAACCCGATAACGGCTCCGAGAACCCCGAGTGTCGGCGCATACGTGCCGGCTTGGGTAAAGATGTCCGAGTTCGCTTTATGGCGTTGCTCCATGTTCTCGATATCGCGCGACATGACCTCGGCGATATATTCGGACGGTTGGCCGTCGATGACCATCATCATCCCTTGTTTCAAGAACGGCTCTTCGACTTGTTCGAGCGCTGTCTCGAGCGACAAGAGTCCTTCTTTACGCGCTTGCGTCGACAAGTCGACGAACTGTGTCAACAGCCCGGATTTACTTGGCAACTCCTGCTTTTTGAAGAGAATTCCGAACAACTTCGGTACGTTTTGCAGTTGTTCTTTGGAGACGGCGATACTGACTGCGGCCGCTGTCCCTACAAAAATGATGACGAGTGCTGCCGGGTTGATGAGCGGGGCAATCCCGGCTCCTTTCAATACCATCCCTCCGACGAGGGTGAGGAACCCAAGTATGAGTCCTACTAACGTGACGACATCCATGTCTATGTTTTCCACCTTTCTAAAAAAAATCAGGAGACAAAAAAAGCGAGAGACTTAACTCGTCTCCCGCAAATGCGTTCCCGATGGTTAAGCGCCGTTTTCGTCAATCAGCATTTGGATGCTGATATTTCGTTCTTCACGCTCTATATCGGTTAACACGTCGTATTTTTTTAATAATGCGTACAATTGATTCACAACTTCTTGATCAAGTGACCAATGTAGCAGTTCTTCGAGCTGGAAATAAAGATGGGCGGGCATACATTGTGACTGACGCTCCAACCTTCGCGAGACATCCGTTAGCGAATGATCTACCGTACTAGGGTCCACGGTTTCATTCAACCTCCTCAACATTCATAAAGTCTATCTCTCATATTACCAAAAAATCTGGCAAACAGTTAGCGATACATTTTTCTAGTTGGCAATTTTATAAGTGAGGAGTAATATGAGCCTTAGAAAACTTGATTTGAAGGAGATAGCGAGATGCGACATCGATTGACCGTACGGGAATTGCGCATAAAACGAATTGAGGCGCTTTACCGGCTCGTGTTTGAAAAGCCGGCCCGTTTTATCGCGACAGGCTTTTTGCTCGCCATTTTTTTAGGGGCGACGTTACTCTATATGCCGTTCGCACAGACACAGCCCGTGTCCTGGATTGATTGTCTGTTTATCGCGACGTCGGCCGGAACGGTGACCGGATTATCGACAATTGATATTGGGACTTCCTTTAATACGTTCGGTGAGCTCGTCATCGTCGCCTTGATTCAAATCGGCGGTTTAGGTTTTATGACGGTCGCGCTCATGCTGCTTAGTGTGCTCGGAAAGAAAATCGGTTTAAAGCAGCGCATCTTGCTCCAAGAATCACTCAACTTGTCGGGACCCGGCGGCACGGTCCGTCTCGTCCGCAACATCGTCTTCACGACGCTCATCGTCCAGTTTCTCGGCATGTTGTTTTTGACGGTCGAACTGTACAGCACCGGTGAGTATCGCTTTGGTGAGGCGCTGTATTATGGCTTTTTCCACGCGGTCTCAGCGTTTAACAACGCCGGGTTCGCCCTATGGCCGGACAATTTGATGCAGTTCGAGCAGAATACGGCCATTGTGATCACGATTGCTGTGCTGCTCATGATTGGGGGTCTCGGCTTCACGACCATCGCGGATGCGACCGAGGTGAAACGTTGGAAGCGCCTCGCCCTCCATTCGAAAATCATGATTGCCTCGCTTGCCATCGTCAACGGGATTGCCTGGTTCTCGCTCATGTTGTTTGAGTGGGTATCGAATGAGGGCGGACTGTATGGCCGTCCGTTCGGAGAAGCGATGCACGTCACCTTCTTCCAGGCTGTGACGACACGGACCGCAGGCTTCAATACAATCGACCTCACGACGATGGCGCCGATCTCAATCGGGGTCGTCTTGATTCTCATGTATATCGGTGCTGGAGCCGCTTCCACTGGGTCTGGGATTAAAGTGACGACCGTAGCCGTCATCTTGGCCGATATGTGGGCGTTCATCGTCGGGAAAAAAGAGACGGTCATCCTCGAGCGGACGATTGACGCGTTCCAAATTAAAAAAGCGTACATCGTGGCTATTACGAGTTTCTTCTTCATCTTATTGATTACCGCACTGACTATCTTGACGAACGGTCATATTCCGGCGACAGCACTCTTGTTCGAGACAGTCTCGGCCTTCGGGACGGTCGGGTTATCACTCGGGATCACGGCGGAACTGAACGATGCAGGTAAGAGTTTTATCATGTTCATGATGTTACTCGGTCGTGTCGGTTCGTTGACGATCCTCTTCACGGTCGCACGCCAGATGGACCGGAAGATTCGCTATCCAAAAGAGAAGTTGCTAATCGGATGACACACAAAAAGCCCTAATTAGGGCTTTTTGTGTGTCTCGTAATAGGCAACGACTTTTGGCAGATAGTCCTTTAAATCCGGACAGACGATATCAGTGCCGCTGAGTGCGCGGAGCGTCTGTGTCGTATCGAAATGGACTTGATGCTTAAAGTAGGCGAGTAGCTCACGCGGAACGCCGTAACGTTCCGACAGATGTAGCGCCGAGAATCCGGTCTCCGCGACCGCATGCGGGATGGTCCCGCGTGGAGGGCGACCGAACATCTCTTCGTGAATCATACGGTACACTTCGCGGGCCCCGTGTGGAAACGGGTCGGTCAAATGAAACGTCCGCTTCAAACCGACCGGAGCGTGAGCGAGATAAGCGGTTGCCTCGACGACGTAATCATAAGGAACGAGGTTTACTTCGATATTCTGTCGTCCAATGTAAGGCAGCGGGGCAGCTTGACGAAGTTGGTCCATTAACTTTAAGACGAAATAGACCCCGTCAAACTTCTTCGTCTCGCCGGTCTCGCTATGGCCAATGACGATGCCCGGACGGATGATGGTCACCGGCATCGAGCCGAGCTCGCGCGAGACGATGGCCTCGGCCTCATACTTCGTCGCCTCGTAATGGTTTTTAAAACGGACGCGGTGCCATAACTCGTTCTCATAAACGGTCCCTTGACGGCGTCCAGACACATAGGCGGTGCTGAAGTAGACGTACCGCTTTAAATAGGGTGCCCGTTTCGCCAATGAGGTGATGTGTTTCGTCCCGAGCAAGTTGATGCGATATCCGACATCATACGGGATGCTCAAATCGTAAGCGGCTGCCAAATGGAACACGTAATTCACTTCACGCTCGATGACGGAGCGCATGATTGGATCAAGCACGACTTCAGGTAGCGTGATATCGGCCTCGACGAGCACGAGCTGATCATCTCGTAACGACGTCGCTTCCAACAGCTCCTGTTTTAAAGCATGTGCGCCGGAACGTTCGGTCGGGAGGTGGAGTGCGTAAATCGTCCCGATCTGATTCGGCAATGACGCGAGGTGCGTGATCATCTTTCCGGCTAAAAAGCCGGGGAAACCGGTGAAAGCGTAATGGTTCATAGTGTCTCCTCCGCTAAGTCCAACGTGAACGTGAATGTCGAGCCAACGCCAACGCTCGATTCGACCTCGATACTTCCGCCGTGCGATTCGATGATTTCCTTACAGATGGATAGCCCGAGACCCGTCCCGCCGATTTGGCGTGTATCCGAGTTGTCGACTCGATAAAACTTCTTGAACAGTTCTTCGAACGCATGCTCCGGAATCCCGATACCAAAGTCTTGAATCGAGACGTGGGCTTGATTTCGTTCTTTGCGCACCCGTACCTCGATTTCGTGATGGTTCGGCGAATACTTGATGGCGTTCGATAACAAGTTGATGATGACCTGCTCGATGCGGTCCTGATCGGCGACGAGGTGGAGCACTTCATCGGCATCATCGAAATGGATGGAGTGGTTGCTCGTCTCGCGGAAGCGTTCGACGACGTCACGGACGAGTTCGTTCAAGACGAAATGGTCTTTCTTATACTCTTGATTGCCGTCTTCCATGCGTTGAATGTCGAGAAAATCGTTTAACAAGTCGGTCAAACGCTTCGCTTCTTTCGCCATCGTCTTTAAGTAACGCTCGCGCTTCTCGGGATTCAAGTCGCGGGTAAGCATCAGCTCGATATATCCCGACAGTGACGAGAGCGGGGTGCGAAGTTCGTGTGAGACGGTGCTGACCAGTTCGTTTTTGATTTGGTCCATCCGCTCTTCCTCGGTCCGGTTGCGGAACACGAATAAGAAGCCGCTGTCCATTCCGATTTGGCGTTTTGTATCCATACCGGTCCCGTACATCTCGTAATACTGTTCATCCCGGTCGTTCGGCTGCGGGATGGAGAAACGCATCGACACTTCGCGGGCAGAGCCGTCGAGTAATAAGTCGATTTTTTTCAACATCTCGGTGCGGTCGCGCGTGCGGAACGTCGACAGGAGCGGGATCCGCTCTTGCATCTTGTTCGGGGCGATTCCTGGCAAATCGAGCAGGCGACGGGCGTGCACGTTCATGAACAGGACGCTGCCGTTCGATTCGGTCAAAACGAACGCTTCATTGGAGGCCTGTAAAATCGATTGGATGATATCTCGTTGCCGGGCGATGGCATTCTTCTCCCGCTCGAGCATCCGCTCGACTTTCTTCCGATCGCTAATGTCGCGCATGACGGCGACCCGGAGCGTCTGGCCTTGGAACGTCACTTCTTTCGGATACACTTCCATCTCGAGGAACGTCCCGTCCTCACGACGGCCGATGACCTCGTAAGGTGTCTGGATGTGGTTCCGGATCCGGCGCAACACGTCGGCCCGATAGCCTTCGGCGATAAATTCAATCGTTTGGCGACCGACCATCTGTTCGGCCGGGATTCGGAAAATCGATTCGGCCGCCTTGTTCGCATCTAAGATGGTCCCGCCCTCGTGAAACAGGACGGCTTCGATGACCGATTCGGCGAACATGCGATACCGTTGTTCTTTATGCAGCAACTCGCCTTTCAAGGCGATTTCAGGACTGACATCGAAGACGAAAAAGAAAAAGCCGATGATGCGAGCTTGTTCGTAGACCGGATGCATGAACAGTTTTCCAACGAAATGGGTCCGGTCTTTTCGTTGAAACTTCCATTCACGGTCGCCACGGTCTAGTGCCACACGCAGCATCTGTTCGAATGACAACAACCGCTCTGTCTCGTCTTGATAATGGGTCCGTTTCTCGCTCAGCTCGCGCGACTCGAATAGACCAAACGGGGTCATTTCGTAGAGTACTTCATGCGGCTCGTAACCGAACAGCTCGGTCGCTCCTTTATTGAAGCGATTGATTAACAGATTGGCATCGGTCATAACCATCGCCATGTCGAGTTCGGTGTGCATCATCGCTTCGAACGCGTTATGTTGGACGGTCACCCGCGTATCGAGCGGGAGAGGTTCAATCGATAAGATATAGACGTCACCGTTCGGGATGGCGTGGATGCGGATTGTCGGCATCTCGTACGTCCAAGGCAAGCCTTGCTCCATTCGTCTCGATAGCTCCATCGTAATCGGTGATTGGTTGACCATATGAAAGATGTTTGTTCTCGTTTGTAAGTCTTCAGGGAATTGCTCTAAAAACGGCCGGTTCGCTTGGACGATTGTCCCGTCCGTCATGATTAACGCTACACCGTAAGGCAAGGCGTGCAGCAATTCGTTTTGGAGATGTCCTCGGTTCTCCATTAACGATGATCCCTCCTTCTGTATGTCACACGGGTACATCTTCAATACATTCGACAGCTCCCCCTTTGTTTTCCTGCCTCCAAACGGTAAAGTGAAGACAAGAACAGATAGAGAGGACGATAGATGTGAAGGGAATGGGGCTCAGCTTGTTGATCGCCATCGGATTATGGTGGGGAGATGCGCCGATATGGAGTATCGTCGCGTGTTTAGGAATCGGCCTGCTCTGGCTCATCTGGCGTATGCGTCTGTCGACGATTCACCGCATCGATCGGATGGACGGTCGTGAATTTGAGTTATTTTTAGAAGAAGTGTTCACCGCACTCGGTTACACGGTGACGGTGACGCCGGCGTCGCGTGACTTCGGGGCGGATCTGCTCCTTGAAGCGGAGGACGGATGGTCAATCGCGGTCCAAGCGAAGCGCTATGAAAAAGCGGTCGGGCTTGAGGCAGTCCAACAAGTCGCAGCCTCCGTTCCATACTATGGTGTGAACGAAGGTTGGGTCGTGACGAACTCATTTTATACCGATAGTGCATACGAATTGGCGGAGCCAAATCAAGTTCGTCTGATTGCAAGAACGGAGCTCGAAGAGATGTTGAAACAGGCCGGTTTCAAGCGATAATATCAGGCGTGTTCACAAGTTTGACAGAATGGCGGATTGTGTCGAAGAAAAAGGGGTTGTCTTTTTCACGAATAGGTGCAATAATCATCTTCGTCATATGAAATATGTAGTCGCTGAAACGAGAAAAAGCGACGCGCAGTACCAATTTGGGGGTTTCATAGAAATACCAACCAAACACACACAAATCAACGGTTGGAACGTATTAGGAGGAAAAGCGGTGCGCAAATTAATTTATGTAAAAGGTTGCGTCTTTACGCAAGGAGAAGCGACCATTTATGACGAGACAAATGATGCGATCGGATCTGTTCACCGCGACGCGGAGGGCAGTGTTCAAGTGCACAACTTGTCAGGCCGTCAAATCGCTCACGGGAAGTATATCCCGAACTGTCAGAAGTGGGTCGTCATGAACCACGATGGACAAGCGATTGGTCAGTTGAAGGACAAATTCTCGTTATTCGGGAAAAAGTGTGAGTACAACGTCTACGAACGCGGTCTCTATACGATTCAATACGATGTCGAGCGTTACAAGTTCAGCGTTCGAGACAAAGCAGGTAAGCTTGTGGCGGAACTCCGCAAACAAGACGATGATTGCTTCTGCCTGACGAAAGAGGCCGACCAACTCTCGATGTTCGAGTTGTTGTCTGTCCTTAAAACGTTGACAGTCAAATCACGGATGCCAATCGCGGTATCGGTGTAACCAATATGACGAACACCAGTCACTGCGACTGGTGTTTTTTTCTAAAAAAAAGCCTCATTCGACGAAGATCAAATGAAGCGGTTCAAATAGTGTTTTGCCTCGATCTCGAGTGTCGTCACGCGATGGGCGTATAGACAGAGTTTGAGGACGTGCAAGATGTTCGGGTGGGTGACCCCCATCTTTTCAATCGAGCGCTTCGCACGCGTGTCGAGGAGCTCGATCGGGCTCGTCGACTTGGCGTACTCGGCATAGAGACGATAAAAGTCAATGGGCGAGATGAGGTCGTCCTCGTCGCGGTCAGGATTGTTGAAGATGAGTGCGAGGAGAGAACTCGTCTCTTCAAGTGAGAACAAGTGCTTCAAATCATCCAGCAAATAAATGATAGCCGCTTGTTGGAGCGAGTATTTCTTTCCGACCCGGGGGACCCCGATGATTTTGCGGACTTCTCGCTTCGTCCAGTTTTGAATCGTGGTCGCGGATAAATGTTCTCCGGTCAACGTGTTCGCCAAAGCGACGATTTGATTGATTGACAGTCCGTTCTTTTCAATATGAAACAAGTGGATTTTGCGAAGCTCTTTCGGGAAATGCTCGCGCACGTCCTCGGGAAAGAGCGAGATGGCCCGGTCAACGTCGCCAACCCGCATATAGTGAAGGCAATCAGCCAAAGTTTGAATCGAAATTGCGTCGCGCATACAGGCATCCTTTCTATAGCCGCCTTCGTTCGTTGGCTATACAGTCATTTGACCTCATTCTACCAAATGTTTGAAAAGGAAGCTAGGCTATCGCTCGATTAAGGTATAATGAAAACGTACAAAAAAATGTAGATAAAGGTGGTTCAAAGATGAATGAATGGGTCAGTTCCATCCTGTCCATCGTCATTGTCCTGGTGTTTCTCGTCGGTCTTGAACAGATTGGCAAACGCCTCGGCTGGACGGATGAGACAATTCGTAAAAGTGTACATATCGCGGTCGGCCATTGGTCGCTGCTTGCAGTTTGGTTAATGGAAACTTGGTACGTCGCCGCCGTGCCGCTCGTCTTTTTCACGTTCGCGAACGCGTTCCTTCTTTATAAGAGTCCGTCACCGGTTCATCAGACGGAACGTAAATCGCTCGGCACCGTCTATTATCCGATCGCCTTGCTCGTCATCCTGTTCTTCTTCTTTGAATCAGAGCCGCTCGCCTTTTTGGCAGGATCGCTCGTCTTGGCGTGGGGCGATGGCCTGGCCGCGCTCATCGGTCGGAAGTACGGGACAGTGACCTATGATTTATACGGACAGAAGCGCTCGTTCCAAGGTAGCATGGCCATGTTCCTCAGCTCGTATGCCGTTCTCTTTTTATTATTTTTGTGGGATGATATTCCACTTTGGCAAGTGGTAACATATGGATTCATTATTTCAATCATTGCCACACTCACAGAAGCAATTTCGTATCGAGATTGGGATAACTTTACAATTCCTATCGTCGTTGCCGTTGCTACATCATTATTGTTATAAACCAATTCCTTTATTGTAAAGAAAACGTTGCTTGTCACCCCTGTCAAAGATTTGTATACTGTGTTTCGTACTGAAATCATTCAGTGACGTGCCTGCCTCTCTCTTGACGAACCGAGGCATGCTTTAAAATTGAACGTAAAGGATTGAGGCAACGCATGAGCTTTTTAAATCAACTACTCACTATCATTCCGGCCGATCGCGTGAAGCAAGATGAGCCGCTGTCGGCACACACGTATACAAAATTAGGTGGGCAGGCCGATTATTTCGTGGCCCCGCACACGTATGAAGAAGTTCAAGCCGTGCTTGAGCTCGCCCATCGCGAGAGCGTCCCATTCATGATTCTCGGGTTCGGGTCGAACTTGATTGTCCGTGACGGAGGCCTTCGTGGCATCGTCTTAAACTTGAACGAACTGAAAACGATTCGTCGAGACGGGAATCAACTGATCGCCCAAGCCGGTGCGGCCATCATCGACGTCTCACGTCAAGCGTTGACCGAAGAGTTATCTGGCTTAGAATTTGCCTGTGGCATCCCGGGAACGGTCGGTGGCGCGGTGTATATGAACGCAGGCGCCTACGGTGGAGAAACGAAAGACGTTATCACGAGTGCGGTCGTATTGTCGCCTGAAGGGCAGCTCATGACACTTACGAAAGACGAACTCGATCTCGACTACCGGACGAGCCGGATTTCGAAAGACGGGTTGATTGTGCTCGAAGCGACGTTTGAACTCGAACCGCTCGGCTATGAAGCGATCAAAGACGTCATGGACGACTTGACGTACAAGCGCGAGTCGAAGCAACCGCTCGAGTATCCATCATGCGGTAGCGTCTTCAAACGACCACCGGGCTACTTCGCCGGCAAATTGATTCAAGACTGTGGCCTGCAAGGGAAGCGGATCGGTGGAGCGGAAGTCTCACTCAAACATGCCGGATTCATCGTCAATATCGATGAAGCGACAGCGACTGAGTACATCTCGCTCATCCGACACGTCCAGGCGACGGTGAAGGAGAAGTTCGAGATTGAGCTTGAACCAGAAGTGAAAATCATCGGTGAGGACATCGCCGTCGAGAACGCATAAGCACAAAAACGCTCGAACCGATCGGTTCGAGCGTTTTTTTATAGAGTGCCGACATCAAAAAAGCCGCCAGCAATAATGCTGACGGCTTTACGTTTATGCTTGTAGTTGCTTCGTGATGGCTTCGGCTGGAGCGACGAATGTGTAGCCAAGGTCGCGGGCGACGGCTTCATACGTGACCGTCCCGTCGATGACGTTCAATCCTTTAAGCAAGGCTGCGTTCTCGCGGAGTGCCGGGAAAATCCCTTTTTGTGCGCACTCGACGATATACGGCATCGTTGCGTTCGTCAAACCGAGTGTCGACGTGCGTGGGACGGCACCTGGCATGTTGGCGACGGCATAGTGTTGAACCCCGTAACGCTCGTACGTCGGCGCGTCATGTGTCGTGATATGGTCGATGGTTTCGCAGATTCCGCCTTGGTCGATGGCGACATCGACGATGACCGAACCTGGTGACATCTGTTGGACCATTTCTTTCGTGACGAGCTTCGGTGCTTTCGCGCCTGGAATGAGGACGGCACCGATGACAAGGTCACTTTCAGCGACTTGTTTGGCGATGTTGTAGCTGTTTGAGATGAGTGTGTTGATTGTGTTGCCGAACTGATCATCGATTTGGCGCAGGCGAGCCGGGCTGATGTCCATAATCGTGACGTTGGCACCAAGACCGATCGCGATGCGGGCGGCATTCATCCCGACGACACCGCCCCCGATGACGGTGACGTTCGCACGTGGTACGCCTGGCAGGCCAGACAAGAGAATCCCTTTTCCACCGTGTGGTTTTTCAAGGATTTGGGCGCCGATTTGAGCAGCCATCCGTCCGGCCACTTCGCTCATCGGTGTGAGGAGCGGCAATGTGCGGTCGATCTCGACCGTCTCATAGGCGATGGCCGTCACACCAGAATCGACGAGTGCTTTCGTAAGTTCTGGTTCGGCCGCCAAGTGCAAGTAAGTGAAGAGGGTCAAGTCAGGACGGAAATAACGATATTCCGATGGTTGCGGTTCCTTTACTTTCAACGCCAATTCCACGTTTCCCCAAACGTCCGCGGCGGTGTCGACGATGGTTGCCCCCGCATCGACATACTCCATATTTGTGAAGCCGCTACCGACGCCCGCTTCCGTCTCGACGAGGACCTCGTGTCCAAGTTCAGTTAATACAGCTGCACCCATCGGCGTCAAGGCGACGCGGTTTTCGTTGTTTTTAATCTCTTTCAATACCCCGATTTTCATGTAAAGTTCCCCTTTCTCTACTGACACAATTTGTTCACACCTCTAGTATAGACCCATCCGAAAACGCTGTCTTTAGCATGGATTCTAAAAGTGATAACGCCCACTTTGTGAAAAAACACAAAGTAGGCGTTAATCGTCTTGGCGGTATTGACCGGCCTTAATGGCAAGATAAACGGCGGCCCGTTCAGGGAGCGAGACTTGTGTGATGTTCGTCAGTTCTTCAATCCGCCGAATCCGGTAGAGCACGGTATTCGGATGGATGTGAAGATGAGCGGCGACACGCTTGACGTTCCCATCAAAATAGAAATACCATTCGAGCGTCGTGACGAGCTCGGTATGATGTGTGACATCATACGCCTGTAGGCGCTCGATGGTCGGATGCGTCTCGAGACGAAGCCCGATGCGTCGGGCCAAATCGGGTACGAGCTGATAAATTCCGATCTGTTCGAACGTGCGCGATGTCGCAAGCTCATACGGGAACTTTCGGCGAAGCGACGTGACGCGTCGTGCTTCTTCCATCGCCGCATAGAGCATGTCGCTCTCAAAAAAGCGTCGACTGATGCCAAGGCGCGGCTCCGCTTCAATGAACTTGTCTCGGAGCTGCGTTTCAAAGCGGTCGGCCCACTGCAAGAGCGCAGTTTCTTCCTCGGCCAGGTCCGATTTCATATAATGCCAGACGAGTAACTGCTGGCCATCGATCGCGTGCAGGACGACTTCAATCGCTTGCTGGGTCGCCAATACATAAAACAGTCGTTCCGCCAGTTGGGGGGTGACCGGCTGGGCACATTCAATCACGGTGAGACGGCTGGCGACGGCAATCGGTGCGAGCTCATTCAAGCGGTCGCGGTGGGATGGCGATAAAACGGGAGTGGCCAGCACTTCTAAAAAGAAGCGTTCCAATTCGGCGTCGATGCGCCGTTCGTGCATCGCGATGGTCATCAACAATTTTTTGGCGATGTTTGCCCCTTCCTGTAGGACGGTGAGTTCCTGTTCTGAGAACGGCGTCGTTCGGGCCAGGCTCCAAATGTAACCGAGCACGTCACCTTGTTGCTTGATGACGACGGCCGCCCGCTCACCGAGACCGACGGCCATTCGGGCCGGGATGACGACCGGTTCGTCGCGGTCGATCACTTCTTGAAGGATTCCACTTTCCCACAAGTCCTCGATGACCGCTTCCGGGACACGGCGGCCGATAATCGTCGCGATTCGTGCCGGGTCCGTCGAGTCGGGGTGGGTGCTATAGGCCAGTAACTGATGGTGTCGATTCTCAATCGTGATGGGGGCCCGAATCGCTTGTCCGATTGCTTCGGCGAGCGTATCGAGCGACTCATAAGATTTCTGCAAAAAAGGCATGTCGATTCCTCCTCTCTTTCACTATACCGTCTCTGTTGTGAAAGTTCACAAAAAGATGGTGAGTTTTTAGAAGGAGGGAACGACATGCCTGCATCATTCACATTAAATTGGGAAAAACAGTCCGACCACGAGACCGAGTAAAGCCCCGACGATGACTTGGAACGGGGTATGACCGACCAGCTCATTTAAGATGGGTGTCTCGTGCTTGATTCCTTTGAAGTAGTCGTTCAACAAACGGGCCTGGAATCCGACCGCTTGACGCACGCCGGTCGCATCGTACATGACGATCGTCGCGAAAATCAAGGCGAGTGCGAACATACTGGAATCGATTCCTTCGACTCGACCGATGACGGTCGCTAAGGCGACGACGGTCGAAGAGTGGGAACTTGGCATCCCACCCGAGGCAAACATGATTTCTAATTCAAAATCTCGTGTTTTAATGAGTTCGGTTACGAGCTTGGCTGCTTGTGCGATGAACCAAGCGAGCAAGGCGGCGAGTAAAGGTTCGTTAAAGAGCAATCGATTCACTTCCTGTCTGACAATGGTATCTACACTATACCCGATTCTGTCATCGGCTAGACGTAAAGTTTCTGTCAAAAAAGCACCTCGAGCATAGGCTCGAAGTGCTTTCTGGTCGATTTTTGTTACCCGACGACGCCTTCAGTCTCCTGAAGTTTGTCCGCGATATTCTCGATGATATAGCGGTTACGTGGATGCTCCTGGCACTCTTTCGAGCATGAACGCATTTGTTTCGGTTCACACTCTTCACAACAGAAGTGTTGGGCATTACACACCGGGTTGGCACAATTAACGTAGCGGACCGTCTTCGTTCCGCAGTGCATGCACTCCGAAACAACGGACGGATTGACCGTGTTGACCGGGACGTTGATGCGCTCGTCAAAGACGTAAAGCTCACCTTCCCAGTCTTCGCCTTTCGTGGCTTCGTCTTTGCCGTACATGGCGACGCCGCCTTTAAGGTGGAAAATGTTGTCGTGACCTTGGTCACGCATATATGCGGTAAATTTCTCGCAACGGACGCCTCCGGTACAGTACGTGAGTAACGTTTTCCCTTCGTAGAGGTCCTTGTTCTCTTCGAGCCAATCTGGCATGTAACGAGAAGCCTCTACATCGATTTTGATCGCGTTTTTAAAGTGACCAAGATCGTACTCGTAGTTGTTACGAACGTCGAGGATGACGACATCGTCGCGATTCATCATCTCTTTCCATTCTGCCGGTTCGAGGTATGCACCGTGCTGTTTAGGCACGTCGAACTCACCATCAAAGCGCCACGTCACAAGCTCTTTCTTATGACGGACAAAAATTTTCGAGAACGCATGCTCTTCGACTTCATCGATTTTGAACTCGATGTCGCTGAATAGCGGGTTCGCTTTCAAGTCGCTCATGTACTGCTCGGTCTGTTCCCAAGTCCCAGAGCACGTCCCGTTGATTCCTTCGGAAGAAATCAAGATGCGTCCTTTGATACCGAGGTCCTTGCAATACTTGAGGTGCTCTTGTGTGAGCGTTTCTGGGTCTTCGATATTGACGTACTTATAGTACAGCAAGACCCGCATTGGTTTTGTTTCCATGTGTGTTACTCCCCTGTGTTCAGTTTTTTGCAGGAAAACGAACGTTGGGTTGTGTCGTTCGACGAACGGACTTGCCTGCAACCACAAGTCCATATTATATGATAGATATCACAGCGGAATTTCGCAAATACTTTTTATTTTTTTACGGCGGTGGGCAGGGGGATGCGTCTTCCTGAGCGAAATCGGGTAAAAAGGGAATAACGAAAGTTGAAGGTGGAAACTGACATGCTGACATCACTCCAACAATATATTTTAAACTTGATTGAATGGCTACAAGGACTTCCGGGCGGACCTTGGGCAGGACTCGGGGCACCTTTCCTGGAAGCCATCTTTCCATTTCTCCCGCTCGTCCTCATCATCTCGGCGAACGCAGCAACGTACGGTTTTTGGCTCGGGACGTTATTGTCGTGGGTCGGAAGTTTGCTCGGGACGATTCTTGTGTTTGCAGCTGTTCGCTACGTCTTTCGAAAGCCGATGACGCGATGGCTCGAGAGGCACAAACAAGGCGTCTATTGGCTCGAACGCATCAATCATATGAGTCCGGTCTCGCTCGGGTTTCTCTACTCGCTCCCGTTCATTCCGGTCAGTTTGATTACGTATTTACTCGCCCTCATCCAAATGCCGCTCCGGACGTTCATTATGGCGGCCGGGTTTGGGAAGTTGCTCGTCGTCTTGATTTTCTCTGTCATCGGTGACCAGTGGGAAGAGTTTATCCAAAGCCCGTTCCGATTATCTATGCTCGTCCTGTTGCTGTTCGTTCTGTGGGTAATCAGCCGCGGACTCGAAGAACTGCTCAAACGGCGTGCCTTCAGAAAACGTAACGAGCAGCTGAAACGTGAACTTGAAGCGAAACGACAAACGACCTTGTGAAGCGACAGCTTCACAAGGTCGTTTTCGTTAAGCGCGTTTTTTGAAACGCGGGAAGTTAAAGGCGATGGCCAATCCTCCGCAAATGAACAACAAGAACGGATAGAACATATACGGCACGAGCGCCGGTGATGCCGTGTTCGTCAGTTCGGCCGCAATGAGAAGCTGTGCCCCGTAAGGCAACAGACCTTGGACCCCACACGAGAAGATATCGAGTACACTCGCAGACTTTTTACGTTCGATGTCATAATCGTCGGCGATGTTCGCGGCGAGCGGCCCAGCCACGAGAATCGAAATCGTGTTGTTCGCCGTCGCGACGTTTGTCGCACTGACGAGCCCGGCGATGCTCCACTCCGCGCCGGCCCGTCTTTTAATTCGGGACGTGAGCGCGTCACGCAAGTACGTGAGTCCGCCGTTATGCGAGATGAGTCCGACGAGCCCACCCATGAGCAATGTCAGGAGTGAAATCTCGGCCATGCCCATCATGCCGTCCGCCATGGCGGTGACGTACGTGGTGACGGCTAGACTGCCATCCAACAGACCGATGATGCCGGTCAGGGCGATGCCGCCGAGCAAGACAAGGATGACGTTCATTCCCGTCAAAGCGAGCACGATAACCGCCAGATACGGAATCAACTTATACCATTCAAACGCCGCCGGCTCGATGGTGGATTCTCCGCTCGATAGGACAGCGAGTAAAATCGTTGTGATGACGGCTGCCGGCAAGACGATCCAAAAGTTGGTGCGGAACTTGTCGCGCATGTTCGTCCGCTGGGTGCGGACGGCTGCGATCGTCGTGTCTGAAATGAACGACAAGTTATCTCCGAACATGGCACCCCCGACGACGGCTGCCGCCGCGATAGCGATATTGACGCCGCTCTCCTCATGGATGCCGAGAGCGATCGGCGCCAGTGCGGCGATCGTCCCGGTCGACGTACCCATCGCCATCGAGATGAAGGCTGCGATGACGAATAGGCCGCTCAATAGGAGCGAGGGCGGTAGTAACGTCAATGCCGCATTGACGGTCGCGTCAATCGCACCGATTGCTTCGGCGACGCTTGAAAACGCACCGGCGAGCAAGAAGATGAACACCATGATGAGGATGCTCGGGTTCCCGGCACCTTGGGCGACGCGTTCGACCGTCTGGGTGACGCTCCCTTTCGTCATCATCGCCGCGACGATGACGGCAATCAAGGCCGCGATCAAGACGGGAAATTTATAAAAGTCGTCATAGTAGATGCCTGCCCCGATAAAGAAGACGAGGAAGACGAGTAAGGGCAAGAGCGCCCATTTGTTAGCTGTTGGTTGTTCCAATCGATTCACCTCATTCATTAAAATAAAAAGAGAGCCTTCTGAAAAAAGGCTCTCTCGACAAGAAACACTTTTTTCATCTTTCGAGCAGACCGCTCGCTGGATTTGGCACAGGTTACCCGCTGCCGAGACGTCATCGGGCCAGTCCCTCAGTCTCTCTTGATAAAAAAGTTGTGATATTTAGTTATAAGACACGTTCCCTAACGTACCTGTTTCAAATCTGCTTGTCAATAGCAAACCCCCACGCGATGAACGTGGGGGCGAGTCAGGTCGTTAAGAAATTATAATGGGCGACGCGGTTGCGACCGGCGTATTTACCGCCGACGTAGAGCGCGCGGTCGGCGTTACGAATCGTATCGTCAAGACGTTTGTCGCCGAACGACTGAATCGTATCGACACCGATTGAAGCGGTGACGGGTATATCGATTCCATCGACGTGGAACGGTTTGTTCTCGATTTGTTGACGGATGCGCTCAGCAATCTCGACGGCGGCCTCAACATCACAACGGTTTAAGAGCAAGATGAACTCTTCACCACCGTAACGGGCGGCAAAGTCTTCGGTGCGGAGCACTTGACGAATGCGGCGACCGAATTCTTGGAGCACACTGTCTCCGACTTGGTGACCGTGCGTGTCGTTGATTTTTTTGAAGAAGTCGATATCGAGCATCGCGACGGAAATCGGATACATCGAGCCGTCCGAGATCTGTTGAATCCCGTATTCATAAAAAGCCCGTGCATTGGCAAGCAGCGTCAAGCTGTCCGTCCGGCTCTCGGTATAGAGGCGGTCGCGTTCATGACAACGACTGATCGTCCGATTGAACGACTTGAGCAGTTTGACAATCTCGCGTTGAATGATGGGCGGATAGCCATAGACGTGCTCGCCCGTCATCACAATCCACGTGCGGATTCCTTCGATTTCCTCGGAACGGACCGAGATGAAGCTATGATAGTCTTCATTAAATTCGTTCGACAGCGGGGCGTCCCATTCGAAGCGCATCTCGTACTCGACCGAGGATTCGTTCGGATAGGTTGCATCGAGTAATTCAAAGACGACATGGCGATCGATCGGCTGGCGCGTCTTCAAATCAAAGTAAAGTGTGCGATCAAACAGTTTGAACTCGACGTACCCTTCATCGTACTCGTTGAGTCGCTCACATTGACTGAGGAACACTTCGATGGCTTGTGCCTCGCTTTGCGATAGCGATACGGCTTCTTTTGCTTCATCATATTGTTCAATCAACGATTTGAAGGCGTCTTGTCGACCTTTTTGAATGATGAGTCGCTTAATAAAGAACGTGAGTGCGGCGGCGATACTGCTGACGACGAGCAAGTTCGTCTCTCGGAAGAGCGAGGCCGCCAAAATGAAGACGAGACTGACGATATACGTGTAAAACGCGATGCTTAAAAAGTCGCGGACCGGGATGTCGACGCGGAACCACCAGCCGACTTGATACTTTTGGACGACCGTGTTCAAAATGATGGCAATAATCAAACCGGCAAGCGGAAGGAACGAGTCTTGGGAATAGAATCCGAGACCGGTCACACCACCAAGTGCCAAGTAGACACTGGCCGGGATGGCGATTTCCAAAAATGACGTGATGGCATTCCACGGATACGTAAAACGGAACCGTCGAAGCGCGACGCGCGGTTTCAAGTTGACGAACTGGAAGACGAGTAGTCCAATCTGATTGACGAACAGCGCTGTCTCAAAATCAAAGAATAAAAAAATAATTAAGACGATACTTTCTGAAAAGGTAAAGTAGACGCCTTTCCGTTCAATGGAGTCCATTTGAAAAATAATGACGAGCAACGCGATCAAGATGAACGGTAACGGCTCGATGGCCGGCATGTTCAATCCGCCTGTAGCGAACAAGATGAGCGTCAAACCGAATAGCATACTCCAAATACTCCAACCAAGGACGGACATCTTGCGGAAATGGTTCATGGTTCCCTCCTATGTGGGAAAAATTCAATTATGTATGGTAGGAGATTCGGCACAATCACGCCTGAGTCCTGCCTATCCATCATAATGGCGGAATTCTAGCATTGAGTCTATATGAAATATCCTCTATAATGAAATTGCTTTTCAACCACATAGACGAAAGTCGATGAAAAAGAGAGTAACGATCGTTCCGTCAACAAAGCGACCTAGGGATTGGTGAGAGCCTAGGCTGACAAACATCGCGAAACGCACTTTTGAGATGCTATCCGAACTTGAGTAGGCGTAGCCGGGGGACCCCCGTTATCACCGATAAAGCGGTCTGCGTCAAGCAGGCAAGAAGAGTGGTACCGCGGGCCATCCCGTCTCTTTGCATCTGTGCAAAGGGCGTTTTTTTTATGAACAAATGATAAGGAGGAATTAGAATGAGTTATGAACGCAAATATGCGGAAGCCTTGTCCCGTGTCATCGGGGACGAGTTGACGCTCGACCAGATTGAAGCATTGATTGAAAAACCGAAACATGAGGCACACGGGGACCTTGCTTTCCCGTGTTTCCAACTTGCGAAAGCCTATCGTAAAGCACCGGTCATGATCGCGACGGATATCGCGAACGACTTGAACGACGAGTTGTTCACGAAAGTCGAGGCGGCCGGCCCGTATGTGAACGTCTTCTTGAGCCGTGACGTCGTCTCACAAGAAATCATCAACACGGTGCTCGATGAACAAGCGGACTATGCGACGCATGCGACACGCAACGAGACAATCGTCACCGATTTCTCGTCACCGAACATCGCCAAACCGTTCTCGATGGGACACCTTCGTTCAACGGTGATCGGGAATGCCATCAACCAAATCGCCCGTAAAAACGGCTATGACGTCGTCGGCATCAACCACCTCGGGGATTGGGGCACACAGTTCGGTAAACTGATGGTCGCCTATAAAAAATGGGGCGACGAGGAAGCGGTCCGGGCACATCCGATCGCTGAGCTCTTGAAGCTTTACGTCCATTTCCACGAAGAAGCGAAGACACAACCGGAACTTGAGGACGAAGGCCGTGCGTGGTTCAAGAAACTCGAAGACGGCAACGAGGAAGCGACTGAGCTTTGGACGTGGTTCCGCGAAGAATCACTCAAAGAGTTCCAAAAAGTATATGACCTCCTCGGTGTCGAATTCGACAGCTTTAACGGGGAAGCGTTCTATAACGACAAGATGGACCGCGTCGTCGCCATGCTCGAAGAGAAAAACCTTCTCGTCGAAAGTGAAGGGGCGATGGTCGTCTCACTCGAGGACGAGAACTTGCCACCATGCTTGATCAAAAAGAAAGACGGCGCGACGCTTTATGCGACACGCGACTTGGCAGCTGCCGTCTATCGTCATGAGACGTACAACTTCGTCCAGGCGAACTACGTCGTCGGCGGCGAGCAGGCGCTTCACTTCAAACAACTGTTCTCAGTCCTGCGCAAGCTCGGCTATGACTTCGTCGATGGCATGCATCACGTGCCGTTCGGCTTGATTTTGCAAGAAGGGAAGAAGATGTCGACACGTAAAGGTCGCATCGTCTTGCTCGAGGAAGTGCTCAAAGAAGCAATCGAGAAAGCACAGGCGAACATCGCTCAGAAGAACCCGGAACTTGCGAACGCGGACGACGTGGCACGCATGGTCGGTGTCGGCGCGGTCATCTTCCACGATTTGAAGAATGAACGCATCAACAACATCGAGTTCGACCTCGATAGCATGCTCAAATTCGAAGGTGAGACGGGCCCGTACGTGCAGTACACGAACGCGCGTGCGAACTCGCTCCTTCGTAAAGGCAACTATGACGGCTCGACGTTCACTGGCGCAAACGACGACCACACGTGGGGCGTCGTGACGATGCTCAACGCGTTCCCACACGTCATCACACGTGCCCACGAACGCCGCGAACCATCGATCATTAGCCGTTACGTGCTCGATTTGGCGCAAGCATTCAACAAGTATTACGGTCATGTCCGTGTCCTTGAAGAAGATGCAGGCAAACAATCACGTCTCGCCCTCGTCAAAGCGGTGACGATCGTATTGACGGAAGGACTCCGTTTGATCGGTGTTCAAGCTCCAGAAGAAATGTAAGGACGAGAAAAGGGACCCGTTTCGTGGGGTCCCTTTTCTTATGCTTTCATCCGCGTGACCGTCCGAGCTTTCGTGTCATACAGACACCACTCCCGGTCGAAGATGACGGCGCCGACGTTGATGACGTAACGTTTTTTCTTTAGGACGAACGGCTGTCCGATTTCCCAGGGAATCGAGCGGCCTTTCCGGTAAATCCCCGGAATATGGCTGTGTCCGATAAAGACGAGCGGATACTTCCCTTTCTCGACAAGCGGTTCCCAGTCCGGACTCCATTTTACTTGGTGTCCATGCAAGAATAGCGCCTCATCGAGCGTCGTCTGCTCCGGTAATAAGGCGATTCGTGTCTTGACCGGATGCGACACCACGAGCACTTCGTCAATCCGCTCTTCTTGATTGCCGCGCAGACTTGGGAAGGTGAGGAGCGCCTCGTAGTCAGGGTCGTACGTCACGACATCGGACACTTCATGGAAGCGCTCGTTGCGCCGTTTCTTACCGATATGACACTCGTACAGATCGCCGAGGCAAAGGATGTGCTCCGTCTCGCGGCGGACCGACTCGAGCACGGCTTTCAAATCATCAAACGAACCATGTGGGTCACTGATGATGGCGAGTTTCATCGGTAGTTTGTGAATTGGGCATCGACGGACAATTCGAGCTCACGGACGAGCTGCATGACGGCTTGAAGGTCATCGCGCGACTTGGCTGTCACACGGATTTGATCGTCTTGAATTTGTGACTTCACTTTCAGTTTTGATTCTTTGATGGCGTTGTTAATTTTTTTCGCATCGTCTTTATCGATACCGCTCTTCAATTTGACGCGTTGACGCACTGTGCCGCCGAGCGCACGTTCCACTTTTTGATAATCAAGGTTTTTCGTCGGTACGCCACGTTTAATCAATTTCGTGATCATGACGTCTTTCAATTGCTCGAGTTTATAGTCGTCATCTGAGACGAGGACGAGGTCGCCGTTATCAAGTGACATCTCACTCTTCGAACCTTTAAAGTCGTAACGGTTCAAAATTTCTTTCTCGGCGATTTGAATCGCGTTCTTCACTTCTTCGAGGTTCATTTCTGACACAATATCAAAAGAATTGTCTTTTGCCATGTTTCATCCATCCTTTACAAGGGTTTTGTTATAATGATAGCAGATTTGAAGTAGTGAAGGAGTGAAAGAGATGGAACATACTATCGATCAACAGACAAATGTAGATTTAGACCATATGGCATATCACGGCAAAGACCTCGGGGTGACGTTTAAAAGTGACCTCATCCGGTTGCGGGTCTGGTCACCGGTTGCCGAAGAGATGACGGTAAAACTTTACCGGACACCGCGAGCGCGGAAGTTCGAACGGTTGTCGTTAGAACGGGCCGAGAAAGGGACGTGGGTCATCGAACTCGATCGTGCTTTGTTCGAAGGTCAGTTTTATGTGTTCGAGGCGGTCGTAGCTGGGAAGCGTATCGAATCGCTCGACCCGTATGCAAAAGTCGTCGGGGTCAATGGGAAGCGCGGGTGTCTGCTCGACCCATCTACGCTCAACCCAGACCATTGGGTTAAAGAACGTCCGCTCTTCCACTCGTCACAAGAAGCGGTCATCTATGAAGCGCACGTCCGTGATTTGACGAGTCATCCGGACAGCGGTGTCATGCATCGCGGGAAATTCCTCGGGTTGACCGAAGTCGGAACGAAGACACCGACGGGTTATCCGACAGGGCTCGACTATATTACCGGGCTTGGCGTCACGCATCTCCAACTCATGCCGTTCTTCGATTACGGTTCGGTGAATGAGTCACGCGAGAGTGAGGCGAATTATAATTGGGGCTATGACCCGGTCCATTATTTTGCCGTCGAAGGCTCATACGCTTCCTCAGCGGATGATCCGGCCGCTCGCATCATCGAGTTGAAAGCGATGATTCAAGCACTTCACGATCGTGGCATCCGTGTCATCATGGACGTCGTGTTCAACCATACGTATGATGCATTGACGACGCCGCTCGGACAGTTCGTACCGGACTACTATTACCGCTTGAACGAGGACGGTACGCTCGCCGACGGTTCGGCGTGCGGGAACGATACGGCGTCCGAACGGGCGATGATGCGCAAATTGATCGTCGAATGTGTGTCGTATTGGGCGAAAGAGTTCATGATTGATGGCTTCCGCTTCGATTTGATGGGACTCCATGACGTCAAGACGATGAACCAGGTCCGCAAGGCGCTCGATCGCGTCGACCCATCGATTCTCGTGACCGGAGAAGGCTGGGATCTCGACACGCCGCTTCCGGTCCGGAAAAAAGCGAACCAACATAACGCCCACAAGATGCCGCGCATCGCCCAGTTCAACGACGCGATTCGCGACGGTGTCCGTGGGGATGTGTTCATCGAAGACTTGCCAGGTTGGATCAGCGGCAACGCGGATATGACGGCGGACGTCAAACGTGGGATTGCCGGTGCAGTCACGAGCCAAAGCTTTGCTGACGAACCGAACCAAGTCGTGAACTATGTCGAGTGCCATGACAACTTGACGCTTTGGGACAAACTGGCCGTTACGAATCCGGACGACGATGAGACGACACGCCGCCGCCGGCATCGTCTCGCGACATCGATTGTGTTGCTCAGTCAAGGCATCCCGTTCCTGCATAGCGGTCAAGAGTTCTTCCGCACGAAAGACGGGGACGAGAACAGCTTCAATTCGGGGGAGGTCGTCAACCGTTTGGATTGGACGCGGGCCGAGCAAGAGACGCCGAGCGTCGAATATGTGAAGGGCTTGATCAGCCTGCGCAAACAATATCCGTTGTTTCGTCTTGAGAACGCGGAACAGATTCGTAAACATTTACGTTTCTTCGATGAAGACGAGGGCGTCATCGCCTTTGAACTGAGTCGCCACGTCGAAGGTTACGTCGAACGCCATCTCGTATACCATAACGGACTCGAAGAAGCGGTCGAGGTGAAACTCCCGTCCGGCAAGTTCGAGGTCCATGTCGAAGATCACACCGTCAATTTGACGGCACCACGTCTCCTCGAGGAGCGGCATGTCACGGTCGCGCCGTTATCGACACTCGTCGTGACGGAACGCCGTCCGGATTACAGCAAATATGCGGTCGCCGGTGGAGCTGCCTTGGCTATCCTCGGTCTCTGGTATGTTGCGAAAAAACGGAAACCGAAACAAAAGTAAGCGCGAAAAAAGGAGACGTCATTCCGTCTCCTTTTCCTCGTTCGTTTCAGTTTTGGCTGCCTCGAGCTCCATCATCTTTTTGACGATGATGTGTTTTGGCATATGCATGAGTTCCTCGAGTGGGACGTTTAGCTTTTTGGCAAGCTCAACCGCCGTCTCGGGAGAGAGTTGAAGTGGGCGCATGAGGGTTCCTCCTTTCCAATTACGGGTATGCTACTGCCAGTATACAGGAAAAGCGGACAGATGGAGAATGTGTTCTGTGAACACATTCAAAATCGAAAAATGCGTCGTGCGTTGCTAAGCTGAAACTAGGAAGTGATCAAATGTACAAACAAGTAGCAGACTATCAATTTCATCAAACGGTTGAATGGTTAGAGCGCGTTGGTGGAGGATGGATGTTGTATTTGGCGCAAACCGGGTTTCTGTTTTTTGACGAGACGTTCCAAATCCGATGGGAACTCGAGTGGAAATGGGCACCTTGCGCACTATATATTGAACCACATGGTAGAAGAGCCGTCGCGCTATTTCGAGATTTGCAGACATACGGAGTCATGGATTTGACGAACGGGACGATGGAACGTCACCCAATTCCGCGGACGTTCCATGACGATTGGTTCAGTAACCTGCACTACTGGTCAGGGGACGATTTGTATTTGTACTCGGCCGAATCAGATATCGTCGCCTTGAACTTGAACGATCACACGTTTCGGTATAGCCGTTACGAGGAGATCCCAGAGTTCGGGAACATCATCGAACTCGCATATCAATCGACCTATGATTTCGAACGATTCACGGCACCTGGCCTCGTGACCTTGTACGATGAACGGAATCAACAGTTCATGGTCGAGGACGTCGAAGCGGGCGCGCGTTGGAAGATTCCATACGGGGGTGACCGTGACTTGGTCATCGTCGATCAAATGGGTGTGACGACCGCCATCACCTCGATGACATCGTTCCAACTGTTTGAGCGCGATTGTGAAGTGTTCTCATCAGAAGTATGTGCCGAGACCGAATTGTTGAAAGTCGTCTTATTGGACGAGCCGGGCGACAGACTTGTCGTCCTATCGACGCCGCGTCGCTTCTGCCATAGTTGGCTGCAAGTGTTCGAGCGTTGACAATCCTGGACCAGGGCATGGTTCAGGATTTTTTTACGAAGGCTTACAGAATCTCGTCTAAAAACGGGAACAGTCTTCTTAGATGGAGAGGAGTGGACAGGGATGGAACGATTAGGACAAGCGTTAGTCCGATGGCGCTACGCTGTCGTGTTGATTTGGACGGTATTGCTCGCGGTATCGGTATATTTCGGATTACAGTTGCCAAGTGAACTGCGCGGCAATGGATTTGCGATTCAAGACGGGCGCTTCGCCCAAGTGGAAGATACGTTGAACGACCGGTTCGACCGGGCCGGGGCCTCGATGATCGTCTTGTTGGAAGGTGGCGACCTTGATACGGTCATCGAGCAGCAACGGGATCGACTGATTGACGTCGATGGGGTCGACGGCGTGATCACGCCAGCCGAGAATCCCGATGCCCGCTCAGGGGACGCAGCTTACTTATTGCTCGAGTTCGAGGATTACGATACGGCCGAGGCGTCAATCGATGACGTTCGCAACGCCTTGATTCGAGATACGGATACAGACGTGCGATTGACCGGAGAGCCGGTCTTCGCGGATGACTTGAATGAAGCGTCGAAGAATGACTTGATTCGGGCCGAGTTGATTGGAATCCCGGTCGCGTTGCTCGTCCTCTTGCTCGTCTTCGGGACGCCGCTCGCCGCGGTCATGCCGTTATTCGTTGGATTGATTACGTTCATCGTGGCTGCCGGCTCGTTGTTCTTCTTTGCCCAAACGATGGAACTGTCTATTTTCGTCTTGAATGCGGTCGCGATGATCGCCATCGCGCTCGGCATCGATTTTTCCCTATTGCTCGTCAACCGTTACCGGGAAGAGCTCGCACATGGGAAGTCGCGAGAGGCAGCCATCGTCCGAACGGTCGCGACGGCCGGACGTTCGATTCTGTTCTCAGGGCTTTGCGTGTTCGTCGGACTGGCCGGGTTGTTATTCATCCAAGTCGACGTGTTCCAAGCCATCGCGCTCGGTGCGCTGATTGCGGTGGCGGGCGCGGTCTTATCAGCGCTCACGCTGTTGCCGTCCGCCTTATATATCGTCGGAGATGCGATCAATAAAGGGCGTCTTATCAAAACGAATGAGACGCGTTCTGAAGTACGGTGGCAGAAGTTGGCCCGTTTCGTCATGAGACGCCCCGTCACGATGACGCTCGTCGCGCTCTTGCTGCTACTGCCAAGCCTCTGGTTCGTTCGTGACCTCGAACTGAACATCCCGGACGCCGATGCACTCCCGACCTCGTACGAGTCACGGGCCGCCCTTGAGCGGTGGGACGACGTGTTCGGGGAGACGTCGACCGATGCGGTGCTCTTGTTTGAGACGAATGACTTGACCGATTCGATGATTCTCGATGAATTGACTGCACTCACCGATGAGCTATCCGAGGATCCGATTGTCGACAACGTCACGACGTTCTTGACGGCATCCGGTCTCGAACCAGCCGAATTCCAACAACTCGCTGAAGCGGCACCAGAGCAACTCGAGGCGTTCGAACGTCTCGTCACGCTTGAAGGGAATACAGACCTTGCCCTCGTCAACGTTAGTTTCAACGTCCCGCCGAGTGATAAAGACGCGCAAGCATTCGTCCGAGATTGGCGCGAGAGCGGTTTTGACGTCGGGGGACCAGCCGCGTTCAACGAAGAAATTTATGAAGAGATTTATGACAGCATCCCGTATGCGGTCGTGACTGTCATCTTGGCGACGATGGTCATTCTCATGTGGGCGTTCCGCTCAGTCTTGATTCCAATTAAGGCGATCATCATGAACGTGCTCGGTCTCGGGGCGACGTTCGGTCTGCTCGTCATCATCTTCGAATCAGGCTACGTGTACGATGCCGAGACGATCAGTATCTTGACCCCGGTGTTCATCTTCTCGCTCGTGTTCGGCCTATCGATGGACTACGAGGTGTTTCTCGTCTCGCGGATTGAGGAATATTATCGGGAGACCGGGGATAACGATTACGCGACGGAGATGGGACTCGCCAAGACGAGTAAAATCATCACGTCGGCCGCAGTCATCATGATTGTCGTCACGGGGGCGTTCGCTTTTACTGGTGTCAGTCCGATCAAACAGCTCGGTGTCGGCATCGCGCTCGCGATCTTTATCGATGCGACAATCATCCGGATTTTACTTGTCCCATCTTTGATGAAACTGCTCGGGGACTGGAACTGGTGGTGGTTCGGTAAGAAAGATTTACCGAAACGTAATTTACACTAAATATACATTTAATGAAACAATCGCGAGAGTATGTTAAAATAGTCTCATGATTACGCGCAATTTGGGAAAGGAAGGTCTTTATGGATACCGAGAGGACATGGCCTCTGTTTCAATTACCGGACTTCTAGCGTTGAGTTTTTACAAGCGACATCAATGTAAAAATCAACAAACGGAAGATCGGAGATGGAACAGATGGAACCGCGGCTACGACTGAGGATCCTCCTCTCCGTTGAAAACGGGGAGGACAATCGGAATGAAACGAGTTGCTACCATAGTGCTCGGAACGCTGATCATGGCGTTCGGTTATTATTATTTGAATGAACAGTTTGGTTTGGCAGAAGGGGGCTTCGTCGGGCTAGCATTGCTCGGCCGCTATTTATTTGATATCGATCCGGCGATCTCGATGATCGTACTCGATATCCCATTCTTTTTAATCGCCCTTTGGTGGAAAGGCTGGCGCTTCGTCGGGCAAGCCGTGCTTGCCGCGGCGTCACTGTCGCTCAGCTACGCCATGTGGGATCGGTTGGATTTACTCACGTTCGATATCCAAGTGTGGCCGGCGACGTTGTTCGCCGCCATCGCGAGCGGGATTGTGACTGGTTACGGTCTCGGTCTCGTCTTGAAATCGGGCGGGGCGACCGGGGGCGACGATTTATTCGCACTCGGCCTATCAAAATGGACCGGCGTATCGGTCGGGACGATTCTCATCATATTTGATGTCATCGTTTTGGCGATCTCGCTCATCTATTTGCCATTGTCGAATGCACTTTATACGCTTCTCGCGGTCTCGATCGCAGGTCGTGTCGTCACGAAAATGTTGACGGACGATGTGGTCGAAGTAACCGTGCCAAGTGTGACCAAACTAAAAACAAAAAACGATCTCGCATGAGATCGTTTTTTGTTTTGTAAAATTTATCACAGTTTTACAGTCATCTTTCTTCTACACTACACATAGAAGGAGGGAGTCACATGAAATGGATGATTCCAAAACAGCACGGCGCTTGGTCGATGCTGATCTTACCGTTCTTACTCGGCGGCATCGTCGGAGGGTGGACGCTCGCGCACATCCCGTTCGCCATCGCCTGGTTGTTCGTTTATATGGGTACATTTTTCTTGTTCCAATACATTAAGCAACGAAAAAAGTCACAAGAGCTGTTGCGCACGGTCGTGACGTATTTGACGATTGCGATTGTAGCCGCCATCCCGGTGTTTTTGTCCGAGTGGCGTCTTGTCTGGTTTGTCCTTGCTATGATTCCATTCGGTCTCACCAACGCCTACTTCGCCAAAATTAAGGATGAGCGCAACGTCTGGAACGACGTCAGCGCCGTCACCTCATTTTGCATCGGCGGGATGGCGAGCTATTATCTCGGGTCACATGCTTTGGACGGGACGATAGTGTGGATGTTCGCTTTGCCGTACTTATATTTCCTCGGAAGTATCTTTTTCGTCAAAACGATGATTCGGGAGAAGAAGAGCTTGTTTTATCGGAACGTATCATGGGGATATCACTTTTTGCTCGTCGCCATCTTCATCGCGTTTGGCTATCCGGTCTTGGCACTCGCTTACGTGCCGAGTCTCGTCCGGGCGGTCGCATTCTACGGCAAAACGATCCCCATCATGAAGATCGGGATCGTTGAAATCGCCAACTCAGTGTTCGTGCTCGGTTGTCTCAGTTGGTATTTATTTAGTTGAGAAGGGGAAACCCTTCTTTTTTTAGTCGCTCGAAGATGTGCTCGAAATGATAGCCACGGTCGCCGCTGCCGTTGCTGCCTGTTGCATCGCGAGCAGATGGGCGAACGTCCCGTGCAACAGTAAATCGCTCGCATCTTCCTTGATGTTGTTTGCCGCGACGAGTTGCAGGGCGACCGTCAACGCGTGGGTGTGGAACCAGCGATGCTTTTCCTTCTCAGCGTTCGTAATGTCGATCAGGTCGCGCTCGTCGTTGTCGTTCGGAGCCGCGACGATGGCCAAGAGGGCGAGCGCTGGCAGATGCTCATTTTTGACGGCGATTGCTTGTCCTTGGAGCCGCGCGCGCCACTCGAGCAGGCGGTTGATGACCTCGTCTGAAGGCAAGTCGCTAAAAGCAAGCAGATGGGAGACGAGTTGGAGCTCGTTTGAGCGGGGCAACTCGGCTTTCAACGCTTCGTAATACGTCTCAATCCGTTGACTCAACGTATCGTGGTCATCGAACGCTTGAACGAGGACGAGGGCAGACAGAAGGTCTTCTTCGCTCGTCAGCCAAGGATGGTTTCGTTTGAACGTTTGATAGAGTGCGCTCGCCTCGTCAAGCCGGCGCTCGGGCTCATCGACGTTAATCAGTTGGCTCGCGATGAAGGGGCGCAACATACTGAAGCGGAAGTGTTTCCGGTCGAGCAACGTATCGAGCCGGAGTGCCTCGTCGATGGCCGGTTCGATGTCTTCATACTTGGCATCGAGAAACGACAGCCAGACGAAATTATTGCTGCCGCGAAACTTGGAGAAGGCTTTCGTTTTCCGTTTGACGGCCGCTTGAGCCTGCTCGAACCGCGTTTCATCGAACGGGGTGTCGTGTATGGCATAATTGATGGCCATCAAGCGTCGGAAATCATCGGTGAACCACTTTGTCGCTCCTCTGATTGCCTCGAGCGCTTCGAGGTAATGCGTATAGCGTGTCATCATCAGCAATTCCTCCTTTTCCTCCTTATACGAGCCCAATCGAAAGAATGATTCAAAAAAAGCCGCCCTGGATTCGTCCGGGGCGGCTGCTTGTTATTGGACTTGCGTATACAACTTCTGCATATACTCGTTCACTTCATCGGCCGCTTGGAACATCATGAATGAATGTTGCAAGATGATCTCTGGCGAGAAGCCGAGGTCGAGGTCGAGCGTCGAGGCGAGCGTGACATCACGGTCGCTGTCGAGCACGCAGCGGAAGTATTTGAACTCTTGGTTGAACTCGTTCAAGGCGTTCAGAATCGGTAGGTCTTCGACGTAATCCGGCACGTGTGTGACCGTCGCGGCATACAGTTCCGCATCTGTCGTCTTTTTATTGAAGGCGATAATCATAACGGGCTGAGCCCCGGATTTAGTCGTTTCACGCGTCAAAAATGTGACATGCGTTTCAGTCTCGCTCTCTTTGAACGTCATATTGCGTTCAGCGACGAGCGCTTTAAATGATTCTACTTTTTCTTCGAAGTTCACAAACAAGTCCCCCTTAAAAGTCGTTACTCTAACTTTCGCCCATTTGCGGAGGGAAAGCAAGGGGAACTAGCGTTTCATCAACATTTTGATGGCTTCTTCGACGGTTTCTGACGTATCTTCGCCATCTTGTTGGGCGGTGATGATGCACTGCTCCAAGTTCTTCGCGACGATGATGGTCGAGGCGCGGTCAAGAGCTGATCGAGCCGCACTCAACTGTGTCACGACGTCACGGCACTCTTTCCCTTCTTCCATCATGCGGATGATGGCCCGGATTTGTCCTTCGACCCGTTTCATCCGGTTCAACACTTTTGCATCGTATTGATACTGTTCCATTAGATTCACCTCTATATTCAAATCGTTCAGTAACCCAACTATTTATTGTGTAGTCTCATCTTAATACGTGGGGGAGTATGTGTCGAGCAACAACGTTTGATGTGAAACTTTTTCAAACGTTTACCGATTCGACAAACAAATCCCTTGCAATCAAATACCACAGGGGGTATATTAATGACGTGGAAGCGATATGTTCAACGAATCACAAACTTTCGTCGAACGCCCGCTACCAAGCTGACGAATAAATAAGTGAAATATTATAGATCAAAAGGATGGGTAAACAAACATGAAAGCATCTGCCTTGAAACGTCAAATGGATTTTGAAGTACCAGTCAACATCGTCGACGTTCGTGAACGTGACGAGTTCCAAGAAGCGCACATTGCTGGCGCGACAAATTATCCGCTCTCCGAAATGTCGGAATGGATTGAGACGCTCAATCCTGAAGAAGAGTACATCGTCCTTTGTCGCTCAGGTGCTCGCAGCACGCAGGCGACTTGGCAAATGGAAGCGAAAGGTTATAAAGTGGTCAATATAGAAGATGGCTTGATGAGCTGGCCAGGTGAAGTCGTCAAAGGAGGAAATGCGCAATGGGTAAAAAAATCGTAATCGTCGGTGGGGTCGCCGGTGGTGCTTCGGCAGCCGCCCGCCTTCGTCGCTTAAATGAAGAGAATCATATCGTCATGTTCGATCGGGGCGAGTATATCTCGTTCGCGAACTGTGGTCTTCCCTATTACATCGGTGACGTGATTCAAGACCGTCAAAAATTGCTCGTTCAAACCGTCGAAGGGATGAACAAGCGTTTCCAACTCGACATCCGTAACTTGACGGAAGTGACGAAAATCAACCGTGCCGAGAAGACGGTGTCGGTGAAAAACGTCAAGACAGGTGAGACGTACGATGAGTCATATGATGTGCTCGTCTTGTCACCAGGGGCGAAACCGATTCGTCCGAACATCCCTGGGATTGAAGAAGCAGAAGACATCTTCACGCTCCGTAACATCCCAGATACGGATAAAATCCGTAGCTACGTCGATGATAAAGCGCCAAAACACGCGACGGTCATCGGTGGCGGCTTCATTGGAATCGAAATGGCTGAAAACTTACGGGAGCGTGGCGTCGACGTCACGCTCGTCGAGATGGCCGATCAAGTCATGACACCGCTCGACCGCGAGATGGTCTCACCGGTTCACGAGCACATGCGCCTTCACGGCGTCGATCTTCAGCTTTCTGACGGTGTCGACTCGTTCTCTGAGAAAGGGAAACGTGTCCACTTGAAGAGCGGTCGCGTCATCGATACTGATATGGTCGTCTTGTCAATCGGCGTCGTGCCAGAATCGTCAATCGCAACGGAAGCAGGACTTGAAACAGGCATCCGCGGCGCCATCCGCGTCAACGAGAAGATGCTCACGTCAGACCCGAACATCTACGCAATCGGTGACGCCGTCGAAGTGCTCGATTATATCTTTAAAGAGCCGACGGTCGTTCCACTCGCATGGCCGGCCAACCGCCAAGGTCGTCTTGTAGCTGATATCATCAACGGTCGTGACGTTAAATACAACGGAACGATGGGGACTGGGATTGCCAAAGTATTCGATATGACCGTCGCCTCGACAGGTTGGAACGAGAAGCGTTTGACAGCGGCCGGTAAAGAGTTCGAAGCCGTCCACGTGCACCCGGGTTCACATGCGGGTTATTACCCAGGATCGACACCCGTATCACTCAAACTCTTGTTCCATCCGACGACAGGTGAAATCTACGGCGCGCAAGGCGTGGGGATGAACGGCGTCGATAAACGGATCGATGTGATTGCGACAGCGATGAAAGGTGGCTTGACGGTCCTTGACCTTCCAGACCTTGAACTCAGCTACGCACCACCGTTCAGCTCAGCGAAAGATCCGGTCAACATGATCGGTTACGTCGCGTCGAACGTCGTCCTCGGCGATAACGAAGTCGTGCACTGGAATGAGATTGACGAGTTGGTCCAAAACGGCGCGACATTGCTCGACGTCCGTGACGAGTCAGAACATGAACTTGGCAAAATTCCTGGTTCAATCAACGTTCCGCTCAACTCGCTACGCGATCACTTGGACAACTACAGCAAAGACGAAACGATTTATGTGACATGCCAAGTCGGACTTCGCGGATATCTCGCATCCCGCATCTTGCGTCAAAACGGATTCAAGGTTAAAAACTTGAGCGGTGGCTACAAGACGTGGTCACAAGTAAAACGCGATTTCGATGCCATCGAGGCAGACGCATCGGCAGCAAATGAGACTGCCGCAACAGCAACGGAGGAGGCACCACCAGTAATGATGAATGAACCAATCGGGGAACCGATTTTCCTAGATACGTGCGGTCTGCAATGCCCGGGACCAATCTTAGAAGTCAATAAAAAAGTAGCCGAACTCGGCGAAGGCGAGACGCTCCGCGTCCTCGCAAGTGATCCTGGCTTCTTTGCGGACATCGAAGCATGGGCGAAGAAAACGGGTAACAAGCTCGTCTCGAAACAATTTGTGAACGGTCGCGTCGAAGCCGTCCTTCAAAAAGGCCAAGGCCCTGCAGCCGTCCAAGCGGGCGCACCGGCAGGCGACGGCGCATCGATGGTCGTGTTCAGTGGAGACCTCGACCGTGCACTCGCATCGTTCATCATCGCGCAAGGTGCAGCGGCAATGGGTAAAGACGTCACGATGTTCTTCACGTTCTGGGGACTCAACGTCATCCGTAAACCAGATGCACCAGAAGTGAAAAAGCAAGGCCTCGAGAAGATGTTCGGCATGATGATGCCATCTCATGCAGGTGAGCTTCCGCTCTCGAACATGAACTTCGGTGGCGTTGGTCAGAAGATGATGAAGAAAGTGATGAGCGACAAAAATGTCCCGTCACTCGATCAAATGATTAAATCGGCTCAAGAGGCAGGCGTCAAAATGGTCGCTTGTACGATGTCGATGGACGTCATGGGAATTAAAGAAGAAGAGTTAATCGACGGCATCGATCTCGGTGGTGTGGCAGCATACCTCGGGGCAGCCGAAGGTGGTAACTTGAACCTCTTTATCTAATTAAATGAGTTAATCTAGTCGACCGGTCACTTGACCGGTCGCTTTTTTGTTGTTCGACACCAAAAATGAAAATTGTCGAAAAAGATTGCATTTTTTTAACGTTTTTCCTATAATTCTACTCATGTAAAGAAAGTTGACATAACTTTTTCTTATAACTTACACATACACGGAGGATTTAAAGATGGAGAAATTCGTAGAAGATCTCGTTACAAATGCCAACGACCTGCTCTGGTCGTCAGTGCTAATCGTTGTCCTTGTCGCCTTAGGTTTGTATTTCACCGTTCGCATGGGGTTCGTCCAGTTCCGGATGTTGCCTGAAATGTTCCGCCTCTTGTTCAAAGACGGCATGAAGCGTGAAAAAGGCCAAGTCTCGTCATTCCAAGCGTTCGCCATCGGGACGGCTGCACGCGTCGGGACCGGGAACATTGCCGGTGTCGCGACTGCAATCGCGCTCGGAGGCCCGGGAGCCGTCTTTTGGATGTGGCTGATCGCGCTCATCGGATCGGCTTCGGCATTCGTCGAAAGTACGCTCGCGCAAGTATATAAAATTCGCGACGGTCGCACATGGCGCGGTGGTCCGGCTTACTATATGGAACGTGCGCTCGGTCAGCGCTGGCTCGGGATTTTATTCGCCATCTTGATCACGTTCTCGTTCGGCTTCGCCTTCAACTCGGTTCAATCGAACACGATTTCGTTGTCAGTCAGCAACCAGTTCGGGATTAGCACGACGACAGTCGGTCTCGTCTTGGCTGTCGTGACAGCCATCGTTATCTTCGGCGGGATTCAATCAATCGCCGTGCTCTCGAGTATCATCGTGCCGATTATGGCTGGCGGTTACATCTTGCTCGCCGGGTGGGTCATGATTTCGAACGCCTCATTGTTGCCGGAAGTCTTCGGCTTGATTTTCTCAGAAGGAATCTTCGGACTTCAACAATTGTTCGGTGGTGCCATCGGAGCGATGGTGCTCCAAGGAATCCGACGCGGTCTCTTCTCGAACGAAGCGGGGATGGGTTCAGCCCCGAACGCGGCGGCGACTGCTGAAGTATCGCATCCGGTCAAACAAGGATTGATTCAATCGTTCAGCGTCTTCGTCGACACGCTTCTCGTCTGTACGTCGACAGCGATGATTATCCTGTTGTCAGGTGTCGCCGGTTCAGAGTCGTTCGCAGGTGTCGAATTGACACAAGCAGCGCTCACAGCAGAGATTGGTCCGATGGCGACATCGTTCCTCACGATCGCGATTTTCTTATTCGCGTTCAGTTCGATTCTTGGAAACTACTACTATGGTGAGACGAACATCCAGTTCATCTCGGATAAAAAGATTTACGTCACACTCTACCGTATCGGTGTCGTCGGCATGGTCCTCTTCGGAGCCGTCCGTTCGGCCGGTCTCGTCTGGTCAATCGCGGACGTGTTCATGGGTCTCATGGCACTTGTCAACTTGTATGCGATTTTCCGCCTCGCAAAAGTTGCCCGTCTCGTCCTCGACGATTACTTGGAGCAACGCCGTCAAGGTGAAGATCCGGTCTTCTACGCCGATTCGATTGAAGATCTGCCAGGTCGCGAGTACATCGAAGCTTGGGAATCAGAAGAAGAAGTCAAAACAGGCACGATCCGTTCATAAACGACAAACCGTCTACGAAAGCGCGTAGACGGTTTTTTTGCGCCCGAAAGATGGGTAAACTGAAGAAAAGGGGGGCGTTCAATGATGGAGACGACACACTATATACGCATTTCCCCGGAAGTATGGGTCTCGTTCGGCCAAGACCCGGAAATGATTTTAGATTGGCTGTTGCACGTGCACAGTCAACAACGTGACACGTATGAGACGTTGACGCTCCCGAGGATCGAACGCTTCCAAAAGATTCTTGGACAAATCGAGATTTATATCGATGGGGATGACACGTATAATTTAGAGATGGCCGTCATCGGGGAAGAGTTGATTGTCAATGAGAAGCAGGCGGTCGTCGTCGGGATTTTGACGCCGCAGTTGCTCCATATCGTCAAAGATGCGATGAACGCATTTACTAAAGAAGATGTGGCCGATATGGCGTTCGTCGACCATGACGGGTTCGATGACGTTTGGCTCAAATGGACGCTGTTGAAACGATTCTGTGAAGAGGCGAGTGAGCGGGATGAGCTCGTGTTGATTTACTATGAATGAACAGGCTATGAAAACAACTTAAAAATTGGTAAACTATTACAAATGGTTTCTCAAGGAGTGGACGTATGCTTGATTTCTTTGCCCAAATGACGTTTGTCATCGGTATCTTAAGCCCAATCTTCGCGTATCGGGCAGGTCGTAAACAGTTAGGTCGAATCAATCTCGTCACCGTGTTTGCATTTTTGATTATATGGTTTTACGTCATCTCGACGGGTCCAGCCTATAATCATCCGATTTCGATGCTCTTCTACGCTTTGATTGTAGTGAACTGTGGCTTCGCCATAGGGAATAGTGTGCTCTTCCTACGCGAACGCAATCCATTGCTGAGTTTGAAGAAGCTGCTCGCGACGCTTCTCTGTTTGACGGTGCTCTGTTTCGTGTTCATTGAACTGATGTACCCGACGAACGTGATGAGCGATACGCTTCTTCAAACAGTGATGCTGACGGTGCCGATTTTCGTATGCGGCGTCATTTGGGCGAGGCTTCGACAAATCGACCGGGAACCAGAACACACATAAACAGCTCGACGCTAACGCGCCGAGCTGTTTTTTTTGAGACTCTTATTTCAATGCCGTCTCAAGCGCTTTGACGTTCTCGCGCATGAGGTCGAAGTAAGTCTTATCCATTTGCTCTTTCGTGACCGATTCCAAGTTGTAAATCGTCACCGTCTCCGCACCGATCTCGTTTTGAACGACCTGGGCGATTTTCGGTGTCACCGTGTCTTCGAAAGCGATATATTTCAAGTCGTGAAGTTGTGCCTCTTCGATGACGCGCTTCAACGCTTGCTGTGACGGTTCTTCCGAAGGTGTGAGACCCGTGATCGGGAGCTGGTCGAAGCCGTAGCGTTCTGCCAAGTAACCGTAGGCTGCATGCGTCACGAGGAGCTCAGACTTCGAGCCGCCGTCGACTGCTGCTTTGAGCTCGGCGTCGAGCGTGTCGGCCTCTTCTTTGAAGGCGCTCAAACGATCCGCGAACTCATCTTTATAGTCAGGGGCCTGTTCGCTGAATGCCGCTTCGACCGCTTCAGCCATCGAGACGGCATTCGTTGGATCGAGCCAGACGTGTGGGTCGTACTGGCCGTGGTTATGGCTGTCTTCTTCGCTATGACCGGCCTCTTCCTCGGCATGGTCATCTTCCTCGTGTCCGTGCTTGTCCTCACTATGCTCGTCCTCACCATGGACGTGGACCGTGTCTTCTGCCGAGAGGAGTGTGACGTCCTCGGCCGTTTTCACGAACGTGACGTTCTCATTGGCCAAGCTCTTTTCCATCGACTCGACGTATGGTTCGAGGTCATGGCCGACCGTCAAGAACAAGTCCGCCTCGGCGATGTCGGTCATCTGCTTTGAGGTCGGCTCGTACGTATGGGGATCAGCGCCAGGCGGGATGACCATCTCGACACGGACGCGATCGCCCCCGATTTCCTCGGCGAATGATTTCAAGGCGAACGTTGACGCGTAAACGGTCAACTGGTCGCTCGTCTCCTCCGTCGCACCGCTCTCTTCATTACTTGCACATCCACCTAATAGAAGTGTGCCGGCAGCGGCGACACTTAATAACTTTTTATTCATGAACTCTTCCACCTGTCCTCTCTATGTGAACCTTTAAATCGTAACCGTTACGTTCTGTGACTGCGAGTTATATTATAGGTGGCGAATCCGTGCACGTCAAGTCCGACTTCAGATGGATGGTTTTTCGAGAAAAAGGGAATATGATTAAAAAAAGAACGAGGAGTGGATGTATATGAGAAAGGAGACCGCCTGGTTCGTCGGTGGCGCGGCGCTCGCGGCCGCCACGGCAGCCGGGGCCAGCGTGTGGAACCAGTATGGATCGCTCGTGCGTTGGCAAGAGCCCGAGTTGCCGGTGCGCCCCTCGACCCGCAAACGCCGGACTCACACGTACAAGATTGTCAATGACCGTCCGCTCCAGTTTGACGTGTATTATCCGCCAGGGGATGGACCGTTCCCGGTCGCGGTCTATGCCCATGGGGGGGCGTTCGTACGAGGGAATCGAGGTATGGTGACATTGTTCCATCCGTTGCTCGACCATTTTCTCGCCAAAGGGTTCGCGGTCATCAGCATCGACTATCGTCTGTTCGAGGACGGGGTCTATTTCCCGGATAACATTATCGACGTCTCCGATGCGCTTTGCTACTTGAAACAGCACGATGGTCTGCTCAACTTGGATATTAACCGACTGATCGTCTGGGGTGACTCGGCAGGTGCGGCCCTCGTCTTAGCGACGGCGCTCGATCGAAGCAAACAGTTCACCGGTGAACTAGGTGATGACGTCCCGCCGATTAAAGGGGTCATCGCCCTCTATCCACCGACGAACTTCTTATTGTTCAAGTTCATCCAGACGTGGCTCGCGCATTTGAAATTTTATGAGGGGAGCCGGGAGGCGTGGCGCGAGCTGATGGTGAAGTGTTCACCGGTCACGCATCTTTATGACGACGCCCCGCCCATCCTCATCTTGCACGGAAAGAAAGACCCAATCGTCCCGTTCGGACAGGCGCTCCATTTCGTGGAACATGCGAGCGAAGTCGGTGCGAACGTGCAACTGATTTCCTTCCCGAACGGTACGCATTCGTTAGCGAGCTTTCTCCAATCCGACAACCCGATCAAAGAAACGCAACTCATGGCCCGCATCGATCGTTTCATCGATGACGCGATGATGTGACGTTGCGCTTTTTCGCAAAGATGGTACGATGGGGTAGGATTTAGGAATCATAAAGGAGTGACTCGCGTGACAGAACTTTGCTTGGTCCGACATGGTCAGACCGATTGGAACTTTCAAGAAATCATTCAAGGACGGGAAGACATCCCGCTCAACGCACTCGGACATCGGCAGGCCGAAGAGAGTGCGGCCTTTTTAAGTCAAGAATCATGGGACGTCATCGTGGCGAGCCCGTTGTCACGGGCCGTCGACACGGCGCGTTACATCGCGGAGGCGTGCGGCATCGACGAATCACATATCATCCGAGACGAGCGTTTCATCGAGCGTGAATTCGGGGCCGCGTCGGGAAAACCGGTGCCGGGCATCTATGAAGCCGTCCAAGCCGATGACCAAGACCGCGTACCTGGTCTCGAGTCAGAAGACGAGATGCGAGCCCGTGTCTTGAGCGGTATGCATGATCTCGTCGAGACGCATGCCGGAAAACGTGTCATTGTCGTCTGTCATTCACATGCGATTAAAGCTGCGCTATCGGCGATTGACGACACGTATACGTTCCGTCATGCCATGCGCAACGCCTGCTCGAACTATATCGAACATCAAGATGGTCAGTTCGTGGTCAAGGCGGTCAATGTCGCCGACCATATTACGAATGTGATTGTCGCGAAGTGAGGAGAAACTCATGACGACATTGCTCTGGATATTCATCATCGCATCATTTATTGTCGCGTTCGCAGGATTGATTTATCCGGTCATCCCGAGCGTCTTGTTCTTATTCATCGGTTATGTGATTTACGGCTTCGGCTTCTCGTTCGAGCCGCTCACATGGACATTTTGGCTCTGGCAGATTTTGTTCTTGATCTTCCTGTTCGTGGTCGACTATATCGTCACCCGGGCTACGGTCGATAAACGAGGCGGTTCTGAACGGGCGAAATGGGGAGCGACGATCGGTTTGATTGCGGGACCGTTCATCTTCCCGCTCGTCGGGGTGCTCATCTTCCCGTTCATCTTCGCATTTTTAGCGGAACTCACGCTCGGTAAGTCGACGCGTGAAGCGTGGAGTATCGGTGTCGGGACCGTACTCGCTTTCCTCGGCAGCACGGTGCTCAAAGTTGTCGGGATGACGATGATGGTCATCTTGTTTTTCATCTACATTTGAGGCGAAGAAATTTCTTCGCCTTTTTGGGTTGAGTTATTTATAAAAACGGGGAAAGAAAAACAAGACCGTTCGACTTATTCGAACGATCCTGTCTTGACGAGCTGTGTGAAGGCGGAGCGGCTGAACGACTGCTGCTGTTCGACTTGTTTTTCGAAGAAGGACGGTTTGAGTTCGGCGTTCGCCACGCCTTCGGAAATCAACGAATCGAGCACTTGCTTGGTCGGGTCTTGTTTCGGCATCAGCATGAGCCCTTCCGCGACGAATGTGTGGTGGTCGCTGAGCGACCGTTCGCTCGTGAACGTCAGCGCGAGTGCGGCCGGGCGGTTCGCCGGTGACGTGATGACGGCTTCGGCAAGGAGTAGGATTCGCTTATTCAAATAGTGATGAAGCGTGACGGCAAATTCGGTCGGAACGAGCATCTCGAGGAGCCATTCGTTGTCATGCTCTTTCGAGATAATCAACCCATCGAGCAGTTCGACGGGGAGGTTCAACTCGTTGCCATACTCGTCTTGGACGAGGCGAACTTGGACTAGGCGGAACGTTTTCATCGTATCGATCCCTTCCACATTTTCTTTAATCCATCTTAACATAGTCTGGTTCGAAGATTGTGTTACGATAGCGGGGAAGCGACGTAAAAAATAGAGGACAAGGAGGCATCAAGATGAGTTGGGTTGTTGGCATAATCGGGTATATCGCGATTCTAGCAATCGGTTATTATGGTGTCCTTTTCTTCAAAGTAAAGCAGGAGCGGAGTCGGGCCGGATATCGAATCTTTCTCTTGCTCGCGGGATTGTTCTTCGTGAGCGGGAGTGATTATATCATCGCGTTGTTCCAAGGGGATACGGAAGCGACGTTTTGGCAACGGACCGTTTACTTCATATTGATTTTGATCTCTCTTTCAATCGCTCTTTACTTTCGGAGAAAAGAAGATAAAATCCATGCGAACGAGATGACGACGGCATAAAACCATCATCAAAAGAGGCTACGGAACAAATCCGTAGCCTTTCGTTTTATTTCGGGATCCGTGTTTGACGAATCATTTCGAGTTTCAAGTCCCAGAGCGGTTTACTGAACGTGACCGAGTACACTTCCGGCAAACGGAGGCGTTTGTACTCTTCCCATAGACCGTTCATCTGCTCATGATGATACGCGCGAATCGCTTTCGCGTTCGGTAAGTCATAGACGCGTTCGCCGTCTTGGAAAATCGGGACGAGCAAACGTTTGACGCTAAAGTTGCGTGTCTTGATCCGGAACGCAGGGTCGCGGACGTCAATCAAGTCGATCTCGTTATACGTTTCGACCGGCTCATCAGCCAGGGCGATATAGTCCCCTTTGAATTTCCCGGTCTCGTTATCGATGATGCGATACAATTCTTTCTTGTGCGGCGTCGTCGTCTTCACTTTCGAAGACGAAACTTTGATGACCGGCTTCAACTTCCCGTCGGCGCCTTCGCGGGCGACGAGTTTGTACACCATGCCGAGTGCAGGCTGTTCATACGCCGTGATGCCGCGCGTCCCGACGAGGAACGTGTCGGCTTCAGCGCCCTGCATCCGCAAGTCTTGAATGACGTACTCATCGAGGTCGCCTGAGACGACGATTTTGACGTAGTCGAGCCCGGCCGCGTCGAGTGCTTTGCGAGCCCGTTTCGACAAGTAAGCCAAATCGCCCGAGTCGAGTCGGACCGACTTCAAACGATAGCCTTTTTCCTCGAGTTCCTTGGCGACCGTGATCGCGTTCGGAAGACCCGACTTGAGCGTGTCGTACGTGTCGATCAACAGGCTCGTGTTGTCCGGATACATCTCCGCGAACGAGCGGAACGCCTCGAGCTCTTCATCATGGAACTGGATGTCGGCGTGCTCCATCGTTCCGCCGGTCGGGACATCGAAATCACGTCCGGCCGAAACCAAACTCGTGACGTCGAAGCCAGCGATATACGCGGCTCGTGTGCCGTAATAGGCGGCATCGACGCCTTGGGCGCGGCGGGCCCCACCTTCGAGCAACGTCTCATTCGGTGCTGCCTGACGGATGCGCGCGTATTTCGTCGCGATGAGTGACTCATGGTTGGCGATGTTCAAGAGCGCCGTCTGGAACAGTTTCGCCTCAAAGATTGTCGATTCAATTCGGACGACTTGTTCGTTCGGGAAGATGACTTCTCCTTCGCGGACGCTATAAAGCGAACCGGTGAACTTGAAGTTGCGGAGCACGTCCGCGAACTCGTCCTCGAAGTCGAGTTGTTGCTTCAAGTAACGGATGTCCTCTTCCGTGAACGAGACGTTCTCCAAGTAGTGGACGATGTTTTGTAGGCCGGCGAAGACGACGTAGCCTCCGCTAAATGGATTCGAGCGGTAATACAGGTCGAACACGACTTGTTCGTTGTGACGGCCTTGTTTCCAATAAATATACATCCAACGTGGGAGGTATAGGTCGGTATGAAGCGCTAGGTTGCGATGTAACATAATCGTTCCTTTCTGTTTTATGTCACTTCCCGGTCACAGTGGCCCCGAGTGTCGTGACAAAATGTTCGAGCGCCCAATCGTGACCGACTGGGTTGAAGCTTTGGACGGCATCGGCGTGAACGACGATTGTATAGCCGAGGTTGTACGCGTCGACTGCCGTATGGAGCACACAGATGTCCGTGCACACACCGACGAGATGAATCTCCGTGATGGCCCGTTCGCGCAAACGCAAATCAAGGTCGGTACCGGCGAAGGCGCTATAGCGTGTCTTATCGATCCAATGATCGGCCCGGCTCGCCGCGGTTTTAACGGCGCCGTAAAGTTCGCGGCCTTCAGTCCCACGAATGTTATGAGGCGGAAAGAGCGTCGTCTCAGGGTGATACGTGTCACCAGCGTCGTGGACATCGTTCGCGACGACGACATAATCCTCGTCCGCGAACTCCTCAATCAACTGGACGATTCGTTCTTCTATGTCTTGCCCTGGTTTTCCACAAGTCAAACGACCCGTGTCTGCGATAAAATCAAACGTGTAGTCGATCACAATCAATCCACGCATGGCGAGATCTCCTCTCTCATGTAAAGAATAGTTGGCTATCTTTCTTATTCTAAATCATTTTGCATGAAGCGAAAAAGATTATTTTTGATCGCGGTCGGGTACTAGGTGTAAGAAGAACTGTTTGCGAAAGGGGAATCAGCACATGCTGCTGTCATCAACCGAACTGTCAGAGCAACTGTCCCGCTTAAACGGCTGGGACGTTGTCGAAGGGGAATTGCAAAAGACGTATCGTCTCGAGACGTTTCCAGAGGCGATTCAATTCGTCCATCTCGTCGCCGATTTGGCGGAGTCGCTCGATCACCATCCGAACATCTTAATCGAGTATCGGAACGTCACGTTGACCGTGTCGACGCATGACGAAGGTGGAATCACGGAGAAAGATATCATGCTCGCGAAAGGTTGTGAGGAGCTTGTCTAAGCTATTCATGACATTCGCCTCAGGTACGGTCGCTGAACGATTGCGTCAACAACCGGGTGTGCTCGTCGCAAACGGGACGGAAACGATTTTACTCGCCGAAGGGGACAAGTCTCCGTTCCAGAGCGGAAAGACGTTTCAAATCGAAGAAGCAGAAGGACAATTTGCCCCGAAAGGGAATATTGTCTATGCGAACATTCCGGTCGATTCGAACGCCCGGTCGCTCTTGTTCCATCGTTTGTTGAAAGACAAATCACGTCTTGGGTCTGGCCATAGCGGTTTTGCCGCCTATCGGCTCGGTGTCGACCCTGAAGACAACCACGGGGTTGTTTTCATTCAATTCACCGAAGGCGGGAATCGTTTTCGTGATTCGACCGACTACATCTTGTTCCAAGAATGGCTGAAAGAAGCCGTCGAACAAAAAGGAGCAGGTCCAATCATAAAACACTATGTCGTCGATGCAACAGATGACCTATAATAAACATAACGTCACGTTAGGGGAGGATTTTTTATGAACAAGAACTATTTCTGGTTAGGTATGGCCGCAGGTGCCGTCATCGGAGCCGGGGCATCGCTTCTCCACAGAGAGACGCGCGAGCAACAAGTCAGCCAGCTCAAGCATATGAAATCACGACTCAAGTCACACGATACGTCTACACAAGCTCATTCGGTCGGCCTTCAAGCCTCTTCGAAAGCGAGTTTGAAAGATCGTGTCATGGATTTGAAGGCGCTCTATGAAGAGAACCAAGATACGATTCAAAATCTCGTCGAAGACGTGAAAGACTTGGTCGACGCGCTTCAAGACGCTCGTCATAAAAATCAAATTTAATTCATATCCACGGTCCGGTGCTGTTGCGCCGGGCCGTGTTTTCATGTTCTGGCAAGACTCTCTTTGTTTACTTTGTATAAAAATACAATTGACAGTATAAATATACGTGTGTTTTAATCAATTTATTCTTTTAAGGAGGTTCGGCAGATGATCACTTGTGGAATCGTCGGCGTCACGGGATACGCCGGGATGGAGCTGTTGAAGCTCATCGGGAAACATCCCGAGTTCACGCTCGTCCGGGCGATGAGCGATTCGAGCGCCGGGTTGACGCTTGCGCAACTGTATCCGTGGTTAGAGATTAAGGATTTGACGCTCGAACCGTTCCGGGTTGACGCATTGGACGACATCGACGTCATCTTTTTAGCAACGCCAAGCGGAGTGTCGGCGCAATACGTGACGCAGTTGACGGAATATGAAGGGGTCATCATCGATTTGAGTGGAGACTTACGCCTGCCGGCATCGAGCTACGAGACGTGGTATGGCAAACCGGCCGTACCGGCATCGCTTCAAGCACAGGCGGTATATGGATTGACGGAATGGAATCGAGACGCTGTAAGGTCGGCCGATTGGATTGCCAATCCCGGGTGTTACGCCACGGCGGTCGCGCTCGGCTTATTGCCGTTCGTGAACGGAGGCTGGATCGACCCGAACGAAATCATCGTCTCGGCCTGCTCCGGAATTACGGGAGCCGGGAAGGGACTCAGCGCCAAGACGCACCACGCCCGCTCCAACGAAAACGTGCAACTGTATAAAATCCATACGCATCAACACATCCCGGAGATTGAACAGACGCTTTATGCAGTGAGCGGGACGCAAGCGACCGTGTCACTCTCGACACACCTGTTGCCCATCAATCGAGGCATCATGGCGACGATGAGCGTCGTCCCGACGCTTGAGCAGAGCGAAGCGGATTGGGTGGACGCATTGCGACAGGCTTACGCGGATGAACCATTTATCCGGGTGCAACAAGGCGAACCGGAGATTCGAACTGCCGTCGGGTCGAACTACTGCGACTTGTGGGTGTATCTCGACCAACGAACGAATCGACTGACCATCATCTCGGTCATCGACAATATGCAAAAAGGTGCGGCCGGACAAGCGATTCAAAACGCCAATGTCCGCTTTGGATTAAACGAAACAGCCGGGTTGAATGAACAACCCCAGTACATATAAGGAGGTAGAACGAATGATTGAAACAACGATCAGCCCTGTCGTCCACGTCGTCACGCCGAAAGGGTTTCAAGCGTGCGGGGTTCACGCCGGACTGAAACGAAAGCGTAAGGATTTAGCCCTGCTCGTCTGCGAACAGTTGGCTAGTGCCGCCGCGGTGTATACGACGAACCAATTTCAAGCGGCTCCGATTCAAGTGACGAAAGAAACGCTACACGCGTCGAGCGGGAAGATTCGTGCCGTCTTGATTAACAGTGGAAACGCCAACGCCTGCACCGGTCCGCAAGGGCTCGAGGACGCGTATACGATGCGCGATAAGGCGGCCGAACATATCGGGGTCAAACCGGAAGAAGTGGCGATTGCCTCGACCGGTGTCATCGGTCAACTGTTACCGATGGAGACGCTCTTGAACGGGATCGATTTGCTTGAACCGATCCATGAGGAGACGGGGGCGGAGTCGTTCGCGGAAGCGATTTTGACGACCGATACGGGAACAAAATGTACGGGCGTCGAGTACACCGAAGGAGGCGCGACCGTGACAATCGCAGGTGTGGCCAAAGGCTCGGGAATGATTCATCCGAACATGGCGACGATGCTCGGCTTCATCACGACCGATGCCGTCATCGCGCCCGACGTGTTACAACGGGCGCTGAAACAGAGCGTGGACGCCTCGTTTAACAGCATCACCGTCGACGGGGACAGTTCGACGAACGATATGGTGCTCGCTTTGGCGAGCGGACTGACCGAGATGGATGAAATCATCGAAGGGACACCAGCCTATGACCGCTTCTGCCAAGCGTTGACGGACGTGTGCACAGATCTCGCCAAGGCGATTGCTCGTGACGGGGAAGGGGCGACGAAATTGATTGAGGTCGAGGTCGTCGGGGCGAAGACGGATGAGGCGGCTCGGATGATTGCGAAACAAGTCGTCGGCTCGTCGCTCGTGAAGACGGCCGTCTATGGACAAGATGCGAACTGGGGACGCATCATCGCCGCCATCGGTGCATCGGAGCAACCGATTAACGTGAACCACGTCGACATCCGCATCGGGTCACAGCATGTGCTGATGGAAAGTGCGCCGGTCTGGTTCGATGAGGCGCTCGCGACAGAAGAGATGGGACAAGACGTCGTCTCGATCCAAATCCGATTGCAGGACGGCACCGGACAAGGTCAGGCGTACGGCTGCGATTTGACTTACGATTACGTCAAAATCAACGCGAGTTACCGGACATGAAACAACGGAAAATCGTCAAACTCGGCGGGAGCGTTTGGGACACGCTCCATCCGGACTATTTCAACGAGTGGCGGACGTGGCTCGACGCAGGGCATGAACTTGTGATCGTTCATGGGGGTGGACCTGCGTTGTCCGCTTATTGCGAGCACCAACAAATCGAACCGGTGTTTCAAGACGGACGTCGTGTCACGACAGCGGACGTGTTGACCGGTGCCGAGCGCGTGCTCGCGGGGGAGATGCAGACCGAAATCGTCGCTGCCCTCGGTCGTCATCATATTCAAGCGGTCGGTCTCTCGGGTGTGGACGGACAGACGCTGACAGGAAAGCAATTGGTGGAACTCGGGGCGGTCGGTGAAGTCGACCGGGTCGAGACAGACTTGTTCGAGCTGTTGCTCGCGGGTCGCTATGTGCCTGTCGTGACATCATTATTACACGGTACGGAAGGCACGTTGAACTGTAATGGGGACGATTGTGCGATTGCCGTCGCGGTCGCGCTGCAGGCCGACTGCTTCGAAATGATCACTGACGTCCCAGGTATCCGGATTGATGGGACGTTCCGTCAAACGCTGACACGTGAAGACGTCCAAACGGCCATCGCCACAGGGGATATCTATGGGGGGATGATCCCGAAAACCGAGGCGCTCTTAGCAGCTCTAGCAGGAGGGATTGCAGTCGCCGTCATCCGTGACGGCAAGGACCCGGTTCATCCCGGGACAACACTACAGGAGGTGCACCATGCATTCACTACTACCGACATACGGACAACGACATATTGAGATTGAGCAGGCGAGCGGGTCCTACGTGACCGATACGGCGGGGAAGCGGTATCTCGATTTCGTCATGGGCATCGCTGTCTGCGGGACGGGTCATCGTCATCCGCACGTGAGCCAAACGCTAGAGGCGCAGCTTCAAAAAGTGTGGCACACCTCGAACCTTTACAACATCAGCGGGCAAGCGCGCGTCGCCGAGACGCTCATGTCAGGGACGCATTTGACGCATGCGTTCTTCTGTAACAGCGGGACCGAGGCGAACGAAGGGGCATTCAAATTGATTCGGAAATGGACGAACAAGACAAAAATCGTGACGTTCACGAAATCGTTCCACGGTCGCTCGTTCGCCATGCTCGGGGCGACCGGACAAGACAAGGTCAAAGCCGGATTCGGCCCGATGGTGTCTGATTTTGTACACGCGCCGTTCAACGATATGGATGCACTCGACATGATCGATGACGAGACGGCTGCGGTCTGGCTCGAAATCGTCCAAGGCGAGGGTGGGGTCGTCGTCGCTGACGCGGCATGGCTCGAAGCGCTTCAAGCGAAAGCGACTGAGCATGGTGTCAAAATCGTCGTCGATGAGGTGCAGACCGGGATTGCCCGCACAGGTACCCGTTTCGCGTTCGAACAGACACCGCTTAAACCGGACGTCGTCACGCTCGCGAAAGGGCTCGGTAGTGGTTTTCCTGTCGGAGCGATTTTGACAGCAGCAGGTGCGGAACACGTCTTCACGGCTGGCAGTCACGGTTCGACGTTCGGCGGCAATCCGCTCGCGATGGCCGCGGCGGAAGCGACGCTCGACATTTTGTTCGAGGCGGACGCACTTGCCCACGTCAATGCGATGGGCGCGCGATTACGAGCGGGCTTGGAACAATTTGTCGACGGAGAGACATTCACCGAGGTACGTGGACTCGGTTTGATGCTCGGGCTCGTCGCGACGCAATCGGTCGCGGCATGGATCGAACAGTTGCGAGACGCTGGCCTCTTGGTCGTTGCGGCAGGTCCTGACGTGATTCGCTTCTTGCCGTCTTTGTTGCTTACAGAAGCCGAAGTGGATGAGGCGCTCGCAATCATTGGACATGTGATTACAAAGGAGATGGTGTCATGACGGGGACAGTGACGTTACAAAGCGGTCAACAGTTCAACGGGACGTGGGAGACGAGTGCGCGCTCGGCGAAAGGGGAGGTCGTCTTCTTCACAGGGATGACCGGTTATCAAGAAGTGTTGACCGATCCTTCGTACGCCGGTCAAATCGTCGCGTTCACATATCCGCTCATCGGACAATATGGGTTGACCGACGCAGTATCTGAAAGTGCGGACATTCAAGTGGCGGGCGTGCTCGTCCAGACGTTAGCTGGCAACGGGGCGGCGACCGACTTGAAGGATTGGTTGGAGCAGTCCGGAGTGCCGGTACTGTCTGACGTCGACACGCGCTCGCTCGTCCATGCCCTTCGTGAACACGGGGATCAGTGGGGTGTGATGACGTCTGAATCAGATGTGTCGTTCGATGGGGATCTACATCAGATTACGGAGACCGTTTCGACGCCACGTCATGTGCGTCACGGCGACGGGGCGAGCGGACATATCGTCTGTCTTGATTTCGGCGTGAAGGCGTCGATGGTTCAAGCGATGGTGGAGCGAGGGTACGCGGTGACAGTCGTTCCGTTCGATACGACGGCTGCCCAAGTCCATGCGCTCGCGCCGACCGGGATTCTCGTGTCGAACGGTCCGGGAGATCCACGTGATTTGGTCGACTACCTCGATCATGTGCGTGAAGTGGCATTGGCGTATCCGACACTCGGCATTTGTATGGGCCATCAACTGCTCGCGCTCGCGTTCGGGTGTGGAATTGAAAAACAGACGTACGGACACCGCGGATCCAATCATCCGGTCCGGAACGTCCAGACGGGTGAAGTGTGGATGACATCGCAAAATCACGGGTACGTCGTCAAACGGGACAGTTTGGAAGCGACGCCGCTCGAGCTACTATTTGAAAATGTTAACGATTTATCGGTCGAAGGGACGTTGCACCGGACGGCTCCAATCCTCTCGGCCCAGTTCCATCCGGAGGCCAGTCCGGGACCGAAGGAAGCACAAGCCATCTTTGACCGCTTCGACGAAATGATTCAGCAAGGGGTGAACGTCTATGCATAAGAAAGTACTCGTCATCGGTTCAGGTCCGATTATCATCGGACAGGCGGCCGAGTTTGACTATTCGGGCACACAGGCGTGCCAAGCGCTTCGGGAAGCAGGCTGTGAGGTCGTGCTCTTCAACTCGAACCCGGCCACGATCATGACCGATCCCGGTTTGGCCGATCACACGTACATCGAGGCGATGACGTTAGAGAAGGCCGAGTTGATTATCGAGACAGAACGTCCGACCCACTTGCTCGCCACGGTCGGCGGGCAGACCGCCCTCAATTTGGCGCTCGCCTTGGACGAGGCTGGCGTGCTCGAACGATACGGCATCGCTCTCCTTGGGACGTCGCTCGAGACGATTCGCGACGGGGAGGACCGCGAACGGTTCAAACAGAAGATGAACGAACTCGGGGAACCGCTCCCGGTCAGCACAACCATCGAATCGATCGAGGCCCTTGAAGGCTTTATCGCCGAGACAGGCGTCCCGCTCATCGTCCGTCCGGCGTTCACGCTCGGCGGTACCGGCGGCGGGATTGCGGAGACGATTGATGCCGCCTACATGCTTGCGCAACGTGGTCTCGAGGCGAGTCCCATCTCGCAGTGTTTAATCGAGCAGAGTATCGCCGGGTATAAAGAGTTCGAATATGAGGTCATGCGCGACGCCAACGGGACGTGTATCATCGTCTGCAACATGGAAAACATCGACCCAGTCGGCGTCCATACGGGCGATTCGGTCGTGTTCGCCCCGGCCCAGACGCTATCGGATGTCATGCATCAGACGTTACGGAGCGCCGCGTTCCGAATCGTCTCGGCACTTGGTGTCGTCGGCGGGTGTAACATCCAGTTCGCCGTTCATCCGACGGAAGACGCCTATTACGTGATTGAAGTGAACCCGCGTGTCTCACGTAGCTCGGCGCTCGCCTCGAAGGCGACCGGTTATCCGATTGCGAAGATTGCCACCCGTCTCGCGCTCGGGGAACGACTCGACGATTGCATCAATCCCGTCACGAACGGGACGATGGCGAGCTTCGAGCCGGCCCTCGATTATGTGACGGCGAAAGTGCCGACGTTCCCGTTCGATTTGTTCAATGGGACGGACCGGACGCTCGGACCGCAGATGAAAGCGACCGGGGAGAGCATGGCGATGGGCAAAACACTCGAAGAAGCGCTACAGAAAGCGTGGCGCGGTGCCGGTGTCGAGCAGAGTCCGCTCTATCCGAGTTGGATGGCGACAGCTGATCCTGACGCGCTCTACGCTGAAATTTCGGCACCGACCGATCGTCGTCTCCTGGCGTGCCTCGCGTTACTCGATCGGGGAATCGCCACGGCGTCACAGCTTGAAGCGCTGACGGGTATCGCCCCGCACTTCATGATGACGTTCGAGCGACTCGTGACGACAATCCGTCTGGACCTGTCTATGAAAGAAAACTTGTTGCGAGCGAAACGGTTCGGTTTCACTGACGCCCAGATTGCGCAACAGATGAACGTCACGGCCGACGCAGTCGCAGCGATGCGGCTCGAACACGACATCCATCCGGTCTATCAGATGATTGATACGTGTGCCGCCGAGTTCGAGAGCCACACACCGTACTTTTACGGGTCGTGGCACGGGACGTCTGAAGTCGTGCCGAGCGAGCGCCCGAAAGTCGCCATCATCGGGTCAGGGCCGATTCGCATCGGGCAAGGTATCGAGTTCGATTACAGTTCGGTGCACGCTGTCTGGGCCCTTCAAAAGCTCGGGGTCGAGACGATTATGATCAACAACAATCCGGAGACGGTGTCAACCGACTTCACGGTCGCAGACAAACTGTACGTCGAACCGTTGACGTTTGAAGATGTCGTCCACGTATTGGAGGCAGAAGGCTGTCAGGACGTCCTCATCCAGTTCGGCGGCCAGACCGGCATCTCACTCGCCCGTGCGCTAGAAACCAAAGGCTACCACTTGCTCGGGGCGACGGCAGACGTCATCGATCAAATGGAGGACCGGGATCGGTTCTATCAATTCCTTGACGAAATCGGGGTGGCCCACATCCCTGGAGAAGAGGTCGGATCAGTTGACGAGTTGACGTCCGCGATCGATCGTCTCGGGTATCCATGTGTCGTCCGTCCCTCCTACGTCATCGGTGGAAAAGGCATGTTTATCATCCGGACTGCGGCGGAGTTGGCTCAAGTCGAACCGCACTTGACTTATCCGCTCCTCGTCGATGCGTATGTCGATGGACGTGAACTCGAAGTCGACTGTGTCACTGACGGGAAAACCGTCTACGTTCCGGCCTTGCTCGAACAGATTGAGGCAGCCGGTGTCCATTCGGGCGATTCGACGATGATTCTGCCGCCGATCAAGACGTCACTCGCGCAACAAGCCGAGATTGAAGCCATCGTTCAAACAATCGGGCGAGCACTCACGTACCGGGGCGCGCTCAATATCCAATTCGTTTTGAAGGGCGACGTCATTTACGTGCTCGAAATCAATCCGCGTGCATCTCGGACGGTCCCAATCGTCAGTAAAGTGACCGGGGAACCACTCATCGAATGGGCGACGCTCGCGGCGTTCGGCCATGAGTTGGCAACCGTCGTCCCAGAGGCACGTCCGGTATGGAGCGGCTATGCCATCAAGACACCGGTGTTCTCGAGTTTGAAATTGCCAGGCGTCGACCCGCTCACCGGACCCGTCATGCGCTCGACCGGAGAGACACTCCAATTCAGCATGACCCCTTACGTGTCCGAACGGTTCTGTTACGATGCGACGACGACGCGCGTCATGAATCGGACTGAGACCGTAGCCGGCCAAGGCTGGTCGTCATATAGTGATCAAACGCTTGATGAGACGACCGAGTTCCAAAACGTGTCGGTCCTATTCTCGAACGCACCAGAAGAGCAAGCGGCACGTGAGACGGCGGTCCGAAATGGCGTCCACGTCATCTCGGAGACACATCTTGCCGAATACTATCAACAAGCGATGCAAGCGGAACCGATGCCGGTCCGTTCACTTCAAACGATGCAGACAGGAGAGGGACTACCATTATGACGACGAAAACCATCAATCATCTACTGACACTCGAGGAACTGACTCCGTCCGCCCTCGACGACTTGCTTGGACTCGCGGCCGAAGTGAAACGACAGCCGGAAGCGTTCCAGTCGGCGCTCGCCGGCAAGAAAGTGGCGCTCTTGTTCGAGAAGGCCTCGACCCGGACCCGGATGTCGTTCGAGGTCGGTGTCGTCGAACTCGGCGGTTATCCGCTGTTCTTGAGCAGCAGTGATTTACAAATCGGGCGTGGGGAACCGCTGACGGATACGATACAAGTCATGAGCCGTTATGTCGATGCGCTCATGATTCGGACGTACGCCCACGCGACGGTCGAGACGCTCGCTTCGGCAGGTTCGATTCCAATCATCAACGGATTGACCGATTCCCATCACCCGTGCCAAGTACTCGCCGACTTGTTGACGGTTGAGGAAGTGTTCGGGTCACGGGCTGGTAAAACGTTAACGTACATCGGCGACGGCAACAACATGGCCCACTCGCTCATGATCGGGGGTGCGCTCAGTGGGATGCACATCCGCATCGCCTCGCCGGAAGCGTACACGGTCGAGGCCGACATTTTTGAACGGGCGAACGAACTCGCGGCAACGACAGGAGGTAGCGTCACGCTTTGGCAAGACCCGGTTGCTGCCGCCTCGGGTGCGGACGTGATTTATACGGATGTGTTCGCGAGCATGGGGCAAGAAGCGGAAGCGGCGGAACGGTTGACGCAGTTTGCGACGTTCCAAGTCGATGCTTCGCTCATGCAGCAAGCGAAGTCAGAGGCGATTTTCCTACACTGCCTCCCGGCCCATCGCGGCGAAGAAGTGACGGCCGACGTCATCGATGGTCCGCAGTCGGTCGTGTTCGATCAAGCCGAGAATCGCTTACACGCGCAAAAGGCGCTCATGCTCACTTTGCTCGCCTAAACAAAAGAGAGGATTCGCCGCTCGGGCGAATCCTCTCTTTATTACTGTCATAAGAAGCGGGCGAACAAACCGAACACGGCCAGTCCGACGATCACGTAGAAAATCCATTTGCCTTCACCCGTATGAATGATTGGGGGCGAATACTTGCGCGGCTTGTACTTTCCGTAGCGGAGCGGGCGCGAGTATGGGACCGCGAACCGGGAGAGCGGGATTGCGAGCACAAATCCGGCGAGGAAACCATACACATGTCCCCACAGTGATACGTTCGCCCCGATGAGCGTGAACACGGCGCTGATGGCGACGAAGATATAGACGAGTCGCGCGTCCTGGCTATAGATGAGCGTTCGGCGGAACCGACCGATGTACACGTAGAAGCCAAGAATCGCTAAAATCGCACCGGACGCACCGGCTTGCAGATAAAACAGTTCACTCACTGTGAAGAACGTGAGCAGGTTGGCAAGCACACCGGCGACGATATAGAACACGGCGAATTTGATATGGCCGACCATGCGTTCCATGGCAGGTCCGAAGATAATCAAAGCGAACGAGTTGAACAGCAAATGACCGAGCCCTAAATGGATGAAGTTGGCCGTCAAGAGACGGTACCATTCCCCTTGGGCGAGCGCGAGATGGAACGACCCACCGAGTGCGACGATTCGGAGGTCAGGTACCAAAGAATCGATGACAAACACGAGCAGTTGGATTACAATGAACAGCGTTACGAGCGGATAAGCTCGGACGAACGTTTGAACATTCTCAGTACGACTAAACATAGCATCACCTCTTTCCTTAATTGTATAAGGAAACGAGTGAAAAAGGAAAGGAGCGAGTGTCCTGTGATTGTGGGAATCGGAATCGATATCGTCGAGCTCGAGCGGATTGCTCGCTCGATCAAGAATGACCGTTTCGTCGCGCGTCTGTTGACCGAAGGTGAGCGGGCGCTCGCCGACGCCTATCCAGAACAACGCCGCATCGAATTCGTCGCTGGACGGTTCGCGGCGAAAGAAGCGTATGCCAAAGCGGTCGGGACCGGGATTGCCCGGGGCCTGTCGTGGCAACAAATCGAAATCTTACCGGATGAGGCCGGGCGACCACATATGACGGCGCCTTACTCAGGCCGGATTCATGTGAGTATCAGCCACAGCGAGCAATACGCCGTGGCACAAGTCATCATTGAAGAGGGGGATCACGATGTTTCGTCCAAGTTGGATTGAAATTGATCGGGCGGCGATCAAGCATAACGTAATCGAAATCAAAAAACGGATCCCGCAAGCGCTCATGGCCGTCGTCAAAGCGAACGCTTACGGACATGGAGCCGTCGAAGTCGCGAAAATCGCACTCGAGAACGGGGCAACGATGCTCGGCGTGGCCTTGCTTGAAGAAGCCATCGAGCTCCGAGAGGCCGGGATTAAAGCGCCGATTCTCGTCATGGAGGCCCAGTTCCCAGAAACTGCGGGCGTCGCAGCCGAACACGATGTGACGTTGTCCGTCTTTTCGGCCGACTGGTTGCGTGAGGCGTGCACACATCTATCTGACCGTCCACTCACCGTTCATGTGAAAGTCGACACGGGGATGGGTCGTCTCGGTTTGCGGACCCGCGCCGAACTTGATGCCCTTTTAGAAGCGGCAGATGACCGTTTTATCGTCGAAGGGATTTATACGCATTTTGCGACAGCGGATGAGCCGGACAGCCAGCTATATTATGAGCAACAGGAGCGGTTCGGTCAGTTGATAGATGGACTCCACTCGCAATTCCGCTACATTCATACGTCAAACTCGGCCGGAGCGATCCGCATGGCCGGACAAGATGTGCCGTATAACTTGGTCCGGGTCGGCATCGCGCTCTATGGATTGTATCCGTCGGCTGAGATGGCTTCCTTCTATTCATTCTTACGTCCAGCCTTCACGTTGAAGAGCAAGCTCATGCAAGTGAAGCAACTCGAGGCCGGACAGACGATCAGCTACGGGGCGACGTATACGACGACTGAAGATGAGTGGATTGGTACCGTGCCGGTCGGATATGCCGACGGCTGGATTCGTAAAGCGAGCGGCTTCAAAGTCGACGTAAACGATCACCGTTGTCCGATTGTCGGTCGTGTCTGTATGGACCGCTTCATGGTGAGGCTTCCCGAGTCAGTTCCGGTCGGGACGGTCGTCACGCTCATCGGCGGACCGGTCGCGATTGATGAACTGGCCACGCATCTCGAGACAATCAATTACGAGGTCGTCTGTCAATTGACGAGCCGCCTCCCACGACGTTATGTGTAAAGCGGAAAACGTGTGAAATTATCTGAATTCTTTCGGGAATCCTCTATATTTTCCCAAACTCGCGTGTTATATTGGTAAAGAACGCGGGAAGATTTCCGCCAGTCATTGAAACGATTCTGGAGGTGTAAGATGTTGAAACAGCGAACTGCGGGTGCTTTAGCGTCCGTTCCAGATCGGTTCTCGCAACATGTGGGTCCGATTTCGATGAAAGATCGTGAATCATTGTCATTGAACGATGTAGTGACGTACTTGTCCAAAGAAATTGCTGATCGACAACAAACACTGCGCGAAGAATTGGCGAGAGGCTATCAAGAGATGGCCGCGTTTAATTTGAATATGGCAGAAGAGATGCTGATGATTGAGACGGAAGCCGAACATGCTCTCTTACGTCAAGTAAGCGGGGTGTGAGCGGAGTGATCGTAAAGCGTGGTGACGTGTTTTATGCGAATCTGTCGCCCGTAGTCGGTTCAGAGCAAGGTGGAGTTCGTCCGGTTCTCGTCATTCAAAACGATATCGGCAATCGCTTTAGCCCGACCGTCATTGTCGCTGCGATTACGGCTCAGATCCAGAAAGCAAAACTGCCGACTCATGTAGAGGTATATCAAGTCAAACATGGTCTCGAACGAGATTCCGTGATTTTGCTTGAACAGATTCGAACGATTGATAAGCGTCGTCTGACAGATAAAGTCACTCATCTCGATGATGAGACGATGCACAAAGTTGACCGAGCGCTAGAGATTAGTCTGGGATTAATCCCTCTCTAGCTTACATATAAAGAAACCGATACATGGGTATCGGTTTTTTTTCAAAAAAATCTTCAAAAAATAGTTTAGAATTCTGTAAAACGGGAATTTAGTTTAATTGTACTCAATTTTTATGTACGCACATTAGGAGGGAATATACGATGGATTTAGCGATTCGCGAGCAAGTCATTGGAGAACAATTACACCTTTACGTATCCGGAGAAGTGGATACATATACCGCACCAAAATTGAAGGAAGTCTTGCACCCGGCTATTACGGAGCAGGATGTTACCGTTCATTTGGATGAAGTGGACTATATGGATTCAACTGGTCTTGGCGTATTTGTCGGTGCCCTTAAAATAGCCAAACGTAACGAGAAAGAGTTGTCGCTCGTCGGCGTCACCGACCGCGTCAACCGTCTCTTTGAATTGACAGGGCTGCACAAGTTGCTTTCGATCAATACAAACGTAAGAGGTGGCACGCAATGAGTAACATCGAACAGACGGTGATGACGTTCCCGGCCAAACCGGAGTATGTCGGTGTGGTCCGTTTAGTCGTCTCAGGAATCGCTAACCGTATGGGATATACGTACGACGAGATCGAGGATATTAAAATCGCGGTCTCGGAAGCCTGTGGCAATGCTGTTCAACATGCCTATGAAGATCAAGAAGGTGAAGTGAAGCTTACGTGTGGCGTCCATCAAGATCGTCTCGAAATGACGATCGAGGACTCGGGCAAAACATTTGCCGACGACGTGAAACGCCAAGCGGCACCAGTCGAAGAGACGGCTGAAATCGAATCGCTTCACGAAGGGGGACTCGGTCTTTTCCTCATTGAAGCCTTAATGGATGACGTCTCGATCAACAAGGACAATGGTGTCAAGGTGACGATGACGAAACTCCTTAACAGGGACGAGGTGGATCAGAGTGCCAGCAAAATCTCAACAACGCCATCACAGTGATGATGAAGTATTAGAGTGGATCGAGCGTTATCAACAGGACGATCAAAATGAAGAAGTCCAAATGCTCCTCATCAACCGATACTCGGACCTCGTTGAGGCGCTTGCACGAAAGTTTTCGCGAGGCCGGGCCATTCATGACGACCTCGTTCAAGTCGGCATGATCGGACTTCTCGCTGCCCTTCGTCGTTTCGACCCTGAGTTTGGACGCAGTTTCGAGTCGTTTGCCGTTCCGACGATTATCGGTGAAATCAAGCGTTTCATCCGTGACAAAACGTGGAGCGTCCACGTTCCACGCCGGATTAAAGAGCTCGGACCGAAAATCAAGAAGACGGTCGAAGAGTTAACGACCGAATTGCAACGTTCACCACGCATAGATGAAATCGCCGATCACCTTGGTGTTTCCGATGAAGAGATTCTCGAAACGCTCGAGATGGGTAAGAGCTACCAAGCCCTTTCCGTCGACAGCTCAATCGAAGCGGACAACGAAGGTTCGACCGTCACGCTCCTCGACCTCGTCGGGAGTCAAGAACGTGGTTACGAATCGGTTGACCAGCGCCTCATCCTTGAAAAAGCGTTCAGCGTGTTGAATGAACGGGAACAGGCGATTCTGGAATGTGCTTATTATAAAAACATGAGCCAAAAAGAGACGGGTGAGCTCCTTGGGATTTCACAGATGCACGTATCGCGCTTACAGCGTCGTGCGCTCGAAAAATTACGCGAGGCCATCAAAGTCCCGCTCAATGAAGTATTCTCAAACGATGACTAAACGGTCATCGTTTTTTTGTCGTCTACGCGTGAGTTTGCTACACTTCAAGAGAGAAGAGAAAAGGAAGTGATTCGATTGATTACGAAAGTCGCAAAAGATTTGAAGTTGAAGACGAGTCAAGTCGAGACGGTACAACAGCTTTCCGCGGACGGAGCAACGATTCCGTTCATGGCCCGGTATCGTAAAGAAATGACCGGTAATCTCGATGAAGTGGAGATTAAAGCCATTCTCGACGCCTTACAATATGAAGAGAGTTTGCACAAACGTAAGACGGACGTCCTCGCCAAACTCGAGGAACTCGAGAAGGCGACACCAGAGTTGACCCGTGCGCTTGAAACGGCGACGAGCCTGCAACAAGTCGATGACATCTACCTTCCGTATCGTCCGAAGCGACGGACGAAAGCCGAACAAGGTCGGGAGAAAGGGCTCCAACCGCTCGCTGACTGGTATCGTCAACCAACACCATATTCGGTGACCGAAGCGCAGTCGTTAGCAGGGGACCTCTCGCTTGAAGAAGCACTTCCGTTCGTCCAATCGATTATCGGGGAGGAGTGGGGCGAAGTGGCGACGCTTCGACAATCACTCCGTACACGAGTCCGGAAAGAGGCGCTCCTTCGTTCACAGAAGAAAAAGCAGGCGGAAGATGAGAAAGAAGTGTTCGCCCAGTATTATGAATATGAAGAGAAAATCGCAGGAATCGTCCCACACCGAATCCTCGCCTTGAACCGTGGAGAGCGCACGGATGTGTTGCAAGTGAAGATCGTCTTCGACGAGACGGGTTTCATGCGACAAGCGCTCGGTAAGTTTGACCGCTTGCCAACGGAGAAACGCGAACTCGTTACGCTCGCCGTGAAGGATGCCTTCAAGAAGTCGGTGTTCCCGGCCATCGAACGCGAAGTCCGGAGTGAGTTGACCGAGACGGCTGAAGAACAGGCAATCGATGTGTTCTCAAAAAACTTGAAACAGCTCTACATGCAACCACCGCTTCGTGAGGTCGTCGTCCTAGGAATTGACCCGGCCTATCGTACAGGTTGTAAATGGGCCGTCGTCAATGAAATTGGAAAAGTCGAAGAGGTCGGTGTCTTCTATCCGACGGCACCGAAACACGATGTCGCGGGCTCAGAGAAAGTGTTGGCGTCGCTCGTGAAACGTTATCCAATCTCGGTTATCGTCATCGGGAATGGGACCGCATCCCGTGAAACGGAGCAATTCGTATCGAACTGGCTAAAGAAGGCGGAACGCGAGATAGCATATGCCATCGTCAACGAGGCGGGGGCGAGTGTCTATTCGGCTTCAGAAATTGCCCGATCAGAGTTCCCGGAATTGAAAGTGGAAGAACGTTCGGCCGTCTCAATTGCTCGACGCATTCAAGACGCGATGGCGGAACTCGTCAAAGTCGATCCGCAGTCTGTCGGGGTCGGGCAATATCAGCATGACGTCAGTCAGAACAAGTTGAAAGGATCGCTCGAGTTCGTTGTCGAGAGTGTCGTCAACATGGTCGGCGTCGATGTGAACCGGGCTTCGGAGTCACTGCTCACGTATGTATCCGGATTGAATAAGACGACGGCTAAAAATATTGTCGCGTATCGTGACGAGTTCGGCCGGTTTGATACACGGAAAGAAATCAAGAAAGTACCACGTCTTGGAGCGAAGGCGTATGAACAAGCAGCCGGTTTTTTACGGATCACGAACGGGAGTGATGTGCTCGACCAGACGGAGATTCATCCAGAGAGCTATAAACTGACACTCTCTCTATTGAAGGAACTCGGTGTTTCGAAGCAAACGGTAGGAACGGCCGAACTGCGGGAACGATTAAAGACGGTCGATGCCAAAGTGCTAAGTGAGAAGCTAGATGCCGGATTACCGACAGTCGAAGATATCTTGAAGTCGCTCGCGAAGCCTGGACGTGACCCGCGCGAAGATATTCAGAAACCATTGCTTCGGACCGACGTCATGAACTTGGAGGACCTTCAAGTGGGGATGGAGTTCCAAGGGACGGTGCGAAACGTCATCGACTTTGGGGCGTTCGTTGATATCGGGGTGAAGCAAGATGGACTCGTCCATATTTCGAAATTGTCGAATCGCTACGTCAAGCATCCGCTTGATGTCGTCGCAGTCGGTGATATCGTCACCGTATGGATCGAACAAGTGGACGCCAATCGTGGACGGATCAGTCTCACGATGTTGGAGCCGAAGCGTTAAATAAGAAGGAACTAGTACCGGGCAAAATGTTTTTCATTTTGCTCGGGTTTTTTTTATAAAAAAGTGTTGACGGTCTTTTCTGCCCGTGCTATCTTATAGAAGTCGCCGAGAGACGACATGGAATATTAAAGCTTTTCTAAAAAAGTGATTGACAGGTTTCTGGTTTGCGGTTACAATTTAAATCGTTACTTCGATAAATTCAAGCAACGTTCCGCAATAGCTCAGTGGTAGAGCAACCGGCTGTTAACCGGTAGGTCGTAGGTTCAAATCCTACTTGCGGAGCCATTTTATTTTGGAGACGTACCCAAGAGGCTATAAGGGGCTCCCCTGCTAAGGGAGTAGGCTGGGAAACCGGTGCGAGGGTTCGAATCCCTCCGTCTCCGCCACTTAATTTTTAGAAAACACATACATCTGGCCCGTTGGTCAAGCGGTTAAGACACCGCCCTTTCACGGCGGTAACACGGGTTCGAATCCCGTACGGGTCACCATCATACGGAGGATTAGCTCAGCTGGGAGAGCACCTGCCTTACAAGCAGGGGGTCGGCGGTTCGATCCCGTCATCCTCCACCATTTCAAATTTAAGCACGTATAACGGTCTTGTGGTGTAGGGGTTAACATGCCTGCCTGTCACGCAGGAGATCGCGGGTTCAAATCCCGTCAAGACCGCCATTTACGTTGGGCCGTAGCCAAGTGGTAAGGCATCGGATTTTGATTCCGACATGCGAAGGTTCGATCCCTTCCGGCCCAGCTTATAATTTGAGTCATTAGCTCAGTTGGTAGAGCATCTGACTTTTAATCAGAGGGTCGCAGGTTCGAGCCCTGCATGACTCACCATTTTTTATCCCTCGTAACACCTTAATACGCTGCGGTCGTGGCGGAATCGGTAGACGCGCTAGGTTGAGGGCCTAGTGGTGGTTAACACCGTGGAGGTTCAAGTCCTCTCGACCGCACCAATATGCACCCTTAGCTCAGCTGGATAGAGCGTTAGACTACGAATCTAAAGGCCGGGAGTTCGAATCTCTCAGGGTGCACCATTTTTATTATGGGCCTATAGCTCAGCCGGTTAGAGCGCACGCCTGATAAGCGTGAGGTCGGTGGTTCGAGTCCACTTAGGCCCACCATTTAAACTGACGAACTTTGAAAACTGAACGATGAGGCAAAAAAAGTTTTACAATTTTTGAATGAAGCGCAAGCTTCGTCATTTTTAAAGAGCTATATCAAATTCTTTGGAGAGTTTGATCCTGGCTCAGGACGAA